>JAEWLC010000025.1 GCA_023393475.1 Pseudomonadota bacterium
AGGTTCCCGCTTTCGCGGGAATGACGCCGGTGAACTGAATAGCGTTCTACCCCGCTTTCGCCGCACTCTGCGGCGATACCGGCCTCACCCGATTCCCCGAGACACCCCAGCCATGCGCCTCGCCACGACCCTCGCGACGATTCTTGCCCTTTGCGCTTCGCCCGCGTTGGCCCAGTCGCTCGAGCAGATGGCAGGTCAGATGATCGTCGTCGGCTTCCAGGGCACCAGCGTCGAGAGCAAGGGCGTCGAAGCGGCGCGCCAGCAGATCGCCGACGGCACCATTGGCGGGGTGATGTTCCTCAAGACCAATGTCACGAGCCGCAGCGCCGTGACGGCGATGAACGAGGCGTTCCGCAAGGCTGCGCCCGCGGACCTGCCGCCCTTCATCACCCTCGACCAGGAGGGCGGGCTCGTCGAGCGGCTGGATCGGTCGGTCGGCTTCAAGGAAATCGCCGACGCCGAGACCATCGCCGCCGAGTACACCCCCGAGCAATCGCGCGCGGTCTACGAAGGACTTGCCTCCGGCGTTCGCGACTGGGGCTTCAACACCAATTTCGCGCCGGTGGTGGACCTCGCGGTCAACCCGAACAACCAGGTGATCGGCAAATACGGCCGCGCCTACGGCAAGACAGCCGATGTCGTCGTCGAATATGCCGCCGAAGTGATCGCCGCCCACCACGATGCGGGGCTGCTGACCTCGCTCAAGCACTTCCCCGGCCACGGCTCGTCCACCGCCGACAGCCACGAGGGCTTCGTCGACATCACGAGGACCTGGAAGCCGACCGAACTCGACCCGTATCGCGCGCTCATCGCCAAGGGCTACGAGGATTTCGTCATGATCGGCCACTTGATCGACACCGAGATCGATCCGACCGGCGTGCCCTCGAGCCTCTCCGAGCCGTGGATCGGTGGCGTGCTGCGCGGCCAGCTCGGCTTCACCGGCGTCGTCATCACCGACGACCTCGAGATGGGCGCCATCCGCGACCACTTCGATCTCAAGGAAACCGTGACCCGGGCCGTGCGGGCCGGAGTCGACGTGCTGCTGTTCTCGAACACGGCCAAGCCGCGCGCTTCGCTCGGCGAGGAAGTTCGCGCCATCCTCGTGGCCGAGGCCAACGCCGATCCCGACTTCAAGGCGAAGATCGAAGCGAGCTACAAGCGCATCGCCGCCCTGAAGCAGCGCATCGGCGGCTGAGGTTTTCCCCACCTGAGGCGGGGCTTGCGCGGAAAGCTCTCCCGTCGCATGGATCACTTGGGCTAAACTGCGCCTCCCGGATACGACGAAGGTATTGAGCATGAGCGAAGAGAGCAGGGAGGTGCGGCGGGTTCGCGCGCTGTTCATCTCCGATGTGCATCTCGGCATGCGCCCCACCCGCATTCACCAGTTGATCGATTTCCTGCGCTGGCACGAGGCGGAGACGATCTACCTCGTCGGCGACATCGTCGATGGCTGGCGGCTCGCCAAGGCCTGGTACTGGCCGCCGGAATACCACCAGCTGGTCGAGATTTTCCTCGACAAGGCGCTGGCAGGCACCCGCATCGTCGTGCTCCCCGGCAATCACGACGAGTTCCTGCGCGAATATCTCGGCACCTATTTCGGCGAGGTCGAGTTCGTCGATCGCACCATCCACACCACGGCGCAGGGCAAGACCTATGTCGTGATCCACGGCGACCAGTTCGACGTGGTGGTGGCCCATGCCAAGTGGCTCGCGCATGTGGGCGACTGGGCCTACCGGACCGCGCTCCGCGTGAACATCGCGGTGAACTGGGTCCGCCGCCGCATGGGGCTGACCTACTGGTCGCTCTCGGCCTGGGCGAAGCACAAGGTCAAGAACGCCGTCTCGGTGATCGGCCGCTTCGAGGAAGCGCTGACGCTCGAGGCGCGCGACGCCGGCGTCGATGGCGTCATCTGCGGCCACATCCACTATGCCGATATGCACGAGCGGCTGGGCATCCACTACGTCAACACCGGCGACTGGGTCGAGAGCTGCACCGCGGTCGCCGAGACCCACGAGGGCGTCCTGGAACTCGTCCACTGGACCGAGGCGCCGCTACCGCGCAAACCGCGCCGCCTGCGCCTCCGCCGCGCTCCGGCGATGCCGGGGCAGTAACCCCGCTGGTGGCATCGCGCGACACCGTTGCGGCATAACGCGTAGTCCTTTGAGTGCGGTTGATTCTTTGTCCGTCTCGTGGCCACTGTCCGGGAGTGCAGGGGGATTCTCCCGCTCCGGAGCACGTTCATGTCGTCCCCGTCTACAGCCGCGCTTCGGGTTTCGCCCGAGTTGCGCGCGGCGATCTACCATTTTGCCGTGTTCGGCTCGACGGGCGTGTCGTCGGTGTATTTCGGCATCTGGCTGACCAACCGCGGTATCAGCCCGGACGAGATCGGCATCATCAACGCCGCGCCGCTGCTGCTTATGCTGCTGGTCAACCAGTTGGTCGGCCGGATTGCGGATCGCATGCCGGATTGGCGCGGCGTGATCATCGCGCTCTCGCTGATCGCCGGAGTGGTGCCGATCGGGCTGTTCTTCGTCTCCGGCTTCTGGGGCGTGCTGCTGGTGTGGACGCTGTCCATGATGCCCGCTGCCGCGCTGGTGCCTGTTATCGACGCGGCGACGCTACGCATGACCCAGCGCCGGGGCACCGATTTCAGCGCCGTCCGCGCCTGGGGCACGGTCGGCTTCATGGTGACGACCGGGGCATCCGGCCCGCTGATCGCCTGGCTCGGCGATGCCGCATTCGTTCCGATCTTCCTGACATTTGCCCTGCTGCGCACCCTGCTGTCGTTCCAGCTGCCGCAGTTCCGAGGTGCCGCGACCGAGGCGAAGCCGGTGCAGCGCGGCGCGCGGCGGCTGCGCGAGGTGATGAAGCCGTGGTTCGTGCTGACGCTGCTCGGCGTGGCCATGCTCTACGCCACGCACGGTGTCATCGGCGCCTTTGGCGCGCTGCTGTGGAGCGAGCAGGGGATTCCTGAAGGCCTCATCGGCCCGCTCGTCGCGTTCATGGCCGCGTCCGAGGCGGCGATGATGTTCGTGTGGAGCCGCCTGAAGCTCAAGATCTCGGCGCGGCACATCATCATCTTCGCCTGTCTCGTCGCCGCCTTCCGCTGGAGCGCCATGGCGTTCTCGCCGCCCGTCTGGGTGCTGTTCGGGCTGCAGATGCTGCACGCCATCACCTTCGCCATGGGCTACCTCGGCGGCATCTACTTCCTCGCCAATTGGACCAGCGAGGATATCGCTGCCGAAGCGCAGGGCTTCTCCTACGTGCTGCAGCAGGCGATGACCGTGCTCGTCATTCTCGGCATGGGCTGGTTCGTCGCTGCCTTCGGGCCCTACGCCTGGCTCTATGCCGGCGCCTTCGCCCTGCTCGGCGGGCTCTGTGTCTTCCTCTCACTGCGGCTCCAGCCGAAATCCGCCCATCCCGTCACCCCCGATCAGCTCACCGTCGCCGATCCCGCTCCCTGAGTAGCCCCCCATGTCCGCCGTCGCCTCCGTTTCGGAGCCCCGTTTCTCGCCAGAGCTGCGAGCGACGATCTTCTATTTCATCCAGTTCCTGCCCGGCGCGGTGGTTACGATCTATGGCGGCATCTGGTTCGCCGCCCAGGGCCTGACCTCCGAGGAGATCGGCATTCTCAATGCGGTGCCGGTGCTCGCCATCCTGCTGTTCAACATGCTGGTCGGCCGCATCGCCGATCGGGCCTCCGACTGGCGGCAGGTCATCATCTTCGGCATGGTCATTGCCGGCTTCATTCCCATCGCGCTGTTCTTCGTCGGCGGCTTCTGGGGCATCCTCATCGTCTGGACGCTGATGTCCCTGCCGGCCGGGCTCGTCGGGCCCGTCGTCGACGCGGCGACCCTGCGCATGACCTTCCGCCGCGGCAGCCAGTTCGGCCCTATCCGCGCCTGGGGCACGGTGGGCTACATGGTCATGCTGGTGGTCGGCGGCTTCATCATCGCCGCGCTCGGTGGCGGCATCTTCCTGCCGCTCTTCGTCGGGCTGTCGCTGCTGCGCACCGTCGCCTCCTTCGGCCTGCCGCGCTTCCGCGGCGAAAAGGGCGAAGTTTCGGTTGCCCCGCCGTCACCGGGCGCCAAGCACCTGCGCGATGCGCTGAAGCCGTTCTTCGTGCTGCCCCTGGTCGGCTTCTCGATGGTCTACAGCACCCATGTCGTGCTCAACGCCTTCCAGGGGCTCTTGTGGAAGGAGCAGGGGTTCTCTGCCGATGTGATCGGCCCGCTGCTGGCCGTCGCGGCGTTTGCAGAAGCCGCGCTGATGTTCACGTTCGCCCGCTTTGCGAAGCGCTTCGCGGCGCGCAGCCTGATCCTCGCCTCGGCGATCGTCGCTGTGTTCCGCTGGGTCTGCATGGCGTTCGAGCCCGGCATCATCCCGCTCATCCCGCTGCAGGGGCTGAACGCCATCACCTTCGCGCTCGGCTACATGGGGTGCCTGCACTTCATCGCCAACTGGACCAGCGACGACATCGCCGCCGAGGTGCAGGGCTTCTTCCAGGTCTTGCTGCAGGGCACCTGCGTCATCGCGCTGCTCGCCTTCGGCTGGCTCACCGGCATGATGGGTGCCAAAGCCTACCTCATCGCCGCCGCCTTCGCTGGCCTCGGCGGCGTGCTGATCTGGCTCTCGATGAGCATGCGCTCGCCCAAGCAGCCTGGCGAGGTGAAGCTGGGGTAGGGACGGCCCGGGAGAGCCACGGCTGTCCCGCCTCCACAGCCACGGCTGTCCCACGCCACAAGATGTCATCCCTGCGAAGGCAGGGATCCAACTCTCCGCCGGTGCCGGCTTCGCCATGGATCCCTGCCTTCGCAGGGATGACATCGAGCGGTGCTGCAATGTCGGGCGCCCTCATTAGCTCATCAGCCCAGCACCCCGCATAAGCAAGGGCCCCGCAGTCGCCTGCGGGGCCCTTGATCGTTTCGTTGTCGGCCCGGCTTAGCCGAGGCGGCCGCTGGCGTGGGCCAGCATCGTGTACACGCGACCGCGGTCGCTGAGCAGGTACTCGCGGGTTTCGGCAACCGGGTTGGTGCCGCCGGCCGCGCGCTTCAGAAGCTGCTCGAACTCAGCCATGTAAGTCGAAGCGGTCTTGGTGAAATCCTGATCGCGCTGGATGCGCTTGCGGACTTCGTCATAGGTCGCCTGGCCGCCCAGCGTGTAGATGCGGCGCGAGAATACGTTCTGCTCGCCGGCCTGGTAGCGCTGCCACGCGTCGGCGAGGGCCGAAGGCTCCATTGCCTTGGCGATTTCCTCGGTCAGCGTCGAGAGGTTCTGGCCTTGGGGAGCGGCCGCGGGAGCAGGGGCCGGAGCGGCCGGGGTCGCCGGTGCTGCGGTCGTGCCGGAGGCGTTGCGCAGCACGTCGCGCAGCCAGCCGCCACCTTCCTCGGTCTTCGCCGCCAGCTTCTCGGCTACCGGCTGCGGACGCGGCGCGGTGACGGTCGGAGCCGGCACTTCGGGCATTGCCGTGTAACGCGCGGCCGGACGAGCCGGTTCGGGCGCACGGGTCGGCTCCGGACGCGGAGCTTCCTGCCGCGGCTCGGGCTTGCTCGGCGCTTCTTCACGCACGAACGAGGCACGGGTCGGCGTCGGCGGGCGACGATCGTTCAGATCGTGCGTTGCCGGCTGGGCGCGGACGATGGCGTTGAGCTCGGCCAGGGCCTCGATCTGCTCGGCCACGACGCGGCGCATGGCAGCGGCGCTCGACTTGGTTTCCTCCGGCAGCTCGATCACGCCACGGGCGAGTTCCGAGCGGGTGTTCTCCAGTTCGGTGCCCACCTCCTTGGCGGTCGCACGCATGGCCGATGCGGTCTCGTTGAAGCGCTGGGTAGCGGCTTCGAGCGCGGACTGCATCTCGAGGATCATCGTCGCCTGCGTCTGGCGCACGGCATCGGCCGCACGCTGGCTTTCGCTGGCGGCCGTGTCGGTGAACGAGCCGAGCTGGGTCGCAACGCGATGCGACGTACCTTCCAGCGCTTCCTCGAGCAGGTTGGTGCTCTTGCCCAGCACGGACTGCATTTCGGTGGTGGCGCTGGCGAGGGCGCTCTGGACCTTGTCGGTCGTCCCGGTCAGCGCGGTTTCGAGCTGGCTGGTCGTTTCGGCAAGGGCGTTCTGCACCTTGTCGGTGGTCCCGGTCAGCACCGTCTCGAGCTGGCCGGTGGTTTCCGCCAGCGAGGCCTGGACGCGCTCGGCCGTGCCGGTGAGCACGTTCTCGAGCTGGCCCGTGGTCTCGCCGAGTGCGGCCTGCACCTGCTCGGCTGTGTTGGTGAGCACCGCCTGCAGCTGGCCGGTCGTGTCGGCGAGGGCCGCGTTGATCGTGCCCGACGTCGCCTCGAGCGTTTCGGCGACATTGGTGGTCGTCGAAGCGAGGAGGCTTTCCATCGATTCACGGGCGGAGACGAGGCGGACCTCGGTCTCTTCCACGGTCTCGGAGATGGACTGGGCGAAGCCGCGCATGCGGCCGTCGATCTCGTCGGCACGGGCGGTGAAGGCCTGCGCCAGCTCGTCCATGGCCATGCGGCGCTCGTCGAGATTGGCGAGCGTGATCGTGCCGGTGGCGCTGAGGTTCTGGGCCGCGGCATCGAGGGTCTTGGCCTCGCTGTCGAGGTTGCCGAGCATTGAGCCGAACTCGCTCACCATCGACGCGATGGTCTGCTGCAGCGCGCCGACATGCTGGGTCACGAGACGGCCGGCCTCTTCGGTCGAGCCGATCGCTTCGCGCACGGTCGTCGAGTAGGTCGAGGTCTGCTGCGCGACGGATGTTTCGAGGTTGGCGAGGTTCGCCGTCGAGGCGTCCAGCACCTTCTGCAGCAGCATGTTGGAGTCGTTGAGCTTGCCGAGCGCCGCGGTGACATCGGTGAGGATGCGCGAGGTCGACTGGCTCATCAGGTCCTCTGCCTGCGAGGCATTGGTGATGAGCGCCTGGGCGAGCACGTTGCTGTGGTTCTGCAGGCTCATCTCGAGCTGCGCCGAACGATCCGACACGAGCGAGGAGAAAGTGTCGGTCTGCTCGCTGACAACGCGGTTGATCTCGGCCACCTTGGCTCCGATCGCATCGGCGGCGGCGACGGCCTTGATCGAGATCAGTTCGTCGACATTGCTCGAAGCGCGCTGGATCTGCTCGAGCGCATTGCGCACCGCGACGTCCATGCGGTCGGCCGTGGTGGTCACGTCCTCGGCAATGCTCTGCGTGGCAGAGACGATGCGGCGCGAGATGGTCTCTTCGATCCGGTCGGCGCCGGCCTCGAGGTCGGTCATCGACTGGACGAGGGCGGTGTTGATCGCCGTGTTCAGCGAGGCGAGGCGCTCGGCCGTGATGTCGGCGCGGGCGGTGATGGCCTCGGGCAGGGTGCCCAGCCGCTGGTCGACCATGTCGGTGATCGCCTTGCGGGCCGAATTGACGCCGGTCTCGATGATGTCGGCGGCCTTGCGGGCGCTGTCGCCCACGGTCGAGGCCGCACCGTCGATGCGGGCGGTAACGCCGGACTCGGCGTCGGCAATGCGGAGGATGGCGGCATCGAGGCCGCGGCCGAGGGACTCCCCGATCTCCGACACCTTGGTCTCGATCGCAGTGGCCACGGCGCCGGCGCGCTCCGACATCACATCGGTAACGGTGCGCAGGGTGCCCTCGATCTTTTCCTTGGCGGTCGTGCCCTGGGCTTCGATCGTGCTGGCGAGTTCGGCCGTGCGGTCGCCGATCGCCGCGGCGATGCCGACGGTGTGCGTGCCGAGGGTGTCGGCCAGCTGCTGCGTGCGGGTGTTGAGCGCATCGGCCAGTTCGGCCGAGCGGGTCGAGACGGTCGTCGCCAGCGCCTGCGTCCGCTGGTCGAGGCTGTCCCCGATCTGCTGCGCATGCTGCTGCAGGGCCAGGTCGAGCGCTGCCGTGCGGGTCGCGACCGACTGGTCGAGAGCCGTGGTCCGGCTGGCAACCGAGTCCTCGAGTTCCTTGGCGCGGCCGGTGAGGACCTGCTCGAACTGCTCGACGCGGTTGCCCAGCGCCAGGTCGATCGCCTGCGCGTGGGTGATGATGTTGGTGTCCATCTGTCGGGCATGGCCCGAGATGGTGGCGTCGAACGCCTTGACGTGCTGGTCGAGCGCCGAGGTCAGCTCGCCGTGGCGGCCGGCGAGGGTCTCGTTCAGGAGCTGCGTGCGGGTATCGAGCGCGTCCGCGATGATCTGCGTGTGACCCTCGAGCGAGTCCGAGATTTCCTGGCTGCGATTGCCGATCGTCTCGGTGATCTGCTTGGTGCGCTGGCCGAGTGTCTCGGTCATCTCGCGGGTGCGCTGCGTCACGATCTCGTTGAAGTGCTCGGCCTTCTCGTCGAGGGCCATTTCCAGCACGTTCGCGCGGGCGGCGAAGCTCGCGTTGTTCTTGTCGAGCGCGACGATCAGCTTCTCGCCCTTGTCGCCGATCACGCTATCCAGCGAGGACAGGCGGCCGTCGATCGCCGAGGCGATCTCGTCGAGGCGGGAGTCGAACTGCGCAAGGTTCTGCGAACCGGCGCCGGTCAGAGTGACACGCGCGCGCTCGGTCGTATCGTCGAGAGCGCCGCTCAGCTCGATCATCGCCGACTGGAGGCGGGACTCCATCGAGTTGACCTGGATCTGAACCTGCTCGTCGAGCTGGTGGCTGAGGCCCGACAGCAGCTGCTCGGCCTCGCGAGCGCGGCCCGTGATGTCCGACGCGATGCGGGTGCCGATCATGTCGAGCGCGCTCGACACTTCGTGGCCACGATCGCGCAGCTGGTCGAGGAGGGTAATGCCGCCCTGGCTCAGCAGCTTGGCCAGCGACGAGGTGCGGTTGTCGATCGCATCCGAGAGCGTCACGGCGCGGCTGTCGAGCGCTTCGGTCAGCGACTGCATGCGGCCGTCGATCACGTTGCTCAGCTCGAGCGTACGGTTCTCGAAGGCGCCCGAGATCGTGCCGGCACGGTCCTCGAGCGTAATGTTGAGGCGCGAGGCGCTGTCGTCGAGGGCGACGAGCAGGTGGCTGGTGCGCTGGTCGATGAGCGACACGAAGCTCTCGGTGCGCTCGCCGAACGCGCCGTTCAGCGAGTTGCCCGCGGTTTCGAGCGCCTTGGTCAGGTTGCCGCCGCTTTCGACGATCGTGCCCGCGATGCGCTGCGAAATCATGTCGAGGTCGAACACGAGGCCGGTGTGGCTCTCGGTGATCGCTTCGCGCACGCGCTCGGTATTGGTGATCACCGCCTCGCGCTGGCTGGCCAGTTCCTGGATCAGCGCGCGCATGCGGGATTCATTGTCGGAATAGGTGCGCTCGAGGGCGGTGACCTCGTTGTGGATCATCACTTCGAGCTCGCCGGCGCGCGACAGGGCGCGCTCGAGGCCGTCGCCCAGCGCGTTCACCTCGCGACGAACCGCCTGGCCGACCGACGCGACCTTTTCGGACGCGGTCGTCTCGGGCTCGGCAAGGCGGATCGCCGCCTGCGTCACGGCAGCTGCGGCGTTGCGCAGGTCCTGCGCGCGACGGATCAGCGTGGAGATGGCGAAGATGCCGATGACCGGCACGATGGCGAGCGCCAGGAGGCCGATGAAATCGTTGGAGCCCCAGAAGCCCGGGGTGCCCATGTCCGAGCCATTGCGGACCAGCGCGACGAGAATGATCGCGACCACCCAGCCGGCAGCGATCAGGCCCGCCACCATGGTCGGCGTACCGGACGAGCGGGACTGCAGGCCGTAGAGGATCTTGGACGAGGGGAAGCGATCGTCGTTGGCGACCGAGCCCGTCTGCGCCGCAAACTTGTCTGCGGTGCGCTGGCGTTCCGAGCGCGCGGACGTATCGCGCTGCGTCGGCTTTGGTCCAGCTGCCTTTTCGACCGGGGCCTCTTCGGCCTCGGCCGGCTTGTCGAGGTTGGCGAACACCGAGTCCTTCAGGGCGTCCTCGACGGCCGAGAATGCCAGAGTTGCAGGATCGTTCTGGGGGGCGGAGGTCTTCTTGGCCATACTCTTACAACTCTCGCATCGGCACTCGGCGGACGTCTTGAGCAGGCATTGGACCACCTACCGGGTTCCGGTAAGCCGTCCAAACCGGGTAAAATGCGATTCAAAAGCCCCGCAATCGACCCTAAGCCCCACGCCGCCGCACGCTAGGTGGACCACAAACATACATACAATTTGAGGCAAACCGAGCACGTTCTTAACGGAGGGTTAATTTCCGGTGGGAATGCGGCCGGTTAAGGGCATGAATAAACTTGTCCACATTCGCTTGGCGGGACCTTCATCCCCCGTCGCTAGCCTTGTTCCAACGCGTCCTGGATGGGGCGCCCGCGAGCGGGGTAGGCGATTATGGCACGCAATCATGTGGTCGAAAAAGGGCGGGGCGGTCAGGCCCGCGTATCCTCTCCTACGCCGATCGATATGGTGCATCTCGAGCAGCAGTCGCTCGGTGATCCCGGCCTCCAGGAAGAAGTTCTGCGGCTCTATGCCCAGATGAGCGGCGTCTATCTGGCGCGCATCGAAGACAGCAGTTCCGCCGAAGACCTGGTCCGCAACCTCCACACCCTGAAGAGCGCCGCCGCCGGCATCGGCGCCTGGCAGGTCCGCGACCTTGCCAAGCACGCCGAGGACTCGCTGCGCGAGGGGCACTCCGTCAATCCCGACCACATCGAGGCCATCGCGACCGCCGTCGCCGAATGCCAGGATTTCATCGCCCAACTGGTCGCGAGCTACGGGACCTGACGGTTCATCCGCAGTTCAGCCCGGGTAGCGACAATGTCGCCTTGCCCTGCCACGCGGCAGGGGAGGAGGCAAAATGGCCAAGCCCGTTCGCCTGATCTCGACAGTCCTCATCCTGGCCTTGATCGCGGCCACGCCTGCCGCGGCCCAGAGGACCTTCCAGCGGAACTCCATCTTCGGCTCGGTGTCCCTCGGCTGCGCCCTCGACTACACCAATCGCAACGAGACGCGCGCCATCCTCACCAATACGAGCGGGCAGAGCATCGCGGCCGGCAGCACGATCAACTGGACGACGGACGACGCCAGGCGGTCATTCACCCTGCCTCGCGCGCTTGCCGCAGGCGCACTCTTCAGTTTCCCGCTCAATACGAAATCAGCCACCTGCACCGCGCGGGCCACGCCGCCATTGCCGATGCTCTCGCCGAACTGACTAAGTCCTCGCGCTTGCGGGGCACCCGGCGCGTCGTTATATGCGACTGTTCTCCCCACAGCAGACGTTACATGCCCCACATCACTTACATCGAAACCAACGGCACCCGTCACGAGACCGAGGCCGAAGTCGGCTCGACCGTGATGGAAACCGCCATCATGAACGGCGTTCCCGGCATCGTCGCCGAGTGCGGTGGCGCGTGCACCTGCGCGACCTGCCACGTCTATGTCGATGATGCCTGGACCGACACCGTCGGCGGCCCGTCGATGATGGAAGAAGACATGCTCGATTTCGCCTATGCGGTGAAGCCGACCAGCCGTCTCAGCTGCCAGATCAAGGTCAAGGACGAGCTCGACGGGCTCGTGGTTCACGTCCCGGAACGTCAGGGCTGAACTGCCGGAACCCCGTCGGTCCGAGTAGTTCTTCCACATTAGGTCCGCGATATGGATTCTTTTGCCGAGGCGGGGCTGCCGACCTCAACGCAATTCTAATCCGGCCCTGCTACGGGAAACATTAAAGCTATTGAATTTCAATAGCTTGTCCGGATGTTCCAATGTGGGTATGTATCCGGCACCGAAAGGCGGCCAATGGGTGACCTGACAACATTTCCTGTCAGCTACAAGGTCGAGGGTAAGCGCATCGTCATCGTCGGCGGTGGAGAAGAAGCCCTCAATAAAGCCCGGTTGGCCATTAAGACGACTGCTTCGGTCGTCATTATCTCCCGCAACATCGAGATCGACTTTTCCGAGCTGCCGGTGACCGTGCTGGCGCGCCCGTTCGAAGCCAGCGATCTCATTGACGCGGCACTGGTCTTCGCCGCCGACCATGGCCCCGACGGTGATGCCGCCAAGCTGGCCGCCCGCACCGCGCGTATCCCGCTGAACGTCGTCGATGTTCCCGGCGAGTGCGATTTCTACACTCCGGCGATCATCGATCGCGCGCCGGTCACCATCGCCGTCGCCTCGGAAGGCGACGCGCCGGTCCTCGCCCGGTTGATCCGCGCCCGCATCGAGGCGGCGCTTTCGCCCAATCTCGGCGCGCTCGCCCGGCTGGCCGGCTCGATGCGCGACAAGGTTGCGGCGCTGCTGCCGGGTACGCGCGCGCGGCGCTACTACGAGGAACTGGTCACCTCTCCCGAAGTCGAGGTCGAATTGGTCCGCGGGCGGGGCGCCGACAAGGCCGATGCCCTGCTGGCCCAGCATGTCGAAAACGGCGAAAGCCCCGGCGTCGTCTGGCTGATCGGCGCCGGCCCGGGAGCCGAAGACCTCCTGACCCTGCGCGCCCAGCGCCTGCTGCAGGAAGCCGACGTGATCGTTCACGATCATCTCGTGCCGGCTGCAGCTGTTGAAATGGGCCGCCGCGATGCCGAGCGGATCCTCGTCGGCAAGCAGAAGGGCCATCACTCCTTCACCCAGGCCGAGATCAACACGCTGATCGTGCGCCTCGCCAAGCAGGGTAAGCGCGTGGCGCGCCTCAAGGGCGGCGACCCGATGATCTTCGGCCGCGCCGGCGAGGAGATCGATGCCCTGAACGAAGCCGGCATCGCCTATCACGTCGTCCCCGGCGTCACAGCAGCCCTCGCGGCCGCAGCCGATACGGCGACCCCGGTGACGCTGCGCAAAGTCTCGACCGGCTTCGTCATCGCGACGGCGCACGGCGCGGAATCCGAGGAACTGCACCACTGGGCCTCGCTCGCGTCGTCCGGCCTCACCCTCGCGCTCTACATGGGCAAGTCGGTGGCTGCCGAGACGGCCACGCGCCTGATCGCCGAGGGCGCGGGCGCGGCCATCCCCGTGGGCGTGGTCGTAAGGGCAGGGCGCAAGGATCGGGTCCTCTACCGCGGCACGCTGGGCGCGCTGGCCGCGGGCGAAGCCGTGCTCGAGGACGGGCCGGCAATCATTTTCGTGGGCGAAGCGATCGCTCATGGCGACTGGCGCGATGCGATCGAGTTCGCACGC
This sequence comes from Pseudomonadota bacterium, assembly GCA_023393475.1. Classification (GTDB taxonomy): domain Bacteria; phylum Pseudomonadota; class Alphaproteobacteria; order Rhizobiales; family Devosiaceae; genus Devosia_A. Next base: position 13,081 of record JAEWLC010000025.1, read on the forward strand.
GCCGAATTCAAGGTGGCATGAATGGAAATCCTCACCGGCAACGAGCTGATGAGCGGAGCAACGGTCTATCTCGACCGCCAGGGCAACTGGGTCGAGGAGCTGCAGCAGGCCCGCGTCTTCCTCAAGGAAGAGCTCGAGGCCAAGGAAGCGGCCATCGCCGCCACCAAGAAAACCGGACGCATCAATTCACTTGAGGTCGAAACGGTCGCGCTGCGCGACGGGGTGATCCATCCCGACCGCATCCGCGAACGCATCCGCGCCGAGGGCCCGACGGCTCCGCGCTTCGACCGCCAGCATCTCGACGAGGACGGCCATGTATCGATATGACGAGTTCGACGCCGCGTTCGTGAAGGAACGCACGGCGCAGTTTTCCGACCAGGTGGCCCGTCGTCTGACTGGCGAGCTCAACGAGGACCAGTTCCGGCCGCTTCGGCTGATGAACGGCCTCTACCTGCAGCTCCACGCCTACATGCTCCGCATCGCCGTGCCCTACGGCACGATGAATTCCAAGCAGATGCGCATGCTGGCCAGGATCGCCCGCGACTACGATCGCGGCTACGGGCACTTCACTACGCGCCAGAACATCCAGTTCAACTGGCCCAAGCTCCGCGACATCCCGAAGATCCTCGCGGATCTCGCCTCGGTCGAGATGCACGCCATCCAGACCTCGGGCAACTGCATCCGCAATATCACCACCGACCAGTTCGCCGGCGCCACCGCCGACGAGATCATCGATCCGCGTCCGGTCGCCGAAATCCTGCGCCAGTGGTCCTCGCTGCACCCCGAGTTCAGCTACCTGCCGCGCAAGTTCAAGATCGCGATGACCGGCTCGACCAACGACCGCGCCGCGATCCGCTTCCACGACATCGGCCTGCAGGCGACCACCAACGCGGTGGGCGAGATCGGCTGGGAAGTCTGGGTCGGCGGCGGCCTCGGCCGTACCCCGATGATCGCCAAGCAAATCAGCCCGTTCGTCCCGCACGAACACCTGCTCGCCTATCTCGAGAGCATCCTGCGCGTTTACAACCGCTACGGGCGCCGGGACAACAAGTACAAGGCGCGCATCAAGATCCTTGTCCACGAGACCGGCATCGACACCATCCGCGAGCAGGTCGAGGAAGAGTTCGCCCATGTGAAGGGCGGCGTGCTGACCCTGCCGCAGGCGGAACTCGATCGCATCAGCAGGTACTTCGCCCAGCCCGAGTACGAGCTCGTCAACGAGACGACTGTCGACATCGCCCGGGAGAATATCCTCAACCCGCCCTATGCCCGCTGGCTCGAGCGCAATCTCAACGGCCATCGCCAGCCCGGCTATGTCTCGGTCACCATCTCGCTCAAGCCGGTCGGCGGCGCTCCGGGCGATGCCACCGACAAGCAGATGGACGTGATTGCCGACCTCGCCGAGCGCTATTCGTTCAACGAGCTTCGCGTCAGCCACGAGCAGAACATCGTGCTGCCGCATGTGAAGATCACTGACCTGCCGGCGGTGTTCGCGACGCTGGTCGAGCATGGTCTTGCCGAAGGCAATGCCGGCCAGATCACCGACATCATCTGCTGCCCGGGCCTCGATTTCTGTGCCCTCGCCAACGCCCGCTCGATCCCGCTGGCCCAGGAACTGACCCGCAAGTTCGAGGCGCCCGAGCGGCAGGCTGAGATCGGCGATCTCAAGATCAAGATTTCGGGCTGCATCAATGCCTGCGGCCACCACCACGTCGGCCACATCGGCATTCTCGGCGTCGAGAAGAAGGGCACCGAGCTCTACCAGATCACCGTCGGAGGCGACGCCACGGAGAACGCCGCGATCGGCGACATCCTCGGCCACGGCTTCGTCGTCGAGGACGTGCCGGATGCCATCGAGCGGCTGGTCGATACCTACATCGCCCGCCGCGAGAGCCCGAGCGAGCCTTTCATCGCGGCCTTCCGCCGTCTCGGCAAGGAGCCGTTCAAGGAGGCCTTGTACGGCAATGCTTGATCTCGCGCCGTCGCCCATCCGTCAGCACAAGCCCGACAAGCTGCGGCAGCTCGGCATCATGTCGCTCAACGGCATGTTCGACGAGATGGACGGCGTCGCGGTGCTGCGCCAGGCCGTCACCGAGCTGCTGGTGGACGACGTTGCCATCGTCTCCTCATTCGGCGCGGACTCGGTCGTCCTGCTGCACATGGTCTCCGAGGTCGACAAGGACCTGCCGGTCTATTTCCTCGAAACCGGCAAGCATTTCCCCGAGACGCTCGACTATGTCGAGACGCTTAAGCAGCACCTGGGCCTTACCAACGTCATCGCGCTGCATCCGGACAGCAAGGATGTCCTGCGTTTCGATCCCACGGGCGACCTGTGGGAGACCGATCCGGATTCCTGCTGCCATATCAGGAAGACCGAGCCGCTCGATGCCGTCGTCTCCGGCTTTGGCGGCTGGGTCACCGGCCGCAAGCGCTACCAGACCGCCGAGCGCGGCGTGCTTCCGCATTTCGAGCTGACCAGCGACGACCGCATCAAGGTCAATCCGCTGGCCTATTTCTCGGACGCCGATATCACCGCCTACAAGCTCAAGTTCGGGTTGCCCGAGCATCCGCTCTATTCTAAGGGCTACAAGTCCATCGGTTGCGCGCCCTGCACGAGCGTCGTGGCCGAGGGCGAAGATCCGCGCGCCGGCCGCTGGCGTGGGCTCAACAAGAAAGAGTGCGGCATCCATTTCGATTTCAACGGAGCCATCGCCAAGCCCATGGCCGCGCAGGAACTGAACCTCTTCAAGGACGGCAAGTTCATCGCCGATCCGTTCCATCCGTGGGCCGAAGGCGATGACGCCGGCTCGGTGAGCTACAAGCACATCCCGCTGGCGGTGTTCCTCGAGAACCGCGACGCGGTGCTGGCCAACCCGCACCCGGTCGGGCTGCTGGTCTCGCCGTCCGACAATGTCGAGCTGGTGAAGGCCGATCTTGGCCGCTTCGCCTCGATCGCCGTCAACTTCCCCGCCTACACCGATGGGCGCGGCTACTCCTCGGCCCGGCTGATCGCTGAGCGCTACGGCTACAAGGGCGAGCTGCGCGCTGTCGGCGACGTGCTGCATGACCAGATCCAGTTGATGCGCCGCTGCGGCATCACCGCCTTTGTGGTCAAGCACGAGCCGACGAAGAAGGCGATGGAAGAGGGCAAGCTGGCTACGGTCGATATCTTCTACCAGCCGGTCGGCCTCACCGAGGTTCCCGTCGGCACCCGCCCGTTCCTCCGCCGCGCGGTGGAGAACGCCTGATCCTCCGTACACCCGGAAGCGTCCGCCCGGCAGGAGCTTCCGTTCGCCGCGCCTAGCGTGACAGGCGGCGCATACCGCAAGACAGAGAGCCACGATCGGCCCTCAGCCAAACGAGAATTGAATGTCGAACGAAATCGTCACCGATGTGGTCATTATCGGCGCAGGTCCCGTGGGCCTGTTTGCCGTGTTCGAACTCGGCCTGCTCGATATCAAGTGCCACCTGATCGACATTCTCGATCGTCCGGGCGGCCAGTGCGCCGAGCTCTATCCGGAAAAGCCGATCTACGACATTCCCGGCTTCCCGATGGTGACGGGGCAGGGGCTCACCGACAACCTGCTGCAGCAGATCGCGCCCTTCGGACCCGAGTTCCACTACAACCGCATGGTCAACACCCTCGAAAAGCTCGAGGACGGCTCGTTCCGGCTGACCACCGACGCGGATGAAGTCTTCCTCTGCAAGGTCGTGGTCATCGCCGCCGGCGGCGGCTCGTTCCAGCCCAAGCGCCCGCCCGTCGAGGGCATCGAGGAATACGAGAACAAGTCGGTCTTCTACGCCGTCCGCAAGATGGACGATTTCCGCGACCAGGACGTGGTGATCGTCGGTGGCGGTGACTCGGCGCTCGACTGGACGCTCAACCTTCAGCCCATCGTCCGCTCGCTGACCCTCGTCCACCGCCGCGACGCTTTCAAGGCCGCCCCGGCCTCGGTGAACAAGATGAAGGAGCTGGTGATGGAGGGGAAGATCAACTTCCTCCTCGGCCAGATCGGCAAGCTCGAGGGCAAGGACGGCCAGATCGACCACATCCACCTGACGATGGATTCCGGCGACACCGTGCTGCCGGCCACCCGCCTGCTGCCGTTCTTCGGTCTCACCATGAAGCTCGGCCCGGTTGCCGACTGGGGCCTCGAGCTCAACGACAACCTGATTTCCGTCGACACCGAGAAGTTCCAGAGCTCGGTCCCCGGCGTCTTCGCCATCGGCGACATCAACCACTATCCGGGCAAGCTGAAGCTGATCCTCTCGGGCTTCCACGAAGCCGCGCTGATGGCCCAGGCCGCCAAGGCGATCATCTCGCCCGGCGAGCGCGTCGTGTTCCAGTACACGACCAGCTCCACCAAGCTGCAGAAGAAGCTGGGCGTCGTCTGATCGCGATGAAGATCCACGTCACCGACCAGTCCGGCGTCGAACACGAGCTCGAGGGGCTCGATGGCTGGCGCACGATGGAAGTGATCCGTGACTGGGGCCTCAACATCAAGGCCGAGTGCGGCGGCGCCTGCTCCTGCGCCACCTGCCACGTCTATGTCGAGGATGGCTGGTTCGACAAACTCCCCCCGCCCAGCGACGACGAGGAAGACCTGCTCTACTCGACACTCGACAAGAAGCCGAACAGCCGCCTGAGCTGCCAGATCCTCTTGTCGGATGAGCTGGACGGCATGCGCGTCACGCTTGCGCCGAGTTCGGCCAAGGACTCCGAGGCTGCCTGAGGCTAGTCGACCGCTGCAACGGTAGCGGCGCTTTCCTGCAACAGGCCGCCATAGACCCAGCCTTCGCGGCCGGTCTCGTCCGTCACTTTCACCCAGCCCCTGACATTCTCGCCGATATTCACCCAGCTGCCCTGGCGCAGCGTGAACACCTGCGGGAAGTTCTTCTTCGGCCCGCTGCGGACGTTGGCGCCGCTGGCGACGACCTGGTGCGAGAAGGTCGGCTTGGCCACCACCTGCAGTTCCGCCACCGCTTTCGGCGGCTCGACCTTAGTGATCGAGGCGGACGTAGTGACGATCACCGGCTTCACCGGCACCGATTTTGCGACGTTGAGGGTTTCGGCCTTGGCGGTGGGGAGGCGGACCACATAGCTCGGCTTGGCCGGGCCTGCCGCGATAGGCGAGTTGGCCGCCACCTCCGTGACCATGCCTGCAGTGAGGCTGAGGCCGGACGCGGTGAAAAGCCCCGCAGCCGCGACCACGCCGGCGAAAACCGCAAGTGAACGAACGGGAAGGGCCATGTGACGCACTCCTGCCTACGTACCCTGCCTCCTCTCGCCCGCGTCGGTGGCCCCGACGGCGCCGGCCCTTTGGGAGGCTTGTAGTCCCCATAACGTAGTGCCTGCCGCCTCGGTTCCGCCATAAGTGGTCGCCGACTCGTGATCGCGAGCCGACGCCAGGGTTAACGCCTGATCAGGCCGCTTCCGCCAATTGGAGCTCTCGGCCGGCCTTGAGCGTGCGGGTGTACCAGGCCAGCTCCTCCAGCATCATGGTGGCGGTCGGCGCGAGGTACTCGTAGTCGGCAAAATCCTTGCCCTCACGCATCATCCCGATCATCGGCTCCATGTTGATGTGCACCGCGAAGCGCGTCGGCACCATCGACAGCTCGACCACCAGCGCCCTGAGGTGCTCCACCGCGCGCGACCCGCCCACCGAGCCGTAGCCGACGAACGCCGCCGGCTTCCGCTCGGTTTCGTTGAAGATGTAGGTGAGCGCGTTGCTCAACACGCCCGGCAGCGTGTGGTTGTATTCGGCGGTGACGAAGATGTAGCCGTCGAACTCCCCGACCTTGCGGGCAAAGCGCAGTTGCGCCTCATCGGTCAGCGGCACGAAGCGGGGCGAGCCGGCATTGTCGAAGAACGGGAGCGGATAGTCCCGGAGGTCGATGATCTCGTAGTCCGCATCGCCGCGCTCGGTGGCGATGCCCTGTACCCATTTTGCCGGGCGGTCGGCGAACCGCGTCTCGCGGGTCGAGGAAAGGATGATGCCGATCTTTGGTTTGGTCATTGGTCTGCTGCTCATGACGAAAGGTTGAGGGGTGGCCACCAACAGAGAGCTAGTAACTGTTGGTAACTGACGCTAAGTATGTGTCCATCCGAATGCGCCGCAAGACGGCACCAACCAGTCACCGGAGTTACCCATGGACGACCTGGTCACCCACACGGAACTGCATGTGCACGACAGCGCCGGCGCCTTTGCCAACGGCGAACCCGACACGCGCGAGGCCTGCAGGGCCGCGATGATCCCGGTGCATGAAGTGCTGGCGCAAATCTCGGGAAAGTGGACCATTCTCGTCATCCGCGTGCTCGAGGATGGGCCCCGCCGCTTCTCCGAGATCAAGCGCCAGATCGACGGCGTGTCGCAGAAGATGCTGACGGCGACCCTTCGCGATCTCGAGAAGGACGGCTTCGTCACCCGCACGGTGACCCCGAGCATCCCGCCGCGGGTCGACTACGAACTGACCGACATGGGGCGCGAACTGCGGCAGCCGCTGCGCGTCATCGGCAACTGGGCCCACGCCAACCGCCGGCGCGTCGAAGAGGCCCGCGAGCGCTTCGCGGAACGCGAGGAAGAAGCCCGCCGCCTCGCCTGGTAGCCGCCGAAGGGGCCAGGCCCCGCGAGATCCTTGATGGCCGGCTCGGTCAGCTCGCCAACGAAGGCAATATCCTTCGTGGCGGTCCTTTACATGGGCCCGACCACGATCCATATCCATCATGTCGAAAATGGCAGGTCGGTATTCTTGGTGAGCCCCGACCACTGTTCCTAGGAACGGGTATTCCAGCCCTTAGCGGGGCCGCGGACCACGACGGAAGCGAGCGTATCTGCCCGCCCGTCGTTGCTGCGCCTTTTTTGGCATACATGCATCGTCGGAACGGCTGAGCGCCTCTGTCAACCGCGTGCTGAGGCACGCAGACGAGGAACTGGTCATGTTCACCGACTACATAAAATACCTTCCCCTCCTCTCCATGCTCGGCTGGATCGCGATGTTCGCGTCCAAGCACAAGAGCTTGTTCCTGGGCGACTGCATGGGGCTTGTCTACCACCTTGCGCTGGTGCCGGTGGTAGCTCTCCTCCCCGGTGGCCCCGAGATTAAGTTCGCCGGATACCTGTGGTTGTTCTGCGACGCGATGGTCGACATGGCCTCGATCAACGGTGCCGGACACCAGAATGTATGGACGGCGCGGATGTGCGTGCATCTGCTCGCATCGATCTGGATAGCCGGTGCTTCCTTCGGCATGTCAGGCGCGGCTCAGTTCATCGGCGTTCTTCTGGGCGTGGGCCTGTTCCTGCATGCGCTCCTCGGGCCGCGCATCGAGCGTACGAGGCAGGTCCTGGGCGTGTTCGTAATTCCTGGCATGATTGCCTGGCTGCTGTCGGTTGCGTACTGGCTCGGAGCCTTCACAACTCCCGTTCGTGTCGGTCTTTGATCGATCCGCATTCAGCGCGCGAGCAGGCCATGTCTGCTCGCGCGTGCCGGGCGGAGCCTATGCGGGTCTCGGCGCCCGATTGCCCGCCCATTGGTTGACGATCAGCCCCGCCATCACCAGCGCCACGCCCACGACCTGCAGCGGGCTGGGCACCAAGTTGCGGATCACCGCATCGAGGATGAAGGCGACGATCGGCGTCACCAGTATGAACGGGACCACCGCCGGCGCGCTTAGCGCCACGATGGCGCGGTACCACAGGATGAAGGGCAGGGCAGTCAGCGCCACCGCGAGGATCGCGAGGCCCGCGACGTTCGTGATGTCGAGAGACCCCGGCAGGTCGCCGAGCAGCAGCGCGAGCACCGCCAGCTCCGCGCCACCGACCAGCAACTGCCAGGCCGTGAAAGTGGTGAGCCCCGTCTCCGGCGGTCGGCCCCAGCGGTTGATCAGCACGCCGCCGAGCGAGCCGGCAGCGACGCTCACGAGCCCCGCGACGACGCCCCAGCCATCCATGCCCGCATCGTAGCGCAGGATCACGAGCGCCACCCCGATCGCGCCGACGACGACCGATCCGATCTTGATCGGCGTCGGCGGCTGCCGCAGCAGGGCCCAGGCGAAAAGGATCGACAGCAGCGGTCCCAGCGTCTGGAACGTGCCGGCAACCCCGCCGGGCAGCCGGAGCGCCGACACGAAGAGCAGCGCGAAGGAGGCGCCGAAGTTGAGCGTTCCCAGCACGATCAGCTTTGGCCAGTAGCCGGCGGGCACGCTCTGTCGCGCCATCGCAAGCAGCAGGAGGCCGCCGCCGAGCCCCCGCACCGCCCCGATGAACACCGGATTATGCGGCAGCATTGTCGTCGTGATGATGTAGGTGAAGCCCCAGAGGGTCGCCGCGCACAGTGCCGCCAGCTTCAGATTCATGTCGAGGGACTCTGAATCGGAGGGAGCCTGACCGGGCCCCGGGGTTGTCGTCGCACCAGAGTTATTCCTGCCCGGCAGTTGCCATGGGTCGCCGTTCATTGGCGGTTCAGGCTTCGACACCTACTCGCCGCAAGCGGGGGCATTACCGCTGAGGCAATTGGTTTGTACACGTTTTTCAAGTTGCTGCACGTCATCACCGCTATCGCCTGGGTCGGCGGCGGGGTGACGCTTCTGGCCGCTAACATCATCGCCACCAAGGTTCAGGGCGAGGAGGCTGCCTTCAAGGTTCTCGACATCATGAATGTGCTGGGAAAGACGTGGTTCGTGCCCACCTCGTTCCTCACCGTGATCTTCGGCGCCATCGCCACGACGCTCGGCGGCGCCTGGGGGGAGTTCTGGATCATCCTCGGCCTCGCCGGCTTCGCCTCGACCTTCTTCACCGGACTGCTGCTGATCGAGCCGCAGGGCCGCCGCATCGCAGCGGCAATGGGCGAGGGTCGCTTCGAGGAAGCGCAGGCCGCCGGCAACCGGCTGATGCAGGTCGTGCGGTTCGACTACACGGTCATGCTGGTTGTCATCATCGACATGGTCATCAAGCCGGATTGGTCCGACTTCATCACCATCGCCATCATGGCAGCGCTCATCGTTGCCGGTGCCGTTGCCTTCCTCGGCCTCGGGCGCAACCGCCAGCTCACGGCGGCCTGATCCCGCAAACGAAGCGGCCCGCCATTGGCGGGCCGTCTCAACTCAGGCAGTTCTGCGCAACTCTTCTGCTGCCTCGCGCGGTTCGGCGAAGCGGCCGATCCAGTCGCTGAACCGATCCACCCAGATGCCGAGATTGGTGCGCATCCGCTCGTCGGTGATGCCGTAGTCCTCGTCGATCGCGCCGGGACGGGACTGGAAGTAGATCTCCGGCGTCCCCATCAGGGCCATGCCTGTCATCGGCAGGATCGATCGCAGGTGCGCCTGCGCCGCCGCCGTTCCGCTGACGCCCCCCGTTGCACCCGCGATAGCCGCCGGCTTGCCGCTCCACACGCCATCGCCATAGGGGCGCGACGGCCAATCGATGGCGTTCTTCAGGATGCCCGGGATCGAACGGTTGTATTCGGGCGTCACGAACAGCACCGCGTCAGCATCCGCGATCTCGCTCTTCAGGCGCACGACTTCCGCCGGCGGATCGTTCCACAGCGTCTCGTCGTAGAACGGCAGGTTGTCGATGCGCAGGTAGGTGAACTCGAGCTTGCCGGCGGCCAGCTTCTCCAGCGCCTTGGCAAGCCTGAGATTGGATGAGTTCGGCCGGGTAGACCCGACCATCACGGCGACCCGGTACACGGCTGCCCCCTTGGTATAGAAATGTGACTGAGGGTGGATATGTGCCTATGCCACCGATCAGGCAAGACGGCACATGGTTGTAACCATCGAACGGAGTGTTCACCCCTCCACCGGCTGTCATCCCTCCGAAGGCAGGGATCCATCTATCCACCAGCGCGGGCCGCGACTTGGATCCCTGCCTTCGCAGGGATGACCTCGTAGTTTGGTCGCCCACCTGGGCTCGAAGTCAGCTGGTCTTCTGGCTGTTCAGCACATTCGCCAGTTCGGGAATGAAGTCCTTGACCACCGGCTGCTTCATCACCTCGAAGGGCAGGGGGCGAACCACCCGCATCGCGGCGATGCCGACGCGCACCGTCATCAGCCCGTTGACCACGCCCTCGCCGAGCCGTGCCGAGAGTTTTGCCGCGAGCCCCTGTCCCACCAGCTGCTCCACCACGCCATCGGTCAGCACCAGCCCGCCGGTGACCGCGAGGTGAGCCAGAATGGCGCCCAGCAGCCGCCAGGTCCCGAGGAGGCCAGGACGCGCACCATAGAGCCGGGCGATATCCCCGCCGAGGCGAATGCTCTCGTAGATCACGAAGGCAATATCGATCAGCGCGCGCGGGCTGACGGTCGTCACCAGCGCCACCCTACGGGCCGACGCTGCGGTAAGCGCGCGGGCCCGGGCGTCGAGAGGCGCCATCAGCAGGCGCTCGCCCAGCCGGACATGCTCGGCGCCGTCGAAGACGTGGCGAGCACTGGCTTCGAGCTCGTCGCGCCCGCGGGCGAGGTCGGGACGGCGGGCATAGATGTCGAGCAGCTCGCGCGTCACCTCGGCGCCATCCTTGTTGCGGTCGCTGGCCAGCGCCGCCAGAGCCCGGTGGCGCAGCTTGTCGAGCGCCCGCAGGCGGAACAACGATGAGGCCTCGCGCACCAGCAGCGCAATAAGCGCCACGACGAAGGCGGCGAGCACCGCAAGTCCTACCCAGCCGAGCCAGGGTTGTGTCGCGAACAGGTCGGCGATCAGCCGCTCCGCCGCCAGCCCAAGCGCCAGCGACACGAGGATTCCGCCGGTGGTCCACGCGATCCGCCCGAACCAGCCCATCAGGCGCGGCTTCGCCACGGCCTCATCGAGCGGCACATCGGCTTCTGTGATCGGCTCGATCGTATCGGGCAACGCCACCGCCTGCGTCGGCTGGAACACGCGCGGCCGCCGCGGCTCCTCGGCCGCGTCCGTACTGCTACCGACGGTACGAGCAAAGGGCGGTTTCACTTGAGCCAGTCTCCGATCAGGTAGTCGAGCGCCCGGTCGAAGCGGATATGCGGCAGGACGACGTTGCCTTCGGCATTCTTCTCGAGCTTCTGCGGCGGCTGGAAGCGGAGGAAGTTCAGCGCCACCGGCCGCCCGTTCTCGAACAGGGTCTCGGGATGCTCGGGCAGGTCGCCGGGAAACAGCGCGATCTCGGTCCTGCCGTCATAGGTGAGGCCATCCAGGACTTCGCCCTTCTGCGGCGTGCCGACGATCACCTCGTGCCGCTGGCCGCCTTCTTCGATCACGCTCTCCCGCGTCGCGCGAACCGCAGCGATCGCCATCGAGCGCGTTTCGGCGCCGGCAAAGCGCGCCTTGCGCGAGGCATCGGCAACGAGCCGGTTCATCACGCCCTCGAGCCGATCGTGGCTGGAGGAGTGGATATGGTCCGCCTTGGTGGCAGCGAACAGGATGCGGTCGATCCGGCGTGCCACCAGCCGGGTCAGCACGTTGTTATCCCCCTGCCGGAAGCAGGCGAGTATATCGGTGAGAGCGGCTTCAAGATCGGCGACTGCGGCGGGCCCGGCATTGAGTGCGCGCAGCGTATCGACCAGCACGACCTGCCGGTCGAGGCGAGCAAAGTGGTCGCGGAAGAACGGCCGCACGACGATCGCCTTGTAGGCCTCGTAGCGCCGCTCCATCATGGCGTAGAGGCTCGACGAACGGACCGGTCCCGTCTGGGCCGGCAGCGGCGCGAAGGTGAGGGCAGGGCTGCCCTCGAGATCGCCCGGCAGCAGGAACCGGCCCGGCGGCAGCGAACTCAGCGCCCGCCCGTCTTCCCGGCTCCGCCTCAGGTAATCGGTGAACGCGGCGGCTAGCCGCTCGGCGTCCACATCGGTGGCGTCTCTCGCGCTGTCCGTCTGTTGGATTTCGTCAATGAACCGTTCAGCTTCGGCCTTGGAATGGGGCAGCGATGCTCGCCTAAGTGCCTGTTCGCTCCACTCCGCATAGCTCAGCGACAAGAGCGGCAGGTCGAGCAGCCACTCGCCCGGATAGTCGACGATATCGAGGTTGAGCACGGTCGGACCGAACATGCCCGAAGTCCACCGCGTCGACTGGAATTTCAGCATGATGCGTAACTGACTGATCCGCCTCGTGGATTCGGGCCAGTGCGGCTCGCTCCCCGTCAGCGCCGCGAGGTGCTGCTCATAGGCAAACCGGGGCACTCCCGCATCCGGATGCTCGGCCAGCCGCGCCCCGATGAACCGCCCCTCCGTCATCGCCGCAAACCCCGGCAGCCGCCCGCCGGTCAACAGGTTATGGATCAGCGCGGTGATAAAAACCGTTTTCCCGGAACGGCTTAGCCCAGTTACCCCCAGCCGCAGCGTCGGCGTGAACGGCGCCTTGGCCGCGTCAGCGAGATTGCCCAGCGCGATGCCGATCTCGTCGGAAATGGTTGTCGGCGACTGCGGCACGGGCGCTCCTGGGTAGTCGCCGAAAGGTAGGTTCTTCCCATCCGAATGCAAGCCGATCCGGCGAACCCGAACAGCCTCCCTGCGTTTAGCTCCAACAGAGGAGGTTCAGATGCAGAAACCCGTAGTAGAGGTCGACACCGCAATCGCCGCCCCGGCGCTAACCGTCTGGAAAGCCATGCAATCCGGCGCGATGTTCCCGGGAACGACCATCGAGACCGACTGGAAGATCGGCCACCCGATCACCTTCAGGGGCGAGTGGGAGGGCCGGTCATTCACCGATCGCGGCGAGATCCAGACGCTGTCCGAAGCCCACGAGCTCAGTTTCACCCACTGGAGCGACAAGGATGGATCGGGGGAGCGACCGGAGAGCTATCACATTGTGAAATATGAGCTTCAGCCGGCCGGCTCCGGCACCAGGGTGACGCTCAGCCAGTTCAACGAAGGCAAGGACAAGGAGATCGACGCGGCCCAGAAGGCCGAATTCGAGAAGAACTGGCGAATGATGCTCGATGGCCTGAAGCAGACGGTGGAGGGGAGCCACTGAGGCTCCCCAGCCCGTGTCACGGCGACTGCTTCACCAGCCCGATCTGGGTCGGGTCGTAGGGCGTCGTCTGGTAGATGTCGTTGATCCAGTTCTGGAACAACAGGTGCGCATGGCTGCGCCAGCGGTTCTCCGGCTCGACCGTCGGGTCGCCATCGGGGAACAGGTTCGTCGGCAACTCCGGATTGAGTCCCGCCTTCACGTCGCGGTCGTACTCGTCCGCCAGCGAGCGGTTGTCGTACTCGAGGTGGTTCAGCATGTAGAGCGCAGGGCGAGCCTTGTCGCGCAGCATGCAGAGCCCGATTTCGTCGTTGTCGATGAGAATCTCGAGATTGTCGCCTAGGCTATTGCGGTCAATGTCGTTGTAGCGCGACACCGGGATCATCGGGCTATCGGAGAAGCCGCGCAGCCAGGGGTTCGTGCTGCCGACCACCTTGTGCCGGAACACGCCGAACGCCTTTTTCTCCATGCGGTAGCGCCGGGCACCGTGGAAGTGGTGCAGTGCCGCCTGCGCCCCCCAGCAGATAAACATCGTCCGGTGCACGTTGGTCTCGGTCCAGTTCATGATGTCGAGCATCTCGGACCAATACTTGACCTCCTCGAACGGGATGTTGGCTATCGGCGCGCCGGTGACGACGAGGCCGTCGAACTTGCGCTCCCGCACCTCTTCCCAGGTCGAGTAGAACGTCTTGAGGTAATCCTCGGACGTGTGCTTGCTCTGGTGGTCGGTGATGCGCACCAGCGTCATGTCGATCTGCAGCGGCGTCGAGCCGATCAGGCGCGCGAACTGCGTCTCGGTGCGCTCCTTGTTTGGCATCAGGTTGAGCAGGCCGATCTGCAGCGGGCGGATGTCCTGGCGGGCGGCACGCGATGAATCCATCACCATGACGCCCTCCTGTTCGAGGGTCTTTCTGGCGGGCAGGTGGTCAGGAATACGAATGGGCATGATGAGCCTCTAGATGGGAATGCGATCGGTGAATTGAAGCGGCGCCAGCGAAGGCGCTATCGCATTCGCTTCCTGATCGCCCCCGCGACGAGGTCGAGGAATTCGTCGCCATCGCGCACGGTCACGAGGTCGCTGGCTTCGACGGTGTAGCCGAAATTGTCGGCAAGCTGCTGGTAGCGCGGCAGTCGGTCGGTCAGCAGGGCCTCGAAGCCCCACGCCCCGAACGCATCCGGATCGACGTCGGCGTCATCTGTGATCTTGTGCAGCGCCTTGAACTCCGCCCACTTCTCGATGAGGAAGTGCGGCTGGTAGTACATCGGCTTGGGGCTGTGCTTGAAGCGGCTGATCAGCTTCTCGGCATCTGCCTCGGTGCCGCGGATATAGAGCAGCAGCGTGCTGTCGGTCAGCGCCTTGATCACCGGATCGTCGGCATTGTCGGGATCGACCACCTCGATCAGTGACCCGCCGGTATCGGCGATGAAGTTGCTGTAGCCGTAGATCCTCTCGGCGCGATCGATGAAGTAGGGCACGTCCTTGAGTGCATCGATCTCCGCGACCCGGTGTTGCTCCTGCCGGCGCTGGTATTCGCTGAGCGGCAGCCCGCCCTTCGCCGTATTCCCCGGTCGCCCGAGATAGGTCGAGAGCGGGTCTAGGTTGGCGAAGGTGATGTTGCTGTCGATCTTGATCGAGTCGGTCCGGAGCAGGTCGCGCAGGAACGGCACCTTCATGGCCTCGGCCTTGAAGTTGTCGACGATGAACTCGCCCATGTAGCGGGTGCCGATGCGGTAGTCGGCCGAGTAGTGGAACCAGTGGTCCTTGCGCAGCAGCGCGGACAGCCACGTCTTGCCGACGCCGGCCATGCCGAACACCGTCACGGCGTGACGCGGCGCGCTCAGGAAATCCTCGGCTTTGTTGAACAGCATGGCAGGCAGGGTGTCCGGTGTGGCGCATGGATTTAGACGATAGGGCGAACGCGAACAAGTCCGTGCCGGCGTTGCACGTTTCCCCTTTTCCGCCGCAACGGTCCCTATAGAGTGGCGCCGAACCCACCAGCCCGTTGGCACCGATGCATTCCCTCCTCAAAGCCCTCCAGTGCGCGCTCCTCTTGTTCGCGCTCATGCCACTTGCCGCCTGCGCCGATGACGGCCGGCTGGTGATCAAGTCGGCCAACGGCGATCACGCCTTCGCGGTCGAGGTCGTCGACACGCCGGAGTCGCGCGCCAAAGGCCTGATGTTCCGGACCGACCTCGGGCCGGATTCCGGCATGCTGTTCGATTTCAAGGAGAGCCGGCCAGTCAGCTTCTGGATGCAGAATACGCTGATCTACCTCGACATGGTGTTCATTACCGAGGAGGGCCTGATCGCCAATATCCACGCCAACGCCGTGCCGCACGACACGACCTCGATCGCCTCGGCCGGGCCGGTGATGTTCGTGCTGGAGATTCCGGGCGGGCGGGCGGCGGAGCTTGGGCTCAAGCCCGGCGACAGGGTGGTCCACGACCGGATCAAGGCTACAGCCGGCTGATCACCATGCAGTCGAGCACGGCGACGAGGTGCAGGCTCGCGCCGGCAACGACGAAGCCATGCCATACGGCGTTCTGGAAATTGAGCCGCTCCCACAAGTGGAAGATCACGCCGACGCTGTAGCAAGCTCCGCCGGCGACCAGCAGCCATAGCGAGATGCCCGGCAGGTGCGAGGCAAGCCCCTGCAGCATGAACACCCCGCTCCAGCCGATGCCGAGATAGAGCGCGATCGCCCCACGCCCGAAGCGGTGCGGTACGAAGAGCTTCAGCGCCATCCCGGCGAGCGCGGCGCCCCAGACCACCACGCCGAGCACGATGCCTGTGGGCGTGGCGCCGAGGAGGACGAGGAACGGCGTGTAGGTGCCCGCGATGAACAGGAAGATCGCTGCCTGGTCGAGACGGGCGAGTGTCCGCTTTGCCGGCGCGGTGATCGGGCAGAGGTTGAAGGCAAGCGACACGCTGAGGACCAGCAGCAGGCTGCCGACGTAAAGCGCGAGAGCAGGCAGTTCCTCTACCGCGGTGCCAAGGCCGGCGAAGACGAGCAGGGTGGCGCCAAGGGCAAGCGACACGATCAACCCAATGCCGTGCACGACGCCGTCTGCGACGAGTTCGGGCAAGGTGAAGGGTCGGCCTCGGGCCCACCAGGTGTGCGGAGCGGTCGCTTGGGTCATCGCCGATGGGCCTGCCTGCGCGAAAATCGCAAAATAAGCTGTGACAATCCCGTCTTGGGAGCGTCCCAGTCAACCCATTGCCGTTGACACGTAACGCAGCTGTTACGATCTTCCGCGCACCGCATTGTTTCGGAACGCGAAATGAATCTCCCAGAGCTCTATTCCGCCTTGGCCGACCCCACCCGGCTCAAGGTGCTGGACATGCTGCACGAGAAATCGCGGCCCGTGCACGAACTCGCTGCGGCCTTCGATATCAGCCGCCCGGCCATCTCGCGGCACCTGCGCGTGCTGAAGGAAGCCGGGTTGGTGAAAGAGGTGAAGCAGGGCAGGGAGAACGTATACTCCTTCGAGCGCGAACCCCTGAAGGCCGGCGCGACCTGGATCGAGAAGCACTCGGCGAGGCCCAAGGCGAAGCAAAAGGCCAAGCCGGCCGCTGAGCCTGTGGTGATCGCCCAGCCGGTGGTCGTGGCTGTGCCTGCGCCCAAGCCGAAAACGGTCAAGCCGAAGACCGTGGTTGTGACCAAAGCGGTGGCCAAGCCTGTGCCCAAGATCGTGCCGCCGCCAGTCGAGGCCCCGGCGCCGCAGCTCTCCTTCTTCGACCTCTAGGGGCCGGGCAGGATCTCATCGATCTTGCCGACGAGATAGTAGCCGACGAGTCCGGTCCACTCACGCAGCGCCATGGTTGCAACGCCGGCATTCTCGGCCGGCTGATCCAGTTTGAGGCCGATACCATCGACGCCGCTCGCGAGGTAGTCCGTCGGCCACGGGATCACTTGGAACGCGGCCCGCCGGAACAGGCCGACCGAGCGCGGCATATGGAAGGCGGAAGTCACCAGCAGCCAGGTCTGGCCTTCGGTCGCCCCGGCAAGCTCCTTGGCAAAGATCGCGTTCTCTTCGGTGTTGCGCGAGCGCTGGTCGAGGATGACGCGGTCGCCGGTGATGCCGAAATCCGCCAGGAGACGCTGCACTGCCAGTGCCTCGGGTTCGAGCTCCGGCGCGAGGGCAGCGGGACCGGCAGCTACCACGACCTTTGCCTCGGGGTGCTTCAACGCCAGCCGCAGGGTTTCGACGTAGCGATCGCCAGACCGGGTCAACTCCCAGCCGCCGCGCGCGGTGTTCACCTCAGCATCCATGGGCCCACCCAGCACGACGATCCCATCGACGCGCGCTGGCTCCACGGCCCGCTCGAAGCGGTTCTCGAGCGGCGTGATCGCCAGGTAGCCGAACGTCGTGAAGCAGCAGAGGAAAAGGACCAGCACCGACAGGCCGATGAGCGTGCGCGATATCCAGCGGCGCTTCAGCCAGCTCAGCGCGAAGCCGAGGATCAAGAGTAGGACGGCGAGCGAAAGCGGCTGGACCAGTAGCCAGAAGACGCGGGTGAGGTAGGGAAACAGGGCGGAAAGCTCCGGTGACGCGTTTGCGATGAGCCGACCATCGGGAGCGAGAACGGTCAAGTGTGCTGGCTGGAGGCAGCGACTTTCCACTCGATCACGGGAAGTGGACTGGCGACCTCGGCAGGATTCGAACCTGCGACCAACAGCTTAGAAGGCTGCTGCTCTATCCCCTGAGCTACGAGGCCACTTGGGCCATTTAGCGCAACGCGCGGGTATTGTCAGTCCAAACTCGCGTCTGGACCGTTTCGGGCTGGTTATTCCCCCATAGCCCGGCCGGGCTAGGGCTGATCGGACTTGCTCTGGTCCGATGCTGCGAAGGGGGCCTTGAGGTAGGCGACAAGTCGCTCGGCCTCTGCCCGATCGAGGACGACGTCGGCGCGGATCAGGCGCTCCGACATCACCACATGGCGGAAGGCCTGCGTAATGCGCTGCCAAAGTCCGGCCGTTTTGGTCGAGGTGACGGACAGCGTGAAAGCGCCATCGATATCGTCGTCGGGTTGTATGAGGACGCCGTGATCGGGCGATCCGCAGTTGCAGACTAAATATACGTACGTCATGAAAAAGGCTATTCCCCCAGCCTGCCCGAGAGGGGCAAGCACCAAATGGATAGCCATGAAAAAGCTGGTCGGCAAGCTGAATGCGCTCGCCGTTACTTGCAGCGAGAGCAACGGCGTCCAGTCGCTGCTTCCGGCAATGATCCTGCGGCGCCCGGTGGAAGCAACGTCGCAAGGGCTAAGCTTGAGGCTCAGTGCTTCCGCCAGACCTGCACGTCTTCGTCGCCAACGAGACGCAGCCCGTCGCTGTTCTCGACATAGACCGAAGCGGTCTCGCCCAGGGCGCGAAGCATCCTTGCAGCAAAGAGTGCGTCGGAAATCGCCTCTTCGCGCTGCATGTAGGGCTTCGGGCCGCTTTTCGGCTCGATATCTCGCTCGGGGCTGGCGATGCGCCATCCCGCGCCGTCGTGTGTAACCAGTATTCTGACCGTCATCCGCCGCTCTCCGGTCGCACCAACGCGCATCTACGCCGGCAGTTGCGTGAGGGGCATAGAGTTGACGGCCAGGCCGTGACGCCGGCGTTAGCGGATGGCGCGGGTGCTCTCGCGCACGACGAGGTCCGAGGTCAGCACGACATGCATCGGCTCGCCATCCGACACCCCCTCGATGATGTCGATGAGGGAGCGCGTCGCCATTCGACCGATCTCCTCGCGTGGCTGGCGCATGGTGGTCAGGGGAGGGTTGTAATAGGGCGCATAGGAGACGTCGTCGAAGCCGACCACGGACATGTCGCGAGGGCACTCGACGCCAGCGACGCGCAACCGGTGGATCAAGCCGGTCGCCATCTCGTCGTTGCCGCAGAACACGGCTGTCGGCCGCTCGCCGGCAGAGAGGAACTGCTCGGCCGCCGCGGCGCCGGACTCGGTATTGTAGGCGCCTTGGTAGAGCCAGTCGGAACGCACGGGAAGTCCAAGCTCTCCCATTGCCTCCTGGTAGCCAACGAAACGCTCGTTGGTCGACTTGTTGCGAGACGGACCGATCACGTGCGCGATCCTGGTGTGCCCGAGCTCGGCCAGGTACTTGACCGCCCGCTTGGCCGCGAGGCGGTTGTCCGTGATCACCGAGTTCACCTTGGGGTCGGGGATCTCGTCATAGGCGGCGACCAGCGGCAGGCTGATCCCGTCACCGCCCAGGTCGTGCAGCGTGTTGGTGTCGAGCGAGCCGTCGAAAAGCAGCAGCCCGTCGGCGCGCGTCGACAGAAGGTAGTCGTGCAGCCAGCGATTGGGATCATCGCCGATGCGACTGGCGACCAGCACGCTGTAGCCGCGCGAGGACGCCTCCCGCAGCACCGCGTCGAGCACCACGGAATAGTACGGGTTGCCGATATTGGGGGCCGCCATCAGAATCGTGCGGGCCGTCTTGAGGCGCAACGATCGGGCCGCCTGGTTCATCGTGTAGCCGGTATCGCGCACAGCAGCGTGCACGCGCTCGCGTGTCGCTTCCGTTACGCGTTCCGGCGCACTCAGCACCCGGCTGACGGTCGCCGCCGAGACCCCGGCGTGCCGCGCAACATCTTGAATCGTCGGAGTTTTTCTCAACGTGTTCATGGCCATGCAGCGCTCCCTCTTCGCTGCTGACATCCTCAATCTAGATCGGCCTTGACAGGCCCTCAAGGAATGTCTGAAACTCCTGCAATCGATTGCATTGAAGTTTCATAACGCTTGGTGTAATCGATTACACGCTGTCGCCTCCGAAGGCTATCCCTCGTTAGGGGGAGCTCGAGAGGCCGGCGCAGAATTCGCTGGGGGCGCATTGCTCCTCGGGAACGTTGGGAGGATACATTATGAAGTCGTTTTTCCCGGTGGTGGCCATGGTGGCCGCCGCTATGCTTGGCAGCACGGCCGTACGCGCGGCTGACGTCGAAGTCGTCCATTGGTGGACGTCCGGTGGCGAGCAGGCTGCCGTGTCGGTTTTTGCGAACGAGTTCGACAAGACCGGCGACAAGTGGGTCGATAACGCCATTGCCCTTGGTGAGACCGCCCGTGCCGCGATCATGCAGCGCGCCCTCGGTGGCGATCCGCCGGATGCCGCACAGTTCAACCCGGGCCGTCAGTACGAAGAACTGATCGCCGCCGGCCTGCTGCTCGACCTGACGCCGCTCGCCGAAAAAGAGGGCTGGGACAACTTCATCCGTCCCGCCGACACCGTTGCCCCGTGCAAGATCGACGGCAAATGGTGGTGCGTTCCCGTCAACATCCACATGAACAACTGGGCCTGGGCCTCGGTTTCCGCCTTCAAGAAGGCCGGTCTCGAAGTTCCGAAGACCTGGGACGAGTACGTTGCCGA
Source organism: Pseudomonadota bacterium (assembly GCA_023393475.1). Lineage (GTDB taxonomy): Bacteria > Pseudomonadota > Alphaproteobacteria > Rhizobiales > Devosiaceae > Devosia_A. Next base: position 33,385 of record JAEWLC010000025.1, read on the forward strand.
CCTGCCCAAGCTGAAGGACGCCGGCGTCATTCCGTTCGCCGTTGGTGGTGACGGTGGCGGCTGGCAGATCTCGAACCTTGCCAACGGCCTCATCCTCGCCCAGCTCGGCGCTGCAAACGTCGAGAAGATCTGGAAGGACAAGGACCTCACACTGGCTGGTGGCCCGGAAGTTCTCAAGGCCTTCACCGACCTCAAGACCCTCGGCGGCTATGCCGACGCCGGTTCGCCGAACCGCAGCTGGTCCGACACCACCTCGCTGGTGATCTCGGGCGAAGCCGCGCTGCAGGTGATGGGCGACTGGGCCCAGGGCGAGTTCCAGGTTGCCGGCCAGAAGCCGGGCGTGGACTATGCCTGCCTGCTCGGGCCGCTGACGCCCGAGCCGACCAACGTCCGCATCGGCGGCGACATCTTCGTGTTCTTCAAGCAGAACGACGCCGATGTCGAGCGCGCCCAGCTTTCGCTGGCTTCGATGATGGTCAACCCGCAGGTTCAGGCGCTGTTCAACACGGCCAAGGGTTCTGCCCCGATCCGTGACGACGTCGATCTGTCGCTTGCCAATGACTGCATGAAGCTCGCGATCGAAGTCCTGAAGAAGCCGGGTGCGGTTGTTCCCGATCAGAACGTGTGGCGCAACGAGGCCTTTGCAACGGCCCAGAACGCCATCTTCTCGGATCTGATCTACAACGCCAACACCACTCCGGAAGCGGCTCAGGCGCAGTTCGTTGAACTGCTCAAGAACGCCGAGTGATTTATTGCGGCGGCCCGGTATACTCCGGGCCGCCGTTCTTTTTTCTTGCATGCGGGGAATAGCGCGTGACCACGACTGTTGCGACTGAGCAGGCGCTTACCCAGCGTCAGCTCAAAGCGAGAGCCGGTCGCCGACGTTTAGTCGGCAAGCTTTCGGCCATCATCGGGACTTTGCCGATGATGATCGTGGCGATTGGCGTCTTCGTCATCGGCATCACCTTCACGGTGGTGCTTTCTTTCACCAACTCCAAGCTCTTCCCCAGTTTCAATTTCGTCGGCTGGCGCCAGTACGAGATCCTGTGGAACACGCCGCGCTGGCAACAGTCGGTCATCAACATCTGGTTCTACGGATTTGGGCATATCGCGCTCTGCCTGGGCCTCGGTTTCGCCCTTGCGGTGGCCATGGACCAGCGTATCCGCGGTGAAGACGCGTTCCGCACGATCTTCCTCTATCCCTTCGCCCTGTCGGCGGTCATCACCGGTCTGGTGTGGCAACTGATGCTTGATCCGCACTGGGGCTTCCAGGCCTTCGTGCGCAGCCTCGGGTTTGCCGATTTCACCTTTGCGCCGCTGGCAAGCGGCAGCACCGCGCTGATCGGCATGATCGTCGCCAGCGTCTGGAACGGCGTGGGCGTGACCATGGCCATCCTGCTCGCGGGGCTTCGTGGCGTCGACGAGGAAATCTGGAAAGCCGCACGTGTCGACGGCATCCCGACCTGGCGCACTTATTTCAGCATCGTCGTCCCGATGATGCGCGGCGCCATAGCGACGGCGGTTGTCCTGCTGGTCGTCAACGTCGTGCGCACCTTCGATATCGTCATTGCCATGACTGGTGGCGGCCCGGGCATCGCGACCCAGATGCCGGCGACCTACGTCATCGACAACATCAATTCGCGCAACGTCGGACACGGCATGGCTGCAGCCACCTGCATGCTGCTGCCGATCGCAGCGCTGGTCATCGTCCAGGCGTACTTCCGTTGGCGCGCCTCGCGCCGTGGGAGGACGGTATGAGTTCGGTAGCCTTGCAGGTCGGGGTCGAACCCTCGGGCCCGATGCCCAAGCATGTGACCGCCGGCCGGATCGGCATTTACGCCTTCCTGCTCATCTCGGCGCTGTTCTTCCTCATCCCGCTGATCGTCATGATCATGACGTCGATGAAGTCGATGGGCGAAATCCGTGGGGGCAACATCTTCGCGTTGCCGACCCAGCCGACCTTCGACTACTGGGTCAAGGCCTGGAGTTCCGCCTGTACCGGCGTCAACTGCAACGGCCTCGCCCCGGGCTTCTTCAACTCGCTGAAGATCACCCTGCTGTCGGTCCCGATCTCGATCGTCGTCTCGATGATCAACGGCTACGCGCTGAGCTTCTGGCGCTTCCGTGGCTCGGAGTTGATGTTCGCGATCCTCGTATTCGGTGCCTTCGTGCCGTTCCAGGTGCTGGTCTATCCGATCATCTTCGGGCTCAGCCGCGTCGGCCTGTTCGGCACGCTGCCCGGCATCGTGATCGTCCACACCATCTTCGGCATGCCGATCCTGACGCTCCTATTCCGCAACTTCTTCCAGTCGTTGCCGGTCGAGCTGTTCAAGGCCGCGCGCGTCGATGGGGCAGGGTTCTGGCGCATCTTCTACTCGGTGATGCTGCCGATGTCGGTGCCGATCGCCATCGTGGCCGTCATCCTGCAGGTCACGGGCATCTGGAACGACTTCATCTTCGGCCTTGTCTTCGCCGGTCGCGAGAACATGCCGATGACGGTCCAGCTCAACAACATCGTGCGGACCTCGACCGGCACGGTCGAATACAGCACCAACATGGCGGCCACCGTGCTTACCGGCGCTGTTCCGCTGATCGTTTACTTCGTTTCCGGCAAGTGGTTCGTCCGCGGTATCGCTGCCGGCGCCGTGAAAGGCTGACAATGGTTACCAGCGTAGAAATCAAGGACCTGTCGCTCAACTACGGTACCGTGACGGTGCTCGACCAGTTGAACCTCGAGGTCGGCCAGGGCGAGTTCATCGTCCTGCTCGGACCGTCGGGCTGCGGCAAGTCGACCTTGCTCAACTGCATCGCCGGCCTGCTCGATATCTCGGCCGGTCAGATCCACATTTCGGGCAAGAACGTCACCTGGGACGAGCCCAAGGACCGCGGCATCGGCATGGTGTTCCAGTCCTATGCGCTCTACCCGCAGATGACTGTCGAGAAAAACATGAGCTTCGGCCTCCGCGTTGCCGGCATGCCGAAGGCGGAGATCGAGACGCGGGTGAAGCGCGCCGCCGAGATCCTGCAGCTCGAACCCCTGTTGCAGCGCAAGCCGGTCGAACTGTCCGGTGGCCAGCGCCAGCGCGTCGCCATCGGCCGTGCGCTGGTCCGCGATGTGGATGTGTTCCTGTTCGACGAGCCGCTGTCCAACCTCGATGCCAAGCTCCGCAACGACCTGCGAGTCGAGATCAAGCGGCTGCACCAGCGGCTGAAGAACACCATGATCTACGTTACGCACGACCAGATCGAGGCGATGACGCTGGCCGACCGCATCGCCATCATGAAGAACGGCGTGATCCAGCAGTTGGCGGACCCGCACACCATCTACAACAAGCCGACGAACCTGTTCGTGGCCGGCTTCATCGGCTCCCCCTCGATGAACTTCATCAAGGGCGACCTGAAAGCGGGCACGCTCGATGCATCGGGCACGTCGATCTCGCTGGCCAACTACCAGTTCGGCGGCAGCGCCAACGCCAATGGCAATGTCGTTCTCGGCATCCGGCCGGAGCACGTGTCGGTCGGCGAAGATGCGCGCAAGATGCCGTTCCAGATCGAGAGCGAGATCGAGATCGTCGAGCCAATGGGTGCCGACACGGTGGCCTGGACCAAGCTCGGCGGCCAGTCGCTGACCTTCCGCGCCGCGGCAGAGGTGCATCTGGAGCCGGGGCAGAAGGTTCTGATCGGCTTCGATCCCGGCCGTGGTTCGGTTTTCAACGCTGAAAGCGGCAACCGCATCTGACCTTTCGGCTCGTCAAGCTTACCGGACGGGTGGCGAGGAGGCCGCGTCCGGTGCTACGAGCCAACGACAACAGCGACGCGCGCCCCGGTTTCGCAACCGGGGCGAACGCATTAGCGGAGGAGATATTTCTTGGATTTTTCGTTCCAGCTCTATAGCGCCCGGAACTTCCCGCCGCTCGACGACGTGCTTGGACGCGTGGCGAAGCTCGGCTACCGGCAGGTCGAGGGTTTTGGCGGGCTCTATGCCGAGGCGGAGAGCCTGGCGGCGTCGCTGAAGAAGTACGGCCTGACTATGCCGACGGCGCATTTCGGCCTCGCCCAGCTCCAGGATACTGACGCGGCGCTGAAGACCGCCGAGACGCTGGGGATCAAGTACCTTTACTGCCCCGCCATCCCCAAGGAGGAGCGCGAGAACCAGCCCGACAGCAAGTGGGTGGCGCTCGGCGAGATCCTCGCCGGTCTCGGCGAAGCGTTCCGCAAGCGTGGCTTCGGCTTTGGCTGGCACAACCATGCCTTCGAGTTCGAGCCGACCTCAAGCGGGCGCCTGCCCATGGATATCCTGCTCGAGACGGCCGCCCACAACGAGTGGGAGATGGACGTCGCCTGGGTCGTAAAGGGCGGCGAGGACCCCATCGGCTGGATGAAGAAGTTCGGTGGCCGCATCAACGCCATCCACGTCAAGGACATCGCACCTGCCGGCCAGAACGCGAACGAGGACGGCTGGGCCGACGTCGGTCACGGCACCATGGACTGGGACGCGCTCTATGCCGCCGCCAGGCAGTATACCAACGCCCGCTATTTCGTGATGGAGCACGACAACCCGGCCGATGTCGACCGGTTCGCCTCGCGCTCCATCGCTACCGTCAACGCCTGGAAATAGATCGAGAACACCAATGGATATCGGCTTTCAGCTTTTCAGCGCCCGCAATTTCCCGCTGGCAGACGTGCTCAAGAAGGTGGCCGCGCTTGGCTACACCCATGTCGAGGGCTATGGCGCACTATACGCAAACCCCGATCCGGCCGCCCTTAGGGCACTGCTCGACGAGAACGGCCTCACCATGCCGACGGCTCATATCAGCCTCGGCGACCTCGAGGACACGGCCAAGACCCTGAAGCTCGCCGAAACGCTCGACATCAAGGTGGCGGTCTGCCCCTGGCTCGCCCCCGACCAGCGCCCGACCTCGGCCGACGGCTGGAAGGCCTTCGGCGAGAAGCTGCAGAAGATCGGCAAGCCCCTGCAGGATGCCGGCCTCACCTTCGGCTACCACAACCATGACTTCGAGTTCGTCAGCTATGACGGCAAGTATGCGATGGACATCCTGCTGGAAGCCGCCCCGGCGGTGAACGTCGAAGCCGACGTTGCCTGGATTGTCCGCGGCAAGGCAGACCCGGCGACCTGGCTGCCGAAGTTCGGCAACCGCATCGTCGCCATCCACGTCAAGGACATCGCCCCGGCGGGACAGAACGCCGACGAGGACGGCTGGGCGGATGCGGGGCAGGGCGTCGTGCCGTGGAAGACCCTGTGGCCGATCGTCCGCAAGGAAACCAAGGCGCAGTATTTCATCGCCGAGCACGACAACCCCAAGGACATCGACCGCTTCGCCTCGCGCTCGATCGCCTTCATCAAGACCCTCGGAGCCTAAGACCATGGCAAAGACCTATGGCGTCGGCATCATGGGCGCCGGCAATATCTCGGCCGCCTATCTGCGCCTCGCGCCGCTGTTCAAGAATCTCGACGTCCGCGCTGTTGCCGACATCATCCCCGAGGCCGCGAAGAAGCGCGCCGAGGAATATGGTGTCCGCGCCCAGACGCCGGACGAGCTGCTGAAGAACTCGGAAGTCGACGTGATCGTGAACCTCACGATCCCCTCGACCCACTTCCAGGTGACCAAGGACATCCTGAGCGCCGGCAAGCACGCCTACTCGGAAAAGCCCTTTGTCCTCAGCGTCGAAGAAGGCATCCAGATCAAGGCGCTTGCCGACGAGCACAAGCTGAAGGTCGGCTCCGCGCCGGACACTTTCCTCGGCGGCGCGCACCAGCAGGTCCGCTCGATCATTGACTCGGGCAAGCTCGGCAAGATCGCTTCGGGCACCATGCACGTCATGAGCCGCGGCATGGAGCACTGGCACCCGAACCCGGACTTCTTCTTCCAACCCGGCGGCGGCCCTATCCTCGACATGGGGCCGTACTACGTCACCGACCTGATCAGCCTCGTCGGCCCGGTCAAGCGCGTCACGGCCTTTACGGGCAAGGCGCGTGAGGAGCGCGAGGTCACGACGGAGGGCTCGCCGTTCCAGGGCACCAAGATCAAGGTCAATACGCCGACCACGATCCACGCCATCCTCGAGTTCCACAACGGCGCCATCATCACGCTCGGCGCCAGCTGGGACGTGTCGAGCAACGGTCACCACAACATCGAGCTCTACGGCACCGAAGGCTCGGTCTACGTGCCCGATCCGAACTTCTTCAACGGCGACGTCACGATCACCGATCGTGCCGGCACCAAGGAGAAGGTTGCGGCCTGGGATCACCCGTTCGGCGTCGCCAACCAGGATCTCGACAAGCCCGCACCGCGCGCCAACTACCGCAACGCTGGCCTCGCCGACATGATGGACTCGATCGAAACCGGCAAGGCGGCCCGCTGCGGCCTCGACGTGGCGCTCCATGCCGTGGATGTGCTGACCTCGATCCTTCGTTCGGGCGAGACCGGCCAGGTCATCACGCTGCAGACGACCTGCCAGCGCCCGGCGGCGCTCGGCCCCGACGAGGCCCGCGCGCTGCTGCGCTGAGGCAACCAGGCGATGCAAAGGCCCGGACGCGTCCGGGCCTTTGTGTTCGCCGGGACTGCCTTGACAGTTTTCGGCGCACAGTGAAGGTAGAACTGACATGTCAGTGGCGGCTCAATGACATCGGCGGGGCGTTCGACCATCGCGGAAATACTGCCGTTCGACTGACGCACGTGCACAAGCGGCCGGGAGCGCCGCCACAGGGAGGACTGACTGATGCGCACCATCAAGGGGCCCGCAATCTTCTTGGCCCAATTCGCTGGCGACGCGGCGCCGTTCGATACACTCGACAACATCTGCGCCTGGGCGGCCGACCTTGGCTACAAGGGCGTGCAGATCCCGACCTGGCTGACGCATTTCGTCGATGTCGAAAAGGCCGCCACGTCGAAGACCTATGCCGATGGGGTGCAGGGCACCGTTCAGAGCCACGGGCTCGAGATCGCGGAGCTCGCCAGCCACATCATCGGGCAGCTGGTGGCGGTGCATCCAGCCTACGACGAGCTGTCCGACGGCTTCGCCATCCCCGCCGTGCGCGGCAATCCCAAGGCGCGGCAGGAATGGGCGGTGCAGCATTTGAAGCACTGCGCCGCGGCCTCGAAGAACCTGGGCCTCAAGGCGCACGCGACCTTCTCGGGCGCGCTGGCATGGCCCTATCTCTATCCGTTCCCGCAGCGGCCCGCCGGACTCGTGGAAGAGGCCTTCGACGAGCTGGCCAAGCGCTGGACGCCGATCCTCAACGAGTTCGACAAGCACGGCGTCGACGTCTGCTACGAGATCCATCCGAGCGAGGACCTGTTCGACGGCGCGACCTACGAGATGTTCCTCGAGCGCGTGAACAACCACCCGCGCGCCAACTTGCTCTACGATCCGAGCCACTTCGTGCTGCAGCAGCTCGACTACCTGCAGTACATCGATTTCTACCACGAGCGGATCCGGATGTTCCACGTCAAGGACGCCGAGTTCAACCCGACCGGCAAGCAGGGCGTCTACTCGGGCTTCCAGAGCTGGGTGAACCGGGCCGGGCGCTTCCGCTCGCTAGGTGACGGCCAGGTGGATTTCGCCGGAATCTTCTCGAAGCTCTCAGCCTATGGCTTCGACGGCTGGGCAGTGCTCGAGTGGGAGTGCGCCATCAAGTCGGCAGAGCAGGGCGCCGCTGAAGGCGCGCCGTTCATCGCCAGCCACATCATCAAGGTCACCGAGAAGGCCTTCGACGATTTTGCAGCGTCGGGCACCGACAAGGCGGCCAACCGCAAGATTCTCGGTCTGAGCTAAGGGGGAAGAAATGGCAGAGAACGGCGCACCGCGCATTCGTCTTGGCATGGTCGGCGGCGGCACCGGAGCCTTTATCGGCTACGTGCATCGCATCGCGGCCCGCATCGACGGGGACTATGAACTCGTCGCCGGAGCCCTGTCGTCCAACCCGGCGACGGCGCTCGAATCCGGCAGGAACATCGGCCTTGCCGAAGACCGCATCTACACCTCCTACGAGGAGATGGCGGCCAAGGAATCCGCCCGCAAGGACGGCATCCAGGCGGTTTCGATCGTGACGCCGAACCACGTGCACTTCGGGCCGGCCAAGGCCTTCCTCGAGGCCGGCATCCACGTCATCTGCGACAAGCCACTCACCTCGACGCTCGAGGACGCGCGAGCGCTGGCGGCGATCAAGCCGAAGAAGGGCGCGAAGTTCCTTTTGACGCACAACTACACCGGCTACCCGCTGATCCGGCAGGCGCGTGAACTGGTGAAGTCCGGCGCGCTCGGCAAGATCCGCGTCGTGCAGGTCGAGTACCCGCAGGACTGGCTGACCAATGCGGCGGACCCCGGCAACAAGCAGGCCGCCTGGCGCACCGACCCCAAGCGCTCAGGCGCAGGCGGCGCCATCGGCGATATCGGCACGCATGCCTATAACCTCGCGCGCTTCGTCACCGGGCTGAAGACTGAGGCGGTGAGCGCCGACCTCCAGAGCTTCGTGAAGGGCCGCAAGGTCGACGACAACGTAAATATCCTCCTGCGCTTCCAGGGCGGCGCCCGTGGTATGCTCTGGGCGAGCCAGGTGGCGGTGGGCAGCGAAAACGGCCTGCAACTGCGCGTCTATGGCGAGAAGGCCGGGCTCGAGTGGCGCCAGGATAACCCGAACTACATGTGGTACACCGAGTTCGGCAAACCCAAGCAGCTCCTGACCCGCGGCGGCGCCATCTCGGCCGATCCGGCGGCGTCGATGAACGTCCGCGTCCCGTCGGGGCACCCGGAGGGCTATCTCGAAGCCTTCGCCACGCTCTACAGTCAGTTCGCCCAGGTGATCCGCGGCGAGGGCAAGGACGTGGCCGGCCTGCTGCCGAGCCTCGCCGACGGCGTCGAGGGCGTGGAGTTCATCACCGCCTCGATCGCATCGTCGAAGAACGACGGCAAGTGGACGAAGTTCAGCGACGTCTGACTGCCTGAGGCGCCTCAGGTCCAGGCCGATACGGCGCCCCACACGAGGGCAAGCCCCGAGAGGCAGAGCATCAACAGCACCAGCCGGCGAAAGCCGGCGGTGCTGAGCCGCCTGAACACCGTGACGCCTGCGAGGGCAAAGGGCACGAGCGCGACCGCCGTCACGGCCATCGGCCACGCGAGTTCGGCATGGATGCGCCCTGACACGGCATAGACCGTGAGCGTTGCAGCATGCATCGCGATGTTGAAGCCCTGCAGAACGCCGCGTTGCTCGTCCTTGCTCCAGCCCCGCAGTGTGGTCCATAGCGTCGGCACCGGCCCCGACAGGCCGGAGAAGCCACCCATCACTCCCCCGATCCAGCCTGCGACCGTGTCTGCGACTCGACCCCCGAAGCGAACTTCAAGGTTCGGTCGGAGGAACAGCATCAAGGGGCAATAGACCAGCAGGAAGACGCCAAGCCCGAAGCGAAACAAGCTGCCGTCCGCGGCGCCGACGAGGCTCGCACCGAGCGGTATTCCGGCGAGCCCGCCCGCGACAAGGGGCAGGGCACGCCGCCAGTCGAACCCGCGCCATACGAAGGGCAAGGTGACCAGCTGGCCGACGAGCGATCCGAAGACTGCGAGCACTGCTGCCTGTGCAGGGGCCATCCCCCACGCCCAAATCGACAGGGCGACCAGCGCAAAGGCAAAGCCCGACACGCCCTGCGCAAAGCCGCCGAGCGCCGCGCCGGCGACGATGACCAAGAGGAGAGGCTCCATGTGGTATCAGCGGTCCCCGGTTGCCGCGCCGACCTCGTCAACCCGCTCCACCATATAACCTTTATCGGAGAGCAGGGCGGGCACGCCTTCCGGGCCGACCAGATGGGCCGCTCCGACAATGACCAGCGATTGGTCGTTGGTTGCCAGAAGGTCTTCGAGGGCCGCCAGCCAGCGTTCATTGCGGTCGGTCAGCAGCCGGTCGTAGAGCGCCTGATCATCGGGCGTCACCTGCGCTTCGATTGTCGCGGCAAGCGCACCGGTGTCGCCGCTCTGCCAGGCGTCGATCATGTCGTCGAGCGCGCTGACGGCGCCGCTCTCGATGCCGTCGACGGTCGACATCAGGGTCGTGACCTGCTCGTCGAGCGGCGCGTCGGAGAGGAAGCCCATCTGCTCGGCGGCCGTCTCGAGGCCGCGCTTTCGATTGGCCTCGACCTCGACGTCGACCAGCGTGTCGACGCCGGCGGTGGTCTTGGGATAGGCGCCCTGCATAAGCGTCATGGTCGCCAGCCAGGGCTGCATGCGCTCCAGCGCAAACATGTCGGCGCTGACGGTGCTGGCGATGGCCGAAAGCCGCGTGAACTGAGCAGGCGTCAGGACGTCGCGCAGCGTGCGGCCGTCGCGGAACATGCCCTTGGTGAGGGTGATCTGCGTGATGGTCGAGTAGGCCTCGATGTCCATCACGACCTCGAAATAGACGTGGTCGGCTTCGTCGAGGATCGCGTCGAACTGCGGGGTGCGCCAGTCGACCGCCTTGGTGAATACGTGCACCGAGCCGAACAGGTAGATCGAGCTGTCAGCGTCGCTGACTTTCCACATCGCCGGTTCGGCGAGTGCGGGTGTTGCGAGTCCGGAAGCCAGCAGCAAAGGCGCAACGAGATGGCGGAGCTTCGTCACTCCGCGCGGCCTCAGTGGGTCCAGGGAGTCTTGCGGTCGGAGCGGAAATTGTCCGAGTAGCTGTTCCGCTTCACCGTCGCCTTGTGCTCCGGCATGACCTGGTAGGCGATGCCGTTGCGGTGGGCGTAGGCCTCGGCTTCCTCGAGCGTCTCGAAGGTGAGGCGGATCTGCGCCCGGGTGTCGGCGCTGGAGGTGTAGCCCATCAGCGGCTCGATCTCTCGCGCGGACGCCGGCTCATGAACCAGAACCCAGTCCTTGGACTTCCCGCGACCGGACTGCATCGCATTTGGTGCAGGCCGATAGATTCGTGCCGTCATCGCTTCCTCATCAGGTGGTCGGGGCAGAGTGATTCGAACACTCGACCCCCGGTTCCCAAAACCGGTGCTCTACCAGGCTGAGCTATACCCCGAACTAACGCAATCCGTTATCCGCACTCGCCGCAAAGAGCAAGCATTGCCGGGATTTGCGACGCAGAGTTGACGCGACCTGTAGCTTTGCGCACTTAGGCACCATGATCGACCTCAGCAAACCCTGGCCTTTCGCCCTCAACCGACGTACGGCCGCCCTGTTCCTCGTCGGCTTCGCGGTGGCCATAGCGGCGCTCTATTTCGTCGATCGGCCGATCTCGCAATGGAGCCGGGAGGCTGCGCAGCCGGTGCGGCAGAGGTTCCGCTGGATCACGCGCTGGGGCGAGTCGGACTGGATCCTGATCCCCACCGTTCTGGGTCTGCTGGGTGGCTGGCTACTCTCGCTGGTGACGAGAGGCCGGATGAAGCTGGTAGCGCAGCAGTTCGCGACCATCTGCGGCTTCATCTTCGTCGGCGTCGGCCTCCCGAGCCTCGTCGCAACGCTGCTGAAGCGCGCGTTCGGCCGCGGTCGTCCCGAGACTTGGACCGCAGAGGCACCGCTGAGTTTCATGCCGATGAACTGGAGTGCCTGGGAGCACCAGAGCTTCCCGTCGGGACATGCGACGACGGCATTCTCGCTGGCGGCGGTCGTGGCGTTCCTCTGGCCCAAGGCATTCTGGCCGGCGCTGGTCTTTGCCGTGCTCGTCGCCCTATCCCGCGTCGCGCTGGGTGCGCACTATCCGACCGACATCGCCGCCGGTGCAGTGCTCGGCGTGCTCGGGGCCTATGCCGTGCGCAACTTCTTCGTCGCGCGCGGCTGGTTGTTCGAGAATACCGACGGACGGGTGGCGCGTCGCTACTAGACGCTGCCGTAGCGTTCGAGGGCCGCGGTCATATCGGCCTTCAGGTCGTCAAAACCCTCGAAGCCGATGTGGACGCGGAACATCTGTCCCTCGTCGGTCCAGGGAACCGCCGTGCGGATGTTGCTCGGGTCGAACGGCAGGCAGAGGCTTTCGTAGCCGCCCCACGAGTAGCCCATGCCGAACAGCTCGAAGCCGTTGACCATCGCTGCCAGTGCGTCGCGCGAACGCTTCTTGAGGCGGAAGGCAAACAGGCTGCCACTTCCGGTGAAGTCGCGCTGGTAGATTGCGTGATCGGGGTGCGAGGGCAGGGCGGGGTGATAGACCTGCTCGACCTCGGGCAGGGACTCCAGCCACGCCGCGAAGGCGACGCTTTGCTCCGCGTGATTCTTCATCCGGAGCGCCAGCGTCCGCATGCCGCGCAACGCGAGATAGCAGTCATCGGGGGAGGTGGCGACGCCGAGGATGCGGTGGGTTCGCTTGAGTCGGGTCCACAGCTTTTCGTTCGCCGACACGGTACCGAGCATGGTGTCGGAGTGCCCGACGAACATCTTGGTGCCGGCATGCATGACAATGTCTGCGCCGAGCTTCAGCGGTGAGTGATAGAGCGGTGTCGCCCACGAGTTGTCGACGATGACCGTGACGTCGCGTTCCCGCGCCGCTTTGACGATGGCGGGCAGGTCCTGCATCTCAAAGGTCAGGGAGCCCGGGGTCTCCACGAATATGGCCTTCGTCCGCTCGGTGATCAGGTCAGCAATCCCGGCGCCGATCCGTGGATCGTAGTAGCGCACGCCCACGCCGAACCGCCCCATGCCCTCCGAACTGAAGGTCCGCGTGGGCTCATATGCGGAATCGGTGATCAGAACTTCATCCCCGGCGGAGGCGACTGCCAGGAGGACGGTGGAAATGGCCGACAGCCCTGACGGGCAGATCACCGTTCCCGCCGCTCCCTCGAGCTCCGTCACCAGTTGCGCCAGTGCACGGCTCGTCGGGTTATCGTTTCGCCCGTAGCGATAGGTCCGCTTGTAATCCTCGAGTTCGTCGAGCGTTTTGAACAGGATCGTCGAGCCGCGAAACACCGGCACGTTGACGAAGCCCAGATGCTCCTCGGATGCACGCCCCGAATGGGTCAGGACGGTCTCCGGGGAGGGGGGAATGCCGGATTTCCGGTCGTTTTCGGTCATTGCAAACTCTGCACAAAACGCAGTCAGGGGAGAATGTTGAACAAAAAACAGTCAGGTTTGCTGCCCCAATTCGGCCATGGAGCTTGACGCAACCGTCAATTGCCGCTTCGATGCTTAGCAGCATCACTCCCGCCATCCAAGGCGGAGGTGCCGCCGGGGGCAGGCTTGGGGCCAAGCTCACCGGCAACAGGGTCAGGAACAAAGGCAAAATCAATGAAGAAACAAATGCTCATGCTGGCCGCGACCGCCGCATTCGGGCTCTCGGCTAGCGTAGCGCTTGCCGATACGCTCGCCGATGTGAAGGCGCGCGGCTTCGTTCAGTGCGGTGTTACCGAGGGCGTGCCCGGCTTCAGCCAGCCGGATGCGAACAACAACTGGGCCGGTATCGACGTCGATTACTGCCGTGCGCTTGCTTCGGCGATCTTCAACGATCCGACCGCCGTCCGCTTCACTCCGACCACCTCGTCGGACCGCTTCACTGTGCTGAGCTCGGGTGAAATCGATCTGCTCGCCCGCACCACCACCTGGACGATGACTCGCGACACGACGCTGGGCCTGATGTTCGTCAACACGATCTTCTACGACGGCCAGGGCTTCGTGGTCCGCAAGGCCGACGGCATCACTTCGGCTTCGGGTCTCAGCGGCGCCGCGGTCTGCATCGAGGCAGGCACCACGACCGAGCTCAACGCCGCCGACTTCTTCTCGTCGAACGGCCTCGAGTACAACCCGGTGACCTTCACCGGCCAGGACGAAGTGATCAAGGCGTATGAGGACGGCCGTTGCGACGTGCTGACCTCCGACTCGTCGCAGCTCGCCGGCAACATCACCGAGTTCGCGGTGCCGGAAGATCACATGCTGCTGCCCGACATCATCTCCAAGGAGCCGCTGGCTTCCGTGGTGCGTCAGGGCGACGACACGTGGTTCGAGATCAACCGCTGGGTGTTCTTCGCACTGCTCGAAGCTGAAGAGCAGGGCGTGACGCAGGCCAATGTCGACGAGATGCTGGGTTCGGACAACCCGACCATCCGTCGCCTGCTCGGCGTCGAGGGTGACTTTGGTACCCCGCTCGGGCTGACCAAGGACTGGGCCTACCAGGCCATCAAGGGCACCGGCAACTACGGTGAGATGTTCGAGCGTAACGTTGGCCAGGGCTCGCCCCTGAAGCTCGCGCGCGGCCTGAATGCGCTGTGGACCGACGGCGGCCTGCAGTACGCACCCCCGATCCGCTAACCGAACAGCTCCGGCGCTCCCCTAGGGGGGCGCCGGTTGCGTTTTGCATGCCGACAGGCGCGCTCGGTTCGTCACTCGGGCAGGAGAGACACCTTGGCCAGCATTGAACTCGGGCGCAGGCCCGACGACAGGGGCTTTTTCCTTAACGACCCGAAAGTCCGGGCCGTTATCTACCAGCTTGTCGTTGCCGCGGCGGTGGTGCTGTTTGCAGCCTGGGTGGTTGCAAATACTGGCGCCAACCTCCGCGCCCAGAACAAGACGACCGGTTTCGACTTCCTGTGGGGCACGGCGGGGTTCGAGGTCAGCTTCACGCTGACTGGTTTCAACCGCACGTCCAACTACTGGCAGGCGCTGTTGACCGGCGTGGTCAACACGATCCTCGTCTCCGCAATCTCAATTGTCATCGCCACGGCCTGGGGCTTCGTCCTCGGCATTGCGCGCCTTTCCAGCAACTGGATCGTGTCGCGGCTCGCCGCCGTCTATGTCGAAATTCTCCGCAACATTCCGCTGCTGCTGCAGCTCTTCGTCTGGTACTTCGCGGTGCTCAAGGCGATGCCGGCGGTCAAGCAGAGCATCGTCTTCTTCGGTGGCTGGGCGCTCAACCAGCGCGGCCTCTACGTGCCGCGTCCGATGCTCGATGAGCGCTTCATCTATGTCGCCATCGCCTTTCTTGCGAGCGCCGTCGTCGCCTTCTTCATCGCCCGATGGGCACGCAAGCGCCAGGATGCGACCGGCCAGCAGTTCCCCAGCTTCTGGGTAGGCGTTGGGCTCGTCGCCGTGGTGACGCTTCTGGCCATGCCGGTCTCCGGCACCAACCTGCAGTTCGATCCGCCGGTCCTCCAGGGCTTCAACTACAAGGGCGGCATCCAGCTTCCGCCCGAGCTCGTCGCGCTGGTCGTGGGCCTGTCGCTCTATCACGCCACCTTCATAGGCGAGACGGTTCGCGGCGGCATCCAGGCCATCAGCCACGGCCAGACCGAAGCCGCGCAGTCGCTGGGGCTCAAGGAAGGCCAGCGCCTACGCCTCGTCATCATCCCACAGGCCATGCGCGTGATCATCCCGCCCATGACCAGCCAGTATCTGAACATCACCAAGAACTCTTCGCTGGGCGCGGCCATCGGTTATCCGGAGTTCGTCTCGGTATTCATGGGCACCTCGCTGAACCAGTCGGGGCGCGCCATCGAGATCATTTCGATCACGATGCTGGTCTACCTGACGCTGTCGCTCAGCACCTCCGCGCTGATGAACTGGTACAACGCCCGCGTCGCGCTGGTGGAGAGGTAAGGCCATGAGCGATATCGGCTTCGTCCGCACCGAGATGGCCGGCAGCAAACCCGCCCCGCAGCGTACCTCCGGGCCGCTGCTGTGGCTGCGCAAGAATCTGTTCGCGACGCCCGTCGACGCGATCATGACGGTGCTCGTGCTGCTGTTCCTGTTCTGGCTGGTCCCGCAGATCTACAACTTCATGATCGGCAACGCCGTGTTCTCGGGCACCGTGGAGGATTGCCGGGTCGAGAACGTGGGCGCGTGCTGGATCTACATCGAAGCGCGCATCACCTTCTTCATCTACGGCTTCTATCCGGCCTCCGAATACTGGCGCGTCAACATCGTGTTTGCCTTGATGGCAATCCTGCTGATCCCGCTGTTGATCCCGCGGGTGCCGTACAAGCGGCTGAACGCGCTGCTCTTCTTCGTCGTCTTCCCTGTCATTGCCTACATCCTCCTCAACGGCGGCATGTTCGGGCTGAAGGAAGTGCCGACCGAGAGCTGGGGCGGACTGATGGTCACCCTGATCATCGCGCTGGTGGGCATCATCTGCTCGTTGCCGCTGGGCATCCTGCTCGCCATGGGGCGGCGATCGAAGCTGCCGATCGTGAAGTACCTCTGCGTCGCCTTCATCGAACTGTGGCGCGCCGTGCCACTGATCACCGTGCTGTTCATGGCCTCGGTGATGCTGCCGCTGTTCATGCCGCAAGGCATGTCGGTGGATAAACTGCTTCGCGCGCTGGTGGGCGTGACGCTGTTCACCGCCGCCTACCTCGCCGAAGTGGTGCGTGGCGGCTTCGCCGCTGTTCCGCGCGGGCAGTCCGAAGCAGCGTCCGCACTCGGGCTCGGCTACTGGAAATCGATGGGCCTGATCATCCTGCCGCAGGCGCTCAAGCACTCGATCCCCGGCATCGTCAACAACTTCATATCGCTGTTCAAGGACACTTCGCTGGTCTCGATCGTGGGCATCTTCGATCTGCTCAACGCTGTGCAATCGGCGAGTTCCGACAACACCTGGGCCTCGCCGACGCGCGCCATCACCGGCTACGTCTTTGCCGCGATGGTCTTCTGGGTCTTCTGCTTCGCCATGTCCCGCTATTCCATGTGGGTCGAACGGCGCCTCAACACGGGTTACAAGAGATAGCGATGAGCGACGCAATGGTTGTTACCGATCGCGATATCGACACCACCAACATGAAGGTCAGCAAGACCGAGGTGGCGATCGAGATCATCGGCATGAACAAGTGGTACGCCGACTTTCACGTGCTGCGGGACATCAACCTCAAGGTGATGAAGGGCGAGCGCATCGTCATCGCCGGGCCCTCGGGCTCGGGCAAATCGACGCTGATCCGCTGCATCAATCGCCTCGAGGAACACCAGCAGGGCCAGATCATAGTCAATGGCACCGAACTCACGTCCGACCTCAAGCGGGTCGACGAGGTGCGCCGCGAAGTCGGCATGGTGTTCCAGCACTTCAACCTGTTCCCGCACCTGACGATCCTGCAGAACCTCACGCTCGCCCCGATCTGGGTGCGCGGCATCCCCAAGGCCCAGGCCGAGGAGACCGCGATGAAGTATCTCGAGCGCGTGCGCATCCCGGAGCAGGCAAAGAAATATCCCGGGCAGCTCTCGGGCGGCCAGCAGCAGCGTGTGGCCATCGCCCGCTCACTCTGCATGAACCCGCAGATCATGCTGTTCGACGAGCCGACCTCGGCGCTCGATCCGGAAATGGTCAAGGAAGTGCTCGAGGTGATGATCAGCCTCGCCGAAGACGGCATGACCATGCTGTGCGTGACCCACGAGATGGGCTTTGCCCGGCAGGTGGCGAACCGCGTGATCTTCATGGACCAGGGCCAGATCATCGAACAGAACGAGCCCGACGCCTTCTTCTCGAACCCGCAGCACGAGCGCACCAAGCTGTTCCTCAGCCAAATCCTGCACTGATTGGACGGTCGAGGCCGCAATGCCGCCTTGACCCCGTCACCCTCGATCGGGATATTGCGCGCCGAGGGTGAGCAGGAGCATTGACGTATCCATGACGGTCGCGGCCGCTTGGCGGAACCTCGTCCGCATTGCATCGATCCTTTCGGCCGCACTGGTGCCCGCCCTGGCGGATGCACAGGACACGCCAGCCCCGGCGGGGCCGACACTGCAGGCTATCCGCGATCGCGGCCATCTCATCTGCGCCACCGCCGATCCGCTGCCGAGCTTCGCGCAGCCGGGACCGGACGGCCGCTGGACCGGCTTCGACGTCGATTTCTGCCGCGCCGTGGCGGTCGCCATCTTCAACGATGCCAGCAGGATGGAATTCCTCCCGCTGTCCGGCGACAGCCGCTTCGCGCAGCTGCAGACCGGGACCATAGACATGATCGCCCGCAACGCGCCGTGGACCATGCGGCGAGATACCGGGTACGGCGCGCGGTACGTGGCGACCTCGTTCTATGACGGGCAGGCGATCATGGTGCCGCAGTCGCTGGGGTTCGTGTCGGCCTACGAGCTGGACGACGTGACCGTCTGTGTCCTCGATGAGCCGGAGCAGCTCGCCAACCTGCGCGAGTTCTTCTTCGGCACGCAGGCGACGTACAACGAGGTGCTGTACGAGGACCGCGAGGACCTCGTGGTGGCCTACCAGCAGGGGCTCTGCAACGCCGTGTCGGCTTCGGCGAGCTACCTCAACGCCGTGCGTCGCGCCCTGCCTGATCCCGCCATTCACCGCATCCTGCCCGAGCGTATCTCCAAGGACGTGTTCGGCCCGGTAGTGCGCGCCGGCGATGACCAGTTCTTCCAGATCGTGCAGTGGACGCTGTTCGCGCTGATCAATGCCGAGGAGTTCGGCGTGACGGCAGCCAATATCGAGTCGCTCGCCGCGACCAAGACGCACCGCATTCGCCGACTGCTGGGGCTTGAGGGTACGTTCGGCCCGGCCATCGGGCTTGACCGGCTGTTCATTTCGAACGTGATCAAGGCCGTGGGCAACTATGGCGAGATTTTCGACCGCAATTTCGGCCCATCGACAGGTGCGGCCGTCGTGCGGGGGCAGAATGCGCTGTGGAGCAACGGCGGCCTGCTCTGGGCACCGCCTATCGAGTAGCAGCGCCGGTCCGGTTCAGCCGAACAGAACCGTCACGCGGCGATTGATGGCGCCCTTCTTCTCGATCTTGCCGAGCTTCAGCCGGCCGATCTCGGCGGTGCTCTTCACATGCGTGCCGCCGCAGGGCTGCAGGTCGATGTCACCGATGCGAACGAGCCGGACGCGGCCCTGGCCCATCGGCGGCTTGACGTTCATCGACTTGATCAGCCCGGGATTGGCCTCGAGTTCAGCGTCGGTGATCCACTCGGAGGTGACGGGATAGTCCGCGGCCACCAGGTCGTTGAGCCTGCGCTCGATTTCGGCGGCGTCGGGGACGTCGGGCAGGTTGAAATCTACGCGGCCCTTGTCCTCGCCTACTGCCGCGCCGGTGATCGGGTAGGGAGGACGACGGTGACGAGGCGGAGCGAGGTGTGCATCCGCATCAGCCTGTGGCGGCGCTCCCAATCGAGATGGGCGATGACCTCTTCGCCGACCTGCAATTGTGGCGCGCCATCGGCCGGCAGCTGCAGGATCGTCGTCTTGTCGCCATCCGGATGAATGGTTCCTGCAATGGTTATGAACGAGCCATCGGCCCGCTCCAGTCGGCCGGTGTCACCCGGCTGTCCACCGGAGGTTGCGTAGAAGATGGTCCGGTCGAGTTCGATGCCGCCTTCAGGAGTGATGGCGGTGACGAGAGTGGGCAGGGAGCGGACGTAGCTGCCGTCGCGGAAGACGAACTCGGTCATGCGACCGGCTCCGGCTCCACCACCGAGTGCCAGTCGATCGGGGTGCGCGCTTCCAGCCAGTGCGGTACCGGCAGGTTCTTCGACCTCAGGAACTCGGGGTTGAAGAGCTTGCTCTGATAGCGGTTGCCGTAGTCGCAGAGCACGGTGACGATGGTCTTGCCCGGTCCGAGGTCGCGCGCGAGGCGGACGGCGCCGGCAATGTTGATGCCCGAGGAGCCGCCTAGGCAGAGGCCCTCGAATTCGAGCAGGTCGAACAGATAGGGCAGGGCCTCGCTGTCGGGGATCTGGTACGCGCGGTCCACGACCACATCCTTGAGGTTCGCGGTGATGCGCCCCTGGCCGATGCCTTCGGTGATCGAGTTGCCCGAACTCTTGAGCTCGCCGGTGGTGTAGTAGCTGTAGAGCGCCGCGCCTTCCGGGTCGGCGAGGCCGATCTGGATGTCGGGGTTCTTCGCCTTCAGCGCCATCGAGATGCCGCCCAAGGTGCCGCCGGAACCGACCGCGCAGATGAAACCGTCGATCTTGCCGCCGGTCTGTTCCCAGATCTCCGGGCCCGTGGTTTCGATATGGGCCAGTCGGTTGGCGACGTTGTCGAACTGGTTTGCCCAGATGGCGCCGCCGGGCAGTTCCTTCGCCAGCTTCTCGGCGAGACGGCCGGAGAGCTTCACGTAGTTGTTCGGGTTCTTGTAGGGTTTTGCGGGAACCTGGATCAGTTCGGCGCCGAGCAGCGTCAGCGCGTCCTTCTTCTCCTGGCTCTGCGTCTCGGGAATAACGATCACCGACTTATAGCCAAGGGCATCGGCGACCATCGACAGCCCGATGCCGGTGTTGCCCGCGGTGCCCTCGACGATCGTGCCGCCGGGGCGCAGCAACCCGCGGCGCTCGGCGTCGCGCACGATATAGAGCGCGGCGCGGTCCTTCACCGACTGGCCGGGGTTGAGGAACTCCGCCTTGCCCCAGATCTCGCAGCCTGTGGCGTCAGACACACGGTTGAGCCGGATAAGCGGCGTGTTGCCGATGGCCGAGATGACGTCGCGGTGGTTGGTCATTGAGATATCAGTCCGGTGAGATTGCAGCGAAACTAGGCGTCGGTGCCGCCGCTGCCAAGCGCCAAGGGGATGAATTGGCATGGCTTTTCGGTGGATGGTGAAGGCGATGGCAGGATTTCGCGCCAGTTCCGCGTTTCAGGGAATGACCGTGGCGGAGAGGCGTGAGTATGGACCGGGATGGCCGCCCGGGTGGTGCCGTCCCTGGCCGATGCCAAGCATGGAATAGATTTTCCTTTGCTTGGGGCGACCGGCGTCGGCTTTCTTGCCCGACCGATAGCGTGACAAGCTCAACCCTTACAATTCACGATCCGCGCAAACGGCCGAAATAGTTGACTTTTTTAGTAGTCTAGTGGCGCTTGCCGGTTGATCGGGGAGCGCGTATTTCAGCATCGTTGCAACACCGGACTGCCCAGCGCAAATGACTGTTAACGGCCCCCGTAGCTTGAGCCACCTCAAGTCCCTCGAGTCCGAAAGCATCGAGATTTTCCGCGAGGTAGCGGCAAGCTTCGAACGGCCTGTGATGATGTACTCGATCGGCAAGGACTCCTCGGTCCTGCTGCATCTGGCGCGCAAGGCGTTCTTCCCGAGCCGCATCCCGTTTCCTGTCCTCCACATCGACACGCGGTGGAAGTTCCGGGAGATGATCGAGTTCCGCGACCGCATGGCCCGGCAGTACGATCTCGATCTCGTGGTCCACACCAATCCGGATGGCATCGCTCAGGGCATCAACCCGTTCGACCACGGCTCGGCAGTGCATACCGACATCATGAAGACGCAGGCGCTTCGCCAGGCGCTGAACGCCGGCCAGTATGACGCGGCGATCGGCGGCGCCCGCCGCGACGAGGAGAAATCGCGCGCCAAGGAGCGCATCTTCTCGCACCGCAACGCTCAGCACGCCTGGGACCCGAAGAACCAGCGGCCCGAACTCTGGCGCATCTTCAACACCCGGCTCGCACCGGGCGAGAGCATGCGCGTGTTCCCGATCTCGAACTGGACCGAGCTCGACGTCTGGACCTACATCTATGCCGAGGGCATTGAGATCCCCGATCTCTACTTCGCCCGCCGGCGTCCGGTGGTGGATCGTTCGGGCACCCTCATCATGGTCGATGACGACCGCTTCCGCTTCAACCCCGGCGAGACGGCGCGCGAGGAGATGATCCGCTTCCGCACGCTCGGCTGCTACCCGCTCTCGGGCGGTATCCGCTCGGACGCCGCCGACTTGCCCTCGATCATCATGGAAATGCAGGCCTCCCGCACCTCCGAGCGCGAAGGCCGCCTCATCGACAGCGACAGCGTCGGCTCGATGGAGAAGAAGAAGCAGGAAGGGTACTTCTGATGTCGAGCGTACCCGTGACCGCTCCCAGCTCCGCCGAAAGCGCGCTCGAAACCTGGCTCGCCGAGCAGACCGACAAGGGCCTGCTGCGCTTTCTCACCTGCGGCTCCGTCGACGACGGCAAGTCGACACTGATCGGCCGGCTGCTCTACGACAGCCAGCTGATCCTCGACGATCAGCTCGCCTCGCTCCGCAAGGAGAGCCGCAACCGCACCACCGGTGACGAGGGCATCGACTTTTCGCTGCTGGTCGACGGGCTGACCGCCGAGCGCGAGCAGGGCATCACGATCGACGTCGCCTACCGGTTCTTCTCTACCGACAAGCGCAAGTTCATCGTCGCCGACACCCCCGGCCACGAGCAATACACGCGCAACATGGCAACCGGCGCATCGAACGCCGACCTCGCGATCGTGCTGATCGACGCCCGCAAGGGCGTGCTGACGCAGACCCGCCGACACAGCTTCATCCTCAGCCTCATCGGCGTGAAGCACGTCGTCCTCGCCGTGAACAAGATCGACCTCGTCGGCTACGACGCCGACACGTTCAACGCTATCGAGGCGGAGTACCGTGAGTTCGCCAAGGAACTCGGGTTCGAGACGCTGGTGGCCATTCCGGTGTCGGCGCTCAAGGGCGACAACATCCTCGCGGCGAGCGCGCAGATGCCTTGGTATCGCGGCCCGCAGCTGGTGCCGTATCTCGAGACGATCGAGGTCGCGTCCGACCGTACTGAAAAGCTGTTCCGCTTCCCGGTCCAGTGGGTGAACCGGCCGAACCTCGATTTCCGTGGCTTCTCCGGCACCGTTGCCTCGGGCGTCGTGACCGTCGGCGATGACATTCTCGTCGCCGCCTCGCGAAAACCCGCCCGTATCGCCCGCATCGTCACCATGGACGGAGACCAGCAGAGCGCCATCGCCGGCGAGGCCGTGACGCTGGTGCTTGATCGCGAGGTCGATATTTCGCGTGGCGATGTGCTGGTGCATGCCGGCGAGACGCCGGACTTTTCCAACCAGTTCCAGGCTCGCCTCGTCTGGATGAATGACGAGCAGGCCATGCCGGGCCGTTCCTACCTGCTGAAGCTCGGCTCGCAGCTGGTGCCGGCCTCGATCACCGACCTGAAGTTCAGGACCAACGTCAACACGCTCGAGCAAAGCGCTGCCAAGACTCTGGAATTGAACGAAGTCGGCACGGTCACCATCGCCACCGACAAGCCGATCGCCTTCGACGCTTACGGCGACAACCCGTTGACCGGCAGCTTCATCCTGATCGACCGCATCACCAACGCCACGCTCGGCGCCGGCGTGATCGAGTTCGGCCTGCGCCGTGCGCAGAACCTGAGCTACCAGAGTTTTGACGTGAACCGCTCGGTGCGCGCCGAGTTGAAGGGCCAGACCCCTCAGATCGTCTGGTTCACCGGCCTGTCCGGCTCGGGCAAGTCGACCGTTGCCAACCTGATCGAGAAGCGCCTGACCTCCGAGGGGCGGCACGCCTACATTCTCGATGGCGACAACGTTCGCCATGGCCTCAACAAGGATCTCGGCTTCACCGACGAGGCCCGCGTCGAGAACATCCGGCGTGTGGCCGAGGTGGCGCGGCTGATGGCCGATGCCGGCCTGATCGTCGTGGTTTCGTTCATTTCGCCGTTCCGGAACGAACGCCGGCTGGCGCGCGAGATCGCGGGGGACGTGAAGTTCACCGAGGTCTACGTGAACACCCCGCTCGAGGTGTGCGAGGCGCGTGACCCCAAGGGGCTCTACGCCAAGGCGCGCCGCGGCGAGATCAAGAATTTCACCGGCATTTCAAGCCCGTATGAGGTGCCCGAGAAGGCCGATGTGGTGCTGCACGGTGCGCTGCACGACCCGGTGAGGATGGCCGACGAGCTCTACGCCCGCATCTTCGACTGGGACACCGGCTACCAGATCTAGACCCTGTGGATGGGGCTCCCCAAGCTGGCGCCCCATCCAAATCGATGCGACAATACCAATCGGTTGATTGGCTAGTTCATCATGCATCATGCGTTCCGCCTCGTCGTCTGGCTCCTGCTCTTGTGGGCGCCTGCGGGGCTGGCTCAAGCATCCTTCGACGACTCGCGCACCTGGTTCGACCGCCTGTCGGCGACGGAGCGGTCCGCGACCCAGTCCGACCTGATTCTGCTCGGTCACTACGCGTTTCTGGTCGACGGGAAGTTCGGCCGCGGCACATTCGACGCCATCGCCGCCTTTCAGAAGAGCCAGGGCCGGGCCGGAACCGGCGTCCTCACCGATTTCGAACGACGGAAGCTCCGCGACCTCGCCGGCCAGATCGATGAAGAGCTGGGCATCGAGCCAGTGAGCGACGACGAAGCGCGCGTCGCGATGCGGATACCGGGACGCCTGCTCTCGGTGCGCAACGCCACTGATGCCGGCACGTCCTATGTCAGCGAGGACGGCGAGATTTCGCTCGAGACCATGCATGCCTCGCTGGTTGACCAGTCGTTCGAGCAACTGTTCGAGGTCATGACCAGCCCCGATCCCGAGCGTGTCGTCACCTATCGCAGCTTTGGGGCCGGGCGCTTCGTGGTCTCGGGCCGCATCGGCGACTACTCGTTCTATACGATGTTCGTCAGAAGCAACGGCGAGGCCGTTGGCTACTCGCTTGCCTGGGGCAAGACCTACGAACGCCAGGGCAACATCACCTCGGTCTACATCGCCTCGCATTTCAACCCGATGGCCAGCCTGTCGGAGCCTCCGCCGCAGTTGCGCAAGGCCAACGGCACGGCGGGCGAACGGCCGCGGAGCGCGTTCGTCCTGCCCGAAGCGCAGCCGGAGGTAATTTTCCTCAGTGCCGATATCACCGAGACGACAGCGGCGGACTTCGACCGGGCCTTGGCCGAGCGTCCGGGGGCCAGGATCGTGGCCCTCAACAGCCCCGGCGGATCGGTGGATGCGGCGCTCAAGGTCGCGCTGGAGATCAACAAGCGCGGCCTCGCCACGTTCGTGCCGCGCGACATGGGCTGCTACTCGGCATGTGCCTACATCTTCCTGGCTGGCGCCGGCCGGCAGGTCGAAGGCGAACTCGGGGTGCACCAGATCTCGACCGAAATCGCCGACCTCGTCCTCGCCCAGACGACCCTCGGCGATGTGCTCGATGCTTTGCAGCAGTTCGGCGTGAAGCAGCCTGTGATCTCGCACATGCTGCGCACGCCGCCCGACGACATGTATGTGTTCAGCGCGACAGAGCTGGCGGAACTCGGAATACTCAACGGCGAGCCCATCGACGTGACGCTGGCGTCGGTAGTTCCTGAAGGCCCGACGAGATCGCCGCTGTCCGACGGCACCTACGTGCAGCTGTCGAGCCTGTCATCGGCGAGGGAGGCCGAACGCTCGCGAGACTATGCGCAGAACCGCTGGGGCAAGCTTTTTGGCGAGAGCCGGCCCGAGGTTCATGCGGCAGGAGAGACGTTCGACGTGCGGGTGCCCGCTCCGTCGCTTGAGCGCGCAAATGCGATATGCGCCGCCATCAAGTCCGATGGCGGCGGATGTTACGTTGCTTCGAGCAGCTAGCTACTTCGCGATATCGCAGTAGTCGGGAACCCGAGAGGAGGTCTGCTCGCCATTCGGGTATTCGCAGGTCGGCCGGCGAAACTCGAATTCGCCGTCGCCCGTTGCCGCGATCGACTTGAGCCCGGGATTGGGGTCGCCACCGCAGGGCGGCTGCTCCGCCTCGAAAGCGGCGAGATCCGTCAACAGAAGAGTCTTGCAGTGGATGTACTCTTCGATATGGGCCTTCTGCTTGTCGGAGAGGCCGACGAAGGCGCTGGCGGAAGTAGAAAAGGAAAGAAGGGTAGTTGTTGCCAAGAAGGCGGCGCCCGCTAGGCGCAGCATGTCATGGTTGCGCATGTTTCGACTCCAGTACTGCAGGGCAGCCCCAAGCCACCCACTGTGTATCCGCCGTAACCCGCCCAATTAGCAAATCATTAACTTTTGCCGCCTGCAAGGCCGTTCAGCTTCACGTTTTCCGGGTTGGTTAAGGCCCGCATGCTTGCGACACGCAAAAAAATCCCCCGGTCGGGGACCGGGGGCAGTGGGCTCGTTACTGTTGTTGGCTCAGAACTGGAAGTTGAGGCCGGCGCGGACAGTGTGGAACGCGACGGTGCTGTCTGCCGACAGGGTGTAGGGCACTTCGCCTTCACCGAAGTCGACGTCGAGGATCTGTTCGGAACCGAGGTCGGTGTAGAGATACTCGGTCTTGAACGTCACGTTGTCGGTAAGCGCGTATTCGATGCCCGCGCCGACGGTCCAGCCGAACCGGTCGTTGGTGACCGACTCGTCGAGCAGGGCCTCGCTTCCCATCATGGAGCTGATGTCGGCGGTGATGGACGAGGTCGTCTGGCCCCAGGCAAGACCGCCGGTGGCGTAGACGACGAAGCGGTCGTTGACCCAGCCGATCCTCGGGCGGATCGTCGCGAACCAATCGAGTTTGGTGCCGAGATCCGCATCGAGGGTTGCCCCGCCGAGTTCACCCGATTCATCGGTTATGGTCAGCGACACCCGGCCGTCGATGGTGGAGGCCTGGATGTCGGCTTCGAGGCCGATCAGGAAGTTGTCGTCGAACTGCCAGTTGTAGCCGGCCTGCACACCGCCGACGAAGCCGCCCGCCGTGACGTCGGCGGAGCCGGTCGCGAGCACGATCTGTCCCGGCCCGGGCGGCACGAGTTCGGCGATCACTTCGTCATCCGGCTCCGGCCCGTTGAGCTGGAACGGATGTTCGAACACCCCGCCGCCATAGCCGCCGTTGATACCGGCGTAGAAGCCGTTCCAATCGTAGAGCGGCGTTGAGTAGATCGGTGCCGGTTCGATCACCGTCAGGTCGGCTGCCGTCGCGCCGGTCGAAACCACGCAGGCTGCGCCGAGGAGTAGAAGTCTCTTCTGCATCGTCAAACCCTCACCAGTATCGGAGCCTCGTTTCGCCCCATGCATGGCAAAGATTAGGTCATGCGTGGCCCCGAGTCCTTAACGGCGAGGTGAATGGAGGGTGGTGGTGTATTTTGAGCAACGTACAATCTACTGTCCGATTTGGTACGAATGGATTGTAATTGCTTGCGATGAAACGAGGAAAAGACACGCCTACTTGCGGTCGCTGACGTGCCATGCCTGTGCAAACGCTCTCGTGGCGCAGAAATCGATCCGACTGCCGCATTTCCAACGCAATCGCGCAGCGCGTGGAGGCAATGTGGCGGGAGCTTGGCAGGGGTGCGCTTTCGAACCCCAACTACGGTCGCCGGCAAGCGAACCAGGCCAGATGGCTGGCGGAGCGGCGACGTCTGCGTGTAGGGGAAAGTGGCTCCGCGACTTGGACTCGAACCAAGGACCATTCGATTAACAGTCGAATGCTCTACCAACTGAGCTATCGCGGAACACGGGTGCCTCGTTCAAGGCAGCGCCCATGTAGCGGGTTTGGATTCCGTTGCCAAGCCAAAATTTCAGTGTCGTGACACTCATGGGGAAAGTGTCGCGCGCCGCTCCATTTCAGCCAGGTCCTCAGGGGTGTTGATGTTGGCGAAGGGGTCTCCGGCCGATGCGGCGGGCCAATCCAGCGTAACCGCCCCGGCTTCCGCGGCGAGGGACTTCAGGCTGCGCGGGGCAGTTCCTGCGTGGACGCGGGCGGGCAGATCGAGGAAGCGGTCGATGCGCCAGATCGAGTTCGTGGGGTAGGGCTGCCCGTCATAGACAGCGATCGCTGCGTCATGCGTTCCAAGCGAGTCGGTCAGCCGTGCGGCGTAGTCGGCGGGGAGGAACGGCGCATCCACCGCCGCACAGATCAGCAGTTCGGGACGCGCGGTCATCCCGGCGAGGTAGGCAATCGCGCCGGCAAAGCCGGCCAGGGGGCCGGCATAGTCCCCGGCAAGGTCGGGCACAGGCACGAGCTGCTTGTCCAGTCGTAGCAGTTCGGGCGGCATTCGCCCGTGCGCCACGAGCAGCGGACGGCAGACGCGCAGTCGCTCCGTGACCCGATCGAGCAGCCGGATGCCGCCAACCGTGAGTTCGGACTTGATCGCGCCTCCCAGGCGCTCGCCGCGTCCCCCCGCGAGAATCAGGCCCGCAACCTGAGGCGCATTACCCATCCCGAAGCTCATCCCGTCCGTTCCTGCAAGCGCGTGGAGCATTGCACCGTAACCGCGCGCCACTCCAGGTTGCTTTGTCGCGGCCCGGACCGGAAACCTCTGCTATTTTCCGTGAAAGCGATTTAGGGTCCTCGCGGGAAACCTTGGGGGGAGCCCATGACCAGCCTGCTGCTGCTGACTTACTCCGCGCCGACTATCGAACTCGACAAGGGCGATGTCCTCATCAACCAGGGCGAGAGCGACGGCAACCTCTACGTCCTCGACGCCGGGACGCTGAGTGTCGAGCGCGACGGCGTGCGCATCGCCACGATCGACCAGTTCGATTCCCTCATCGGCGAAATGTCGCTGCTGCTGGGCAAGCCGCACAGCGCCACCGTGCGAGCGGAAGGCAAGGCCCGCGTCCGGGTGGTGCATGACGCGATGCTTGTGCTCGAGCGCCACCCCCTGATCACGCTGCGGCTTGCCACCCTGCTATGCCAACGGCTCGATTCTACCTCGGCTCTTCTGGCCGGTCTCAGCCACGACGGCACGACGCGAGAGGTGGAGCAGGGCCTGCTGGCCCGCCTCCGCTCGTCCCTGCTCGGACACCGCACCGCCTGATTGTTCGGAACGGTATGGAACCAAACGTCCCCGACGTAGTTGCGGGAAACGGACTATTCTTGGGGGACTGAATTGGGGAATGGCGATTCGCCGGACGCGAGGGGCGCCGCGGCTGCCCGTTTGGCGGCAATCATAGATTCGTCTTTCGACGCGATAGTTGCGAAAGACCTCAACAGCATCATCACCGACTGGAACCCGGCAGCCGAGCGGATGTTCGGCTACTCGGCCGAGGAAGCCATAGGCAGGCCGATCACCATGTTGATTCCTCCTGAGCTTCAGGACGAGGAAGCCAACATCATTCGGCGGGTCCGAGCCAACGAACGCGTCGACAGCTTCGAGACCATCAGGCTGCGGAAGGATGGTTCGAGGATACACGTGTCGCTGACCGTTTCGCCTATCCGCGATTCCGAGGGACGGGTTGTCGGCGCTTCCAAGATTGCCCGCGACATTACCGAGGCGCGCGAGAACGAACGGCGGATTCGGCTGCTGCTGCGCGAAATCAACCACCGGGTGAAGAACCAGTACGCCGTCATCCTCTCGATGATCCGCGAGACGGGCCTGCGCTCGATCTCCATCGAGGAGTTCCAGCAGAAGATTCGGACCCGCATTACCGGGCTTGCCGCATCGAACGACCTTCTGGTTCGAACCCAGTGGACCGGCTCCACCCTGGCCGAGGTCATAGCCGAGCAACTGGCGCCCTTCGGACACGAGCACCTGGTCAGTGTCGGGGGGCCGCTGATCTCGATTGGCGCACCCGCAGTGCAGAACATCGGCATGGCCTTCCACGAGCTCGGCACCAACTCGGCCAAGTACGGCGTGCTTTCCGGCCGCGAGGGAAAAGTCTCCATCAGCTGGAGCGTCGACAAGGCGGGCCCCGAGCCGGAGGTGACGCTGACCTGGGACGAGCACTTCGATGTGCCGCTCGCCGAGGAGCCCGGAACAAGCACCGGCTTCGGCACTGTCGTGCTGCAACGGATCGCACCGATGTCGCTGAGCGGGCGGGCCACGACGAGCCGCAGCAGGTCGGGCGTCCAGTGGACGCTGATGGCGCCGTATTCGGCTTTCGAGGTAGAGGCATCCGAGTTGTAGGGCAGGGCGCCGTGGAACCACGTCCCGGCTTGCCTAAAGCCCCGCTCTCCAATATGAACCCGCCCCGGTGAGGCCACATGGCGGAGTGGTTACGCAGCGGATTGCAAATCCGTGTATTCCGGTTCGATTCCGGATGTGGCCTCCATTTCCCTCCTTCGACGTTTCTGCTGTGAGCCCCGCAACGTGGGCGTCTTCGGCCGCTAAGGCGCAGAACGCCAAGACTTAATCGCCCGACACCGACTCGCCCACGGACTCCACTGTGGTCCACTGCACTCCACAGTGTTCCAGCTGGCACAGCTCCGTGCAGAGCACCGTCTGGGCGGACTGGACTGAGTGCCTGGGAGTACGGTAGCACACGCCGAAACCTCAGCATTTCCAGGCGTTTGGCATGCCCCGAGACCTCTCATCCACCCAGGTCGCTGCCCTCCAGGAGGACGGCGATTTCCGAGTAGCCCGCTGCCTCTACATGCAGCTCCGGGACGGAGGGCGCACTAAGTCTTGGGTCATCCGATACCGGTTCGGCGGACGGCTCAAGCGCATGGGCATTGGGCCGTATCGGCTCGTGAACTTCAAGCAGGCGCAGGCCGCAGCCATCGATGCGCAGCAGCTGCTCCTCAGGGGCGTCGACCCCATGGCCGCTCGGGACGCGGCGAAGCCCAAGGCCACCATCACCTTCGAGCGGGCGACGGAGGAGTACATCAAGGCGTTCAAGGCGGGGTGGTCGCACCCGAAGCACGCCTCACAGGTCACGGCTCATATGCGCAACTACGCGTTCCCCACCCTGAAGGACCGGCCGGTCGACCACATCGATACGAACGACGTCGTGAAGATTCTCCAGCCCATATGGGAGACCAAGCACGAGACGGCCACTCGGGTGCGGGCCCGCATCGAGGCGATTCTCGATTGGGCCACAGCGGCGAAGCACCGGACGGGGGACAACCCTGCTGCGTGGTCCATCCTCCAGTACCGGCTCCCCAGCACCGCCAGCGTGGCCAAGGTGGAGCATTTCGCTGCCGTACCCCACGAGGTCGCGCCGAAGGTCTTCAAGGCCCTCCAGCGGGTCGACACGACGGTATCGAAGGCCCTGCAGTTCATTGCGCTCACGGCGATGCGGCCGGGGGCGGTGCTGGGGGCCAAGTGGGGCGAGTTCGACCTGACAGCGCAGCTGCCGGTCTGGACGGTCCCAGCGGGCCGTATGAAGGGGCGGGGGACCCACCGCCGGGAGTTCCGGGTGCCCCTTAGTCCAACGGCCGTGGCGCTGGTGCAGTCGCTACGCCCCGAGGGGGCGAAGCCCGACTGGTGCGTGTTCAAGGGGCTGACGCGTCTTCGGCCGGTGTCGGACACGGCGCTGCGCGTTCTGCTGCGCAAGGTATGTGATGTGCCCGACGTCACGTCCCACGGCTGGCGGACGACCTTCCGGACGTGGTGCGCGGACAAGACGGCCGTGCCCCGCGAGGTGGCGGAGATGGCGCTTGCGCACACGGTGGGTTCGAAGGTTGAACGGGCGTACCAGCGGTCGGACCTGTTCGACGTCCGCGTCCCGGTGATGGCGGGCTGGGCGACGTACCTCTCGGCCGTGTGACTCAGCCCGGTCGCTTTTCCCTTGGGTCGGTGGGGACGAATCCGTGCCGATGTACCACCGCTGCGGCCATTGCCTCACAGTAGGCGATGCGCAGGTCTAGGTCATTCATCGCTTCAAGTTCGGCCCTGTCGGCGCGGTCCTTGTTGAACCAGTTGAGCATCTTCTCTCTGCTCATGCGCTGGTTCGCCTCCATCAGCCATTCGAAGAGGTCGTATGCGTCCTTCGTGTGCTTCATCTTCGGCGTGATTCTGCCGAAGTACGCGTCCGGGACCTCGCGGTACTCGGCAAGGTCTTGGTCTGTCATCGCGTGCCGCAGGAGGGCGTTTTGGCCGTCCTGCGTCCGTACAGCTATGGTCATTTCCTTGGACTGCTCATCCACCGTAGCTGCAGTCACGCGGCCGATAATCCCATCATCGAACTCGTAGGTCTGTCCGATTACCACCCGAGCGGTTTCGCGACCAAATGCCTCTGAAGGTAGGGTCCCATCGAACGTGGTGGGGAACACATCGAGCTTGTCGAAAGCTTCGCCGATGTCGAACGCATCGATGTGCTTCAGCTTCTGCCGGTATGCCTCGCTCACCCGCCGATAGCCCGGTCGGTTGAAGTCCGCCATTCCAAGCCCGAAAGGCACCCCAGCGCTTGTCGGCTTTTCGAGCAGTTGCCGGTGGGCACTTACATTCGTCACAAACAGGTACGCGGTCATGCCTTCCGGCAGCTCATTCTTTTCATAAGCCTCCAGCCGGGCCACGGCCGGTTCCATCCAATCTGGCACTCGCCCGTCAAGGAAGACGGGCGGCGTGTTGACGTCGATGAAGATTAGGCGCTCGTCGTTTGCAGGCTTTGCCAAGGCCTTGTTCAGATGGGGTATGAGTTGCTTGAGCGGCTTCCCGTCCGGCCCGCCGTCCGCCTCGGTACGGCCAAGCAGGCCTGTCACTGACCTCATCTTGGCTTCGACCCAGTACCGCTTCCCGGTCTTCTTGGAGACCGCCGCAAACTCGCAGTGCTTCGTTGCGCCGTCAGTCTCATCCTCCAGGGCGAGGTCAAATCCAGCCCGGATGAGCACGCTTGCGACGATGAGTTCGTAATACGCGCCCTGGAATTGGCCGGGGTCCTTGAGGCGGTTGATGAGGCGAGTCTGCAGCTCGACGTTGTGGTCTAGCAGGTACAGGGCATACGCCGTGCCAAGGTAGCAACTGACGACCCCTACAACCTCCGAGACCGTCACCTCGCCCGGCGTCCGAATGACCTTCTGCTGATACTTGCAGAACGCATCGTACCATTGCAGCAGGGGGTGCCGCTCCGCCCACGGCTTGGCAATCTCGGCGTTGCCCCAGTCCGGGTCCAGCTTCTGCTTGATGTAGTGCGCGAGGAAGTCCGGAAACGTCTTCCAGTCGTTCGAGAAGTAAAGGGTCTTGCCAACACCGACGACCTGGTGACCCTGAAACTTCACGCCAATGATTGGCTTGCCATGGCCCTGCTGTCGCTGCCGGATGCGCTCCTCAGCGTCCCGCCTGGCGAAGAGATTCTCCAAGTCGGCGGGAGAGGGCATCCCGTCAAGTCGGCCGTGGCAGTGCTTGTACTTGGCACCGCTGCCGCAAGGGCAAGGCGCGTTCCTACCAATCTTCGACATGCGACTCGGCCCGTTGCTCAAAGGGCAGGCAGAATACATCTCCCCGGTAGCCTGGCGCAATTATTGCGCGGTCTTACTCCGCGCCGTTAGTCCACCCCCACTATCTCACGACGTTGCTCTCTGAGCCGTCTATGATTGCGTGACCGCAAGCATCAGTGACGTCGCGCCATCTCGGCGCGGAGACGACGACATGGCCCTGACAACGGCCCAGCGCGTAGACGCGTTACTGAAGAAGACGACCACGAACGGTTGCACGCAAGGTGAACAGGCGGCGGCGGTCGAGAAGGCCAAGGAGTTGGTCGCGAAGTACAAGCTCCGGTCGGCGGACTTCGTCTGGCCACCCGAACCCAAGGTTGAACAGGCTCCGAAGGCACCACCGACGCCGAAGGCCCCCGCGAAGCCGAAGGCGGCGAGCCCGACGCCGAAGTCCGGTGAGATGCAGCCCGCCTACGCCAAGCTCGCGGCACTGCTGCGGGGCACCAAGGGGCTGACGATTGCCGAGCTGCGGGAGGAGATGGGTGGGATTGAGCCTCACAGCGTGAGGGCGATGATTTCCATCCTGCGGGGCAAGCACGGCCTCGTCATCGAGACGCAACACCAGAAGGGCGGCGCGCTATACCGCATCGTCACGCCCGCGTAACGTAACAGAGGTCACTCTCGCATAGGTCCCAAAGCGCCCCCATGCATGGGTCCAACAGCCCCGGTTCTGGCCACGGAGCCGGGGCTACTGCTTAACGAGCTTGCCATCCGAGATTACGAAGTCACCGTAGACGCAGGACACGGTTTTCCAAACGAACGTGCAGCGTCCGCTACGGATATCGACTTCCTTCAGGCCCATGGACATTCGGTCCGACATCCCAAGTTGGTCCATGCCTATCGCGACGGCGAACTCTTGGGCCATCTGGTCGCGAGCCCACTGCTCCGAGGCCTTCTGCTTCTGATAGTCCGAGTAGGCTGAGGTTCCCCACACAGCCGCCGATATGACCGCTACTATCAACGCGATGGACCATGGGCGGAAGAGCCAGTTGAACGCCTTCAGTCCGGCGAGCCCTGCGGCGCTTCCGACAGCGCGGCCAGCTCCTTTCACCAGTTCGACGTTCTGCCGAGCCTTCAGCCCTTCCTCTTCGAGCGACCCCATATTGCGACCCCTTGCCCAACGGAGGTCAGGCTATTGGGTTTGCAGGGGGCTGTCACGCCGCCAGCATCTCCGCCACGAGTGGGTGACTGGCCAGCGCTTCGCGCATCTTCGGAATCACTCGCTTCATCGCGGACGAGGTCGCCTGCCGAGTGACGCCGAGCCGTTCCGCCGCTTCCGCCATATCCAGTCCCTCTAATAGGCAGAGTCGAGCGACACCGGCTTGGCTCGGCGAGAGGTCGGCAATGGCGTCCAGCACGGCGGTGCGGATGGCTTGGCTGGCGATACGCTGTTCGGCCATCCGGTCGGGCCGCTCGGTATCAGGGCCGGGGATTACGTCCCCCAGTGTGAGGCCGTCAGAGATTGCATCGCCCAGCATGGCACATGACCGGCTGCTGACCTGGAGAGCCATCGCGGCGGTAGACCGCTTGACCCCCATGTGTGCAGCGACCTGCTCTTCGGTCGGCCGCACCACTCCCTCGGCCTCTAACTCCCGGACGGCACGGCGGGCTCGGTATGCGACCGTGTGGGCGTTCTTCGGCCGGTCCACCACCTCGCGGGTGGCGATGAGCCGGATGACCGCTGCGCGGATGCGGGCGCGGGCGTACCACATGAGCGAGGCCCGGCCAGGCTCGTAGTCATCGATTGCCCTGGTGAAGGCCATGAGCCCGACCTGGCGAGCGTCGTCGCGGTCGACGCGGCACTTGTGGGCCATCTGGTCGGCGACCTGGTAGACCTGGCGTTCATAGAAGCGGAGGAGCTGTTCGCGGGCCTTACGGTCGCCGTGCTGGTGCCAACGGACGAGGAGGGCGTCAACGCCATCCGGGTTGCGAGACTCTGACATCGGAATATCCAGTTAGGTGATGGTCAGAGAAGCGCCTCCTCGGTTGGGGAGCGGCCATTGTCCATACCTCGACCGGGAAGTCCAATGCTCGGCTCGCTGGCTATGTTCTCATTTCGTTCACGGTGATATGGTGGTGCCTCCGGAGGTCGCCATGCCCATCACCATTCCCCCTCGCAAGGGGCTGCTGGCCAAGAGAATCGCTAGCGCCAACCCCGACCTCCCGCTGTCGGAGGTCGCCCGCCGCGCTGGGACCGGGAAGGGGTACGTCCAGAAGGCCATCGGTCAGGAGCGCTTCGGGCGGGACAAACCCAAGAGCCGGGCTGGCGATGCCTGAAGGCTATCGGAAGCTGCGCCCGTATCCGGGGAAGGCCTATACGCTCAAGCACGCCACAGCAGACCGGCTCCTGCTGCTGGTGCGGTGCGGGTCCTGCCGAACCATGGTCCGCTACCTAGCATCTGACCTAGCCGAGCTGCTCGGTGAGGACCGAGAAGCGGACCTCGCGCCATTCCCATGCTCGCGTTGTGGGACCGACCAGTTCATCAGGGTGAAGTACCACCAGCCCTCGTTGGGCGACTACGGGCACCTGGTGGTCCGCCGCCCCGGCCCTGTGCGGGTCACGCAGACCTGGGTTACCGTCAAGCTGGGCGAGTAACGGTCCTTCCAGTTGCCCATCCTCTTGCACCGTGCTTCCCTGAGGCAGTCAGAGTGGGGAGACGCAAATGCGGCCTCTGGTGGGGGTGCTGGTCTTGGTGGCGATGGCTTGCGGAGCCACCAGTGCGCGTTCGCAGGAAGATGCTCCACCTGACGTCGTTCGCGCTGCCGAGGCATCGAACGCCGCATTCCGATGCGCGGTGCTGGCGGCAATCTCGGTCCCTACCGGAGAGCCAAGCCCGGATACCATTCGGCTAGCGAAGTATGCGCTGCCGCTGGCCCGCAAGTTCAACGAGTGGATGGTGCCGAGAATGCTCGACCGCCCCGCCACAGTTGGGCCTTGGCGTGATTTCCTCGCAGAGGTCGACACCGACTTCTGGGTGGGCATGGCCTATGCCAATGCTAGCCAGTGGGTCGAGCAACGCATGAGCATCCTTGCGCCCCTGACAGGCGGCGAAAGCTCGGAAGACTGGTCGCTGCGCAGGCAGTTGGAGGCGCGGGCCGAGTATACGAGTCAGAACTGCAATCTGTTGGGACCATAGGCGCCAAAAGCCCCACACAGGCTCGTACAGGGCCGACAGCGGTTTCTGGGGTGGTGAGCCCAACGGCTTGCGGCTTGCCTGACACGGCGCGACGGTGCGGCTCGATTCGGGGACTTCGGACTGTTACGCTCTCAATGGGACGGCGAATACAGGTGGGGTGGGATGCTTGGCTGGTTCTTCGACCATCGAGTGGGGTCTCGACTCTTCAAGTACGGCTGGCAACCTAACCAGCTACCGGAGCACATGACCTTCAGCCACATATGCATGGCGCTGAGAGACAACGGATACGACCTGGACCGAGCGGCGGACCTATGGAGTCGCGTGCTCTCGGGCGACGAGTCTGCCAAGCAGAAGATGAGGCAGGACGCCGGGGTCTTCGGAATCATGTACCTCGGTGGGAGCAGATACTGAGCGTTCAGCGGCCAGCCCCAGGCGAAACGATAATGATAATTCGCGACATGGGGCTCCAGGAGCGGACGCGCATGACGTACGCCATCATCGCGGAATTGCGGGGCTCTCCGCCCGCTCACTGTGACCGATGTTCCGCTCATGTTCCCGTCGCCGACGCGGAGTTGTTGCGAACGGTTCGCAACTAACAGATGATGCCGAGCCAAGTGTCAGCGGACATCTCGTGGAAAACCGTCAGCTGCTCCCAGTGAGCGCCTCTGCCGCCCCGTGGTGCTGCTAAGCCGGGGAGGACCCGTGGGTTCTGAATCAAATGCCAACTACTTCGCCGACCGCCGAGTGTTCAGGGTATGCTCGGACGCCCATCGGCCGATGAGAGCCTCGCAGTCGGGAAGGGCTTCGGCCTCTATGATGGCCAGCAGCACGCGTCTGCCGATACGGACGGTATCCATCACTGCGGCGTCAGTGACCTGAGCAGAGGCATGGACACTCATCCCCCGGTCCTCGTAGAGCTGGGCCAGGCGCTGCTGCAACGCTTCGCGCCCACCACCGGGTGGTTCCAGCAGAGTCGCAAGGGCCTTGGTAAGCCTGGCCCCCATATCCCTGCGACCGGGTCGCACCAGCGTCTCTAGCATTGTCCAGGTCATGATAGCAGCCACCTCCGGAGAGTGGGCGTACTGCGCAGCGTCGAACACCCTGTACGCTCGATTGAACAGCTCGCTGTCCATAAGGCGTGCCCCCGCTGGCAATACCGCGCGCACCCGCTCCAGTGTGGGAAGGTCGAGTTGCCGTTCCTCGGCTCCCAGTCTCAATAGGGGGCGTGCCATATCGATGGGCCAGAGTTCGGGCTCATGCTCACTGTACCGCGCGTCCATGAAGGGCGTATCGGCCAGGACGGGCGCGAACAACGGAATGCCCGAAACCAGTCGCGTGAGAGATACGCACCACCAGATTGTATTGACCCGGTCGAACCCGGTGGGCCGCGCCCCTTCGCCCAGCGACACCTCGACCGTGATGTCATAACCACGACCGCCTCTTACGGCGCGCCAAGGGCCAGGATGAGGTTGAGAGCGTGTCGCTGGCCGCTCGAAGGCCATTACGTATGGTGCCATCACGTGGGCGAACGTGCGGCGCAACGCCAAACCAGGAGCTAGCTCGAAGAGTTCGATGGGCAGGTCCGCTCCCGACACCCCGCCGTAGATGGAACTGTGCGCGGGGTCGAATGCCAATCGCAGTCGCGGCACTGGCTTGCCCTCGGCCACGTCCAACATGTGCTGCAGCTTCTCGTCCGATAACCGCTCCATCGCTTATGGGTAGTGGGCTGGCCGATGCGTTGCAATCTGTGGCTCAGCGATACTCCCGTCCCGCCAGTTCCACCCTACCGTGTCTTAGACACGGAGGGGGGGATGGAACATGGAACTTTCCGGGGTGAAGTTCCGGGGGGAACTAGCCGGAGAGCCTTAGGTATCTGGGCGTGTCCGGGAGTTCCGTTCCGCCCCTTAGTTCCGGTGGAACTGGGTGGAACTAGTTCCACCCCTATTCGGGGGTAGTGGAACTCGAATTCCGCAGCTCAATGAGGCGTTCGGCCTCGTCTTCGCCCTTGCGGGTCAGCTCCACTGTCGAGGGCCTGAGGTAGCCGTCCTCGGTGAGCCTCTTCACCTTACGCGAGATGGTGGACTGGGCGCTTCCGTCCCGCCCCTCCAGGTCGACCAGGTCCTTTTGCTTCTTCGGCCGCATCTCGTAGATGTCGATGAGGAGCTTCTGCAGCGGGGTGAGGTCGTCAGGGGCCTCTTCATCGCTCTGGACGTCGCCGGGCTCGGCCAGCCGCATAACGAGCGTGGAGCGCAGCGACTCCGCGTCAACGACCTTCTGCACCGGGACGAACTCCATCTCGGCTCCGGACGGTCCAGAACGCAGCTCTTCCATCAGCAGGGTCGAGCCACGGGTCTTGGCGTTGCGAGTGACCCGCAGCTTCGAGTCCACAGCGCCGCGCAGCACCGACGACCCACGTTCCCGCTGCCCACTGACACCGGTGTGGTGGACCAGCACGACGGCCGTGCGCAGGGCGCGACGAACGTAGTCGCATCCGGCGCTGACCTTCGTGACATCCTGAGTGTCGTTCTCGTTGCCGGTCATGTTGCGGTTGAGGGTGTCGAAGAACACCACGTCACAGGGCGCTGAGTCCTCCTTGATGAAGTCCTTCACCGAGGTGGGCTCGTCCAGGCGGACGCCGGATGTGACCATGGCGAATTGACCTCGGAGCTGAGCCACATCGACCTTATGCTCCATCGTCCAGGCCAGCACTCGCTCCCCCAGCTCACGGGCGTGCCCCTCGGCCGCGACGTAGCAGACCCGGCCCTTCTCGGTACGGACGCCGTGGAACGGCAGACCGGTGGCAATGCTCAGCGCCAGGTCGAGGGCGATGAAGGTCTTGAACGACTTCGGCTCCCCGTAGAGCATCGCGAGGCTACGTTCGAGCAGGATGCCGTCGACGGTCCAGTTCGGTGCCGGAAGAGCCAGCAGCTCGTCCAGCGACCAGCGATGGTACCGGTTGTGCCGCTCTCCGCTCTCGTCTGAGGGCAGGTCGAGGTCATCATCGAACTCACCGGCCGATAGCGCGCAGACCAGGTCGCTGCGCCCGGCATCGGCCACTGCCTTCAACAGCGAGCGGTACGTGACGCCATCCGGACGTCCCGAGGTGAAGGTATCCCACTTGGCCTCATTCTGCGCGCTAGCGACCGCGCCGTAGCTCTCGTCGCGGGCACACCAGTCCAGCCAGACGGCCATGCCCTCGGGGTCGCCGCCAACGGCGTCGTGGCAAGCCGCCGAGATGCGCAGCCAGTCGTCGTAGTTCGCATAGGTGGAAGGGTCGAGAACATCGAGAAGCCCCCGCAACTGGTCGGCGGTCAGCTCGCCCCCATCGCCGGTGCGCTCTGCTGGGTCCGGACGGCGAGCTTCGTCCAGGACGGCATCGGGGATGGGCGGGGCGGACTTCACCGAGGGGAAGGCGTCATCGACCACGTATGGCTTGCCCGTGTCAGGATGAATCGAGCCGGGCGCGACGACGAACCCACCCTGTGCCTTGATATCGATGCCCGGATATCCAGCCAGCTTGCCGCGCAGGCGCACGCCAGCGGGCTTCTTGAGGTAGAGGTGCAGACCATCGCTGCCGGTGCGAACGCGCGGCGCTGCCTCGTCCATCAGCCACGACAGGCGCTGGAATGACTCCTCGCCACCATTGCGCGGGTCCACGTCGAGGACGACGTCGTCAGGACCGAGCCGGATGCCGAGATTGCCACCACGCTTCAGGTGCTGCGCGATATCGAAGCCGGTGTAGTCGGCCGTGCGCCAACCCTCATGCGAGGGTACCTTCGATGCGGGCTGCAACGGGAAGATGGTATAGCCAGCCTCAACGAACGGCTGCAGTTGAGCCAGCGTGCTGCTGACGTCTGGGCGGACATTGCTCATGGGATTCTCCTTGCGGCGATGGGCCGACCGTTGACACGGCCGACCCACCACCGTCCGAACTGGTGCGGGGCTCAGTCTTCCCAGAAGACCAGCGGGCGGATGGATACCTGCCAGCTCGCCTGGTTGTCGGCCGCGAGGCTGATGAGCGTGTTGCCCAGTTCTCGCATGCCCCCGCCATTGAGGTGCCACCAGGCCGACCGTGTGGGGACCCGCGCAATGAGGGCGTCGAGCCTCTGCAGCTCGGGAATCCGCTCACGGGCGTTCGGCGCGCTGATGGTCATCGTCATGGTTGGGAATGGGATGTGGCGGTGCCCCACGCCATCCCTGTCGATACCCCAATCGTGGTGCAGGTCCTCGTGCTCTTCATAGGTCTGCGGGACCTTGATGGGTGGGTCGCCGACGGTCCTGAGGGCGGTGTCGAGCGCCGCGAGGTCGGGGAGGTGCTCAAGCGCAGCGGGTGCAATGAGGGTGACGGTCGCGCCGCCGATGCTCAGCTCACGGTGTGCCACGCCCTGCCTGTCGATGAGCCAGCACGGGTCGAGGTCCTCGTGTTCCTCGAACGTCGGGGCGCTCATGACCGGGCACCCCGGTTCGCCCAGTACCTCTGGGCCATCGCGCCGATGGACCGGTCGGGGGTGGGCACGAATGCTGCGGCGAGCTTGAGCGCCCCCTCGATACCAGTCGCGAAGCCGTTGGCAATGGCCTCCTCGGCCGTCCAGAACGTTTCGGCCAGCATCAGTGCGGCCACCTCGTCGTCGCGACGACCGAGGTACCGGGCATAGTCGCGGCGCATCTCGGCGGAAACCTTGTCGAGGATGACCGCACCCCGCCTCAGGTCCTCGGCCTTGCCACTGATGCCTACGCTGGCGTCGTGCAGCATCACCATCGCGTCCTCGGCCATGAGAACCTCGTCGGCCGTGGCGGCGATAATCCATGATGCTGCAGAGAACGCCACGCCGTCGATGTGGGCCACGATGCGAACGCCACCGGCCTTGACGCGATTGATGTGGGCGATGATGGCGGACGCCTCGGCGGTGCTGCCACCAGGCGAGTTGACCCTGAGATGCAGCATACGGGTGTTGTGGGGCAGGGCCTGGAGCTGCTGGACGACATCCTTCGCTGACAGGTCGTCAGACAGGATAGCGCCGTATAGTAGCACTTCGGCTTCCCCATCGGGCAGATACGAACGGGCCACGTTGGCCTCCTTGATGAGCGCACGTTGCGCAGGTTGAATTGAGGTGCCCTCGGCGGCGGCTGCGAGCAGCCACAGGTCGTGACCCCGTCGCCGAGGGCGCGGCTGGGGGCTCAATCCCAGCCGATGTGGGCGCGTCCCTTCGGAGACGACGCGCCGATTGGGGTCACTCGACCAGCAGGGCCGCTTCGGGCGAGATGTCGGGGCGCGGGGCAATGATGATGCCGCGCTCCCATGCCGCCCAGAATGCCGCCGACTCCCGGTACTCGAGGGCCTTGAGTTCCTTCGAGATGCGTTCCAGCTCGGCGGCGCGGTCACGGTCGCTGATGGGCTTGGGCAGGTCGGCGTACAGCCGCTTCACCTCGGCGCGGACATGCTTTTCGAGCTTGTCGTAGGCGAGCCCGATGACGATGCCTTCAAGGTCGGCAACGGCCGGGATGACGTCGCCGGGCAGGTCGGGCGTGAGGCTGACAGCCTTGATGGGGAGACGCAGGGATTGGGTCTTGAGGCTCACCTTGCCCATTCCGGACTCGGCCTTGGCCCGAAGCTTGCCGAGGACCGTGTCGATAACGCTCTCCGGCATCGCGGGGCGCTTCTCTACATCGGCGAAGGCCTTGAGGAGGACCTTTCGCTTGGCAAGGCATTCACCGTGCTCGCCTGCGGGGTCGCCGCCAACGTAGGTGTCCTTGCGGGCGCGAAGGCTTCCACCGCGCTTGCGGATAAGGCCTTCGGCACCAGCGAGGACCGTGTGGCAGCTGTAGCTCAGCTTCGTCTGCTTGCTGGAGTCGGCCTGGCTGTCAGCGATGCGCTGCTTCGCCGAGGATACGATTGCATCGTGCTCAGCTTCGGCCTTCTCGTACCGAGCGTCCGGCTTGTACCCGGTCCGCTGGTAGGCCGACTTGGTCGCCGCCCAGTTGATGTCGGCCCGACCGATGGACTCACGCAGACCATCTTCATAGGCGTAGTTCGCATTGACACGAGCGGTCGCCTTGTCGCTTTCGGCGTCAAGAGCATAGAGCATCTTGGCGATGTTGGCGGGCAGCTCGTCGCGCTGCAGGTCTGACAGAGGCGTGCGGGCCTCTGCATCGTATTCGAGAACAGTCATTCGAGAACTCCGGTGGGGTTGTCGGAGCGCTCGTCGGCGCGCTGGAGAATCCATGCGTCGATTTCTGACTGCACCCAAGCTACCCGGCCGGGCGAGAGACGCACCGGCTTGGGGAAATCGCCCTTCGCGACCAGGTCGAACAGCTTGCTGCGGCCGAGGCTGGTGCGGCGTTGGACTTCCTCACGCTTGAGGAGAGCTTCAGGCATTTGTCAGGCTCCGTCTTCAGGGGTCCATGTGGACCGCGACGACGGAGGTGATACCGGGAAGGGGCGGACGGGTCGTGGACGCTGAATCAGCGCGAAATTGCAGTGCGCTTCGATGCCACTAGGCGGCGGTACGCTGGCCGTGACCTATGGGTCGTCGCCACCCGCACAGGCAGTCCGGACTCGTCCAGAACCGACTTATGCTTGCCAGTCATAGCAATGGCCTCGGCGTCGGCCTCAGCCCGCTCCTTGAAGCCCTTCGGGTCGATGGTCTGCCACAGAGCCGACAGAGCCTGTCGGGTGGGCTGGCCTGTCTGTGCATCCACAAGGCCGAGCGTCACGGCCAGCGCCATGACCATCGCTTCAGTTACCAGCACGCGATGACGGTCTGGGCCTAGGCTGTCAGGCGGAACCACGGCAACGCGAGGGGTGGTAAGAAGCGCAAAAGCGGCAGCAAGGTCCTCGTCGGATGCATGTCCGTGTGAGCGGACAGACGCGATAATCTGACCCGATAGTCGGTCGGCGTCAGGTAGATGAACTTCGGTGCCGGGGCGGACCCTAATCTTCTCAGCGGGGCTCAGTACGTCGAGGATATCCGCGCCGGAACGAAGTTGCTCAGTCAGCGCTGTGATTTCGGGCTCGGCCGCGAGGTCATATGCACGTCGCACTCCCACGCCGGGGACCCGCGCAAGCTCCGCACCAACAGTAGGCTCCGTCCGGTTGGCGAGCACATACGCGGTGATGACGCGGGCCTTGCGCTGTCGAGCAGCAGCCTCTTGGCCGAGGGCCACCATCAACGCCTCCGTGACGAATCCGGTGGGCACCACCTCTGCACGCCGCCAGAGGGTAATGTACAGCTGCAGGGTCTTGGCCTTGAACTTGATGGAGTTCGTGGGGCGAGACGTCTTGCGGGCTGGCGCACCGTTGGGGTCCGGGTGCCCACACAGCCGTCGCGCGACCATGTCCACGTCAACACCATCCGGCAATGAGCAGACTGCCAGGTCGGGTGGCAACGTCGCCGAGGTGGGCTCCAGGTCAGCGATGGTGGCGGGCACGGTGAGCATAACGGCATTGCTCCATACGGCGCAGGGCTTTGCAACGCATCACCCGTTCCCCATCAAGGGGGAGCGGACCACATTGGGGCAGTGCGGTCGGACTTCAAGACGCTATTGAGGAAGGCTTGCAGCCATCCCTAACGGGTAACCTTTACGGCCTTCGCGACAGGCCTAGCTCCGTCCTGAGCACCGTGGGCGAGAACGCGAATCCGATATCTGCCCAGTTCCAGCCTGACTGCGGCAGAACCTCGGAGTCGGATGTGGCCTCCATCTTCCTCCTTGTCGCTGCGCCTGTGGTCAGCCTTGCCCGGTTGCTTGAACGCGTCATTCGCGGGGGGTATTCACGCTCAGCCGATGTCGAGCGGAGGATTGCCCAGATGACCGATTTCGTGACTGCACGCGCACGGATGGTCGACAACCAGTTGCGCTCCAGCAACGTCACCGACCATCGCATCCTCGCCGCCATG
This sequence comes from Pseudomonadota bacterium, assembly GCA_023393475.1. Taxonomy (GTDB): domain Bacteria; phylum Pseudomonadota; class Alphaproteobacteria; order Rhizobiales; family Devosiaceae; genus Devosia_A. The sequence continues at coordinate 77,150 of JAEWLC010000025.1, forward strand.
GGGGATGTTGCGCGCGAGGCCTTCGTGCCGCACGGGCGCTCGGCGCTCGCTTATGCCGACGTCGCGCACGCGCTTGGCGGCGGCCGGTATCTTGCGGCGCCGGCGCCCTTCGCCAAGCTGCTGCAGCTCGCCGAAATCGAGCACACCGACAGCATCCTCGATGTCGGCGCGGGCACGGGCTACGGCGCTGCCGTGCTGGCCCGGCTCGGAGCCGACGTGACGGCGCTGGAGTCCGAAGCCGAACTCGCCGGCAAGGCGAGAACCCATCTCGCGGCGGCTGGAGTGGCCAACGCCACGGTCGTTGAGGGGGCGCTCGACGGGGCAGGGCTCGAGCGCGAGTTCGATGTCATCATCGTCGAGGGTGCGGTTCATTCCGAGCCGTCCGAGCTGTTTCCTCTGCTCGCCGAGGGTGGGCGTCTCGTGGCCCTGATCGGGACAGGCGGCGCGGCGGTGGCCAGCATCTTCGTCCGTTCGGGCGACGACGTGGCCGGCCGCAGCGAGTTCAACGCCTCGCTGCCGCCGCTTGTCTCCGCGGCGCCCGTAGAAACGTTTGAATTCTAACGGAAACGTCGTACTGACCCGTCGGAACGCAGTGTTGCCCCCGAATCACGGCGGCAGTCTTTTCAAAGGTTAAATCCTCGCAAATCTTGCGTTGCGTGGTTGTGCCCCCCATGTGGCGGGCATAGGGTCAGCAGGCGTCGGAGATATTTGACTATGCGTTATTCGGGGGCATTGCGGGCGGGCGCCCTTGCCGTTGTAGCCATCGGACTGCTGTCCTCGACAGCCTATGCGGAGAGCCTCCGCTCGGCCCTGGAGAGCGCGTACCAGAACAATCCGACGATCATGTCGGCGCTGCTTGGCGTGCGGGCATCCGCGGAAAACATCGCACTCGCGAAATCGGCCAAGCTCCCCAGCATCGGCGCTTCAGGCACGCTGAGCGGCTCGTTTACTGCTCCGCAGGCCGCCGATCTCTACACGGCCACCAGTGCCGCGGCGGGCGTGAGCTACAGCCAGACGCTGTTCGACAACTACAAGACCGAAGCCGAGATCGAACAGGCGCGGGCCGGGACCGAGGTCTCCAAATACGCCCTGCGCAACACCGAGCAGAACATCCTGCTCGCCGTGGTTCAGGCCTATTTCAACGTTATCCGCGACACCCAGCTCGTCCAACTGCGTGCCGACAACATGAAGTTCTTCGACGCGCAGGTCAGCTCCGCCGACGATCGGCTGCGCCTCGGTGAAGGCACCAAGATCGACGTTTCGCAGGCAAAGGCGCGCCAGGCTGCTGCCGTTTCCGGCTATCGGGCCGCCATCGCCTCGCTGCAGACGAGCCAGGCGAGCTACGAGCGCTATGTCGGCCACAAGCCCAGCAACCTCAGCTCCGATTTCAACTTCGGCAAGTCGCTGCCGGCCTCGATCGACAGCGCCATTGCGTCTGCTGAAGAGCGGCATCCGGCGCTGCTTTCGGCCCGCGCCGCCATCCGTGCTGCGCAGGCCGGCGCGGACGCCGCCAGCGCTTCCTTCGGCCCGACGCTGAGCCTGCTCGGCGCGCTCGAGGCCAGCACCGGCTGGACCGACCGGACCGGCACGGGGGTGACGGCATCTGACATCACCGGTTCCGCACAGCTGAAGCTCTCGATCCCGATCTATTCGGGCGGCGCGCTCAGTGCCAGCTTGCGCAAGGCGAACATCACGCAGATCCAGACCGAGGTCGACGCGCTTGGCGCGCGTGACCAGGTCAAGGAGTCGGTGATCTCTGCCTGGTCGACGCTGCAGAATGCCACCTCGCAGATTGAATCAGCCGAGGCCGCCGTGGGCTCTGCCCAACTGGTGGTCGACGGTACCATCCAGGAGCGTGACGTCGGGCAGAAGACCACGCTCGATGTGCTCAACGCCCAGGCGGAACTCACCAACGCCCGCGAGTCGCTGATCAGTTCGCGCTCGACCAAGATGATCGCCGCGTTCTCGCTGCTGGCGGCGTCCGGCAAGCTTTCGCCCGAAGTACTCGGGCTGAACGTGCCCGTTCACTCGGCCGACGGCTATATCGCCAAGATCGAGGATGTGTGGGCGGAACTGCGCGCCATCGACGAATAAGCCGGAACTGGCCGCAATAGACCGCGGCCGGGGTCGCAAGTAGATTTGAAGAGCCGCGTCGCGAGTCCCGCGACGCGGCTCTTGTCATATGGACCGGTGGGGCGGTCCGAGGGGGAACAATGAAGGCACTTCCGTTCTGGTTCATCGTCGTCGGCGCGCTGCTCGGTCTCGCCGGCATGGCCTGGGGCATCCAGATGGCCATCACGCAGGATCACCTGCTGGCGCCCGGGCACGCGCACAACAACCTCGTCGGCTTCGTGCTGATGGTGATCTACGGCGTGTACTACAAGCTCGTGCCTGCCGCGGCGCAGGGCCGGCTGGCGCTGGTTCATTTCGTGCTGGCGCTGATCGGCGCGCTCACCATCGGGGCCGGCGTCGCCATGGCGACTTCGGGCAGCGGCGAGTGGCTGGCGCAGATCGCCTCGATCGCCACGATCCTTGGCATGGCCATCTGGGTCTATACGATCTTCCGCCACCGCGGCGCCCTGACCGTCTAGGTCAAGGCCAATCGCGCCTGTCTTCCCCCGGAAATCCCTGGGGGAAGTCGCCGCCGCCGGTGCGCCGACGTTTCACAAATACCGGTTGCTTGCACTAGATTGAATAAAGTTGATTCGGCGGACGCGCCGAATCCGCCCGAATGTGCGGCCGCGTATCTGGCGGGTAATGTGAGGCAGTTATGAACAAGCCGGCGCCCAAAGAGCCATCCATGGACGAGATCCTGTCGTCGATCCGGCAGATCATCGCCGATGACGATGCGGGGGCCGCGCCCAAGAAGCCGGCCGCGCCGGCCACGCCGCCGCCCGCCCGCAGCTTCGTTCCGCAGCCGGCTCCCGTGCCGATCCGCCCGGAGCCCGAGCCGGAAGCCGAGCCCTTCGCCCTCTCGCCGGAGCAGATTCTGCGCGACACGGCGGCCGAGGATGAAGCCAAACCCGGCCTGAGTTTCTCGGAACTGCTGGGCAATGCTGCCCCTGCTGCCGACCTCGAGTCGACGCTGGTCGATCCCGACGATATCGCCTTCGATATCGAGGAGGAGCCCGAGCCGGCTCCGGTGTTCACGCCTCCGGCCCGCGCCGCTGCGCCCGCCTTCGAGCGGCCCGCGCCTCGCCCGGTAGCCGCGGCGGCGCCGATGCCCGATCCGACGCTATCGGCCGACATCGCCGAGGAACTGCTGGAGCCGACGACGCAATCGGCGGTGAAGAGCACCTTCGCCAAGCTCTCGGGCATGCAGACTGTCGGCAACGGGGTCACCATCGAAGACATGATGCGCGAGATGCTCCGCCCGATGCTCAAGGAATGGCTGGATGAAAACCTGCCTTCCGTGGTCGAGCGGATGGTCGAAAAGGAAATCGCCCGGGTCTCGCGCGGCAAGTAAACGCCGCGTCACACTTGCGGTCGCCTGGACCGCTAACCACATCGCGCGTGTTGACTCTCGCCACCCGCCTTTGCTTTAGCACTAGCCGTTGATTTTTCGGCCCGCCCGGCACCGTCGTGCTTCGGAGCGGGCTGTTGCGCTTGGAAACCACCGATGCTCGAGAAGAACTACGAACCCGCCGATGTCGAAGCCCGGATCTATGAGCAGTGGCAGGACGTAGGGGCGTTCAAGGCCGGGGCAGGGGCCAAGCCCGGCGCCGAGACCTTCTCGATCGTCATCCCGCCGCCCAACGTCACGGGCTCGCTGCATATCGGCCACGCGCTCAACAACACGATCCAGGACATCCTGATCCGCTTCGAGCGCATGCGCGGCAAGGACGTGCTGTGGCAGCCCGGCACCGACCATGCCGGCATCGCCACGCAGATGATTGTCGAGCGCCAGCTCAACGAGCGCCAGCAGCCGGGCCGCCGCGAGATGGGCCGCGAGAAGTTCCTCGAGCGCGTCTGGGAGTGGAAGGCCGAGTCCGGCGGCACCATCCTCAACCAGCTGAAGCGCCTCGGCGCCTCGGCCGACTGGTCGCGCGAACGTTTCACTATGGACGAGGGCCTCAGCGAGGCAGTTCGTAAGGTGTTTGTTACGCTTTACGAGAAAGGCCTCATCTATCGCGCGAAGCGGCTGGTGAACTGGCACCCGGGTCTCGAGACCGCAATTTCGGACCTCGAGGTCGAGAACATCGAGACCGACGGCAAGATGTGGCACCTGCGCTACCCCATCGAGGGCGGCGCGGACACGATCACCGTGGCAACGACGCGCCCCGAGACAATGCTCGGTGACGTGGCCGTGGCCGTGCACCCCGAGGACGAGCGCTACAAGCACCTCATTGGCAAGCATGTGATCCTGCCCATCGTCGGCCGCCGCATCCCGATCATCGCCGATGAATACGCTGACCCGGAACTCGGGTCGGGCGCGGTGAAGATCACGCCGGCGCACGATTTCAACGACTTCGAGGTCGGCCAGCGCCACGGCCTGAAGCCGATCAACATTTTCACGACGACCGCCAAGCTCAACAACTCGGTGCCCGAGGCCTATCGCGGGCTCGACCGGTTCGTCGCGCGCGAAAAGGTGCTGGAGGAGCTCGAGGCTTCGGGCGTGCTCGTCTGGGTCGACGACAAGAAGATCATGGTCCCCTACGACGAGAAGTCGAAGCAGATCGTGATCGAGCCGTTCCTTACCGACCAGTGGTTCGTGAAGGCCGACATTCTCGCCGAGCCGGCGCTGAAGTCGGTGCAGGAGGGGCGGACCAAGTTCGTCCCCAAGCAGTACGAGAACACCTATTACGCCTGGATGGAGAACATCAAACCCTGGTGCATCTCGCGCCAGCTCTGGTGGGGCCATCAGATCCCGGCCTGGTACGGCCCGCGGCTCAACACCGACCCGGACTTCAACAACCGTGAGGCCGGCCCGAAGTGCTTCGTCGCCGACAGCGAAGCCGAGGCCATCGCGCAAGCGCAGGCCTATTACGGCGCCGGGCGGAAGATTTCGGTCTATTCGGGCGGCGTGAATGCGCCCGACTACGCCAAGGCCGTGCAGACGTTTGAATCCACTCAGCGCGACCGTCTGAACGCCGACACCTGGAACATGCGCAAGCACAAGGACCCGTTCGCCGAGCTTTCTGACAGCAAGGTGCCGCTGCACCGCGACGAAGACGTGCTCGACACCTGGTTCTCGTCGGCGCTGTGGCCGTTCTCGACCATGGGCTGGCCCAACCAGACGCCGGAACTGGCCAAGTACTACCCGACCGACGTGCTGGTCACCGGCTTCGACATCATCTTCTTCTGGGTGGCCCGCATGATGATGATGGGGCTGGAGTTCACCGGAACCGAGCCGTTCCACACCGTCTACATGCATGCGCTGGTCCGCGACGAGAAGGGCCAGAAAATGTCGAAGACGAAGGGCAACGTCATCGACCCGCTCAAGCTCGTCGACGAGTACGGCGCTGACGCCACCCGCTTCACGCTGGCGGCCATGGCGGCGCAGGGGCGCGATATGCGCCTCGCCATGTCGCGCGTCGAGGGCTACCGCAACTTCGTCACCAAGATCTGGAACGCCGCGCGTTTCCTCGAGATGAACGGTTGCGCCCGCATCGAGGCTTACGACCCGCGAGACAACAAGCTGGCGCTCAACCGCTGGATCGTGGGCTCGACCGCGCGCGCCGCGGCGGCCGTGACGGCTGCGATCTCGGACTACCGGTTCAACGAAGCCGCCAACGCCGCCTACGACTTCGTCTGGGGCACGTTCTGCGACTGGTACATCGAGCTGGCCAAGCCCGTGTTCACCGGCGACGACGAAGCGGCGAAGGCCGAGACGCAGGCGACTGCCGCCTTCGCGCTCGACCAGATCCTGAAACTGCTGCACCCGTTCATGCCCTTCATCACCGAAGAGCTGTGGGCCGAGACCGGCAAGACCGGCCCGGCGCGCGAAAAGCTGCTGATCATCTCCGAGTGGCCGGAACTGGCCGGGCTCGAGGACCCGGAGGCGCAGGCCGAGCTCGACTGGCTCGTGTCGCTCATCTCCGGCATCCGCTCGGTGCGCCAGGAAATGAACGTGCCGGCCGGCGCCAAAGTGAAGTTGCTCGTCGTGGGGGCAGGGGAGGAGACCGGCACCCGCGTCGAGGCCAACCTCAGCGCGCTCACCCGCCTGGCTCGCCTCGAAAGCGTCGACTACACCACCGACGTGCCGCGCGACTCCGCCCAGCTGATCCTCGGCGAGGCGACCTTCGTGCTGCCGCTCGCCGGCGTCATCGACCTCGATGCCGAACGTGGGCGCGTGAAGCGAGACATCGCCAAGGAACAGTCCGAGATCGACAAGATCGACAAGAAGCTCGGCAACGAGCAGTTCCTCGCCAAGGCGGCCGAAGAGGTCGTCGAGGAGCAGCGCACGCGCCGCGAAGAAGGCCTCGAGCGCATCGGGCGCCTGCAGGAAGCTCTATCGCGGCTTAGCTGAGACTCAGGGGTACACGATGGTTGACGCCAGGCGGCCGGCCAGTAACAGCCGCGCTCCGCTCGAAGACTGGATGACCATCGTGCAATTCGACGGCAAGGGCGGTGTTCGCGCCCTGCCGGACGAAGAAGAGTCGAGCTTCAAGACGCCAAGCACCGGCTTCGCGCTGGTCTCCGGCAGCGCCAAGGCTCCGGAGTTCAGGGCCTGGCTCAAGAAAGAGGTCGGCGAGTTCTACGCTGAGCTGATCTGCGTGCCCTCGACGCGAAGCCGCTGCACCGTGTTCGACGACCAGGCGCTGGTGGTGCTGCGCGTCGCGCGGCCCGGCGCCGAGCCGGACGACGTCGGCCGGCAACTGCTTTCGCTGTGGCTCGAAAAGGGCAGGGTGATCGTTGCGGCCGAGCTGAACATCGTGGACTTCCTCGGCATCGCGCAGTGGCAGCGCACCCGCCACGCGCCCACCACGCCGGCCGATCTCGTGGCGCGGCTGGCGCTGCGCGCTGCGGATCGCATCGAGCCGCTGACCGAGCGGATGAGCGACAAGCTCGACGAGGTGGAGGAAGAGCTGGTGATGGAGCGGCTGACCGACACCCGCGCCAAGCTCGCCACGTTGCGGCGCACCATCATCAACATGCGCCGCCTGATCTGGCCGCAGCGCGACGTGCTGACGACACTCGAAATCGAAGACCTGAGCTTTTTCACCGATCGCGACCGCATCCGGCTGCGCGAGGCCGCGCAGCGTACGGCTAGGCTCGGCGACGAAATGCAGACGCTCTCTGAACGCGCCGCATTGGTGCACGAGCAACTGCTCGACACCCGCGCCGAAGAGATGAACCGCAACATGCTGGTGCTGGCGGCGGCGACAGTGGTGTTCATGCCGCTGACAGTGATCAGCGGGCTTTTGGGCATGAATGTCGAGGGCATCCCTTTCCACGACAACCCCTGGGCCTTCTGGCTGGTGACAGGCGGGCTGGCGGCGCTGGGTATCGGGATCTACCTGTTCATGCATGGACGGAAGTGGCTGTAGGGCCGGACCCGGTCGTTCGCCGGGATGCGGCGGGTGAACGGGGGAGGATAGGTGCTTCCCAATGAGCACTTTTCCCTCACCCGGCGCCCGCATGCTGAACGGCGTGTGAATCTCCCGTGATGTTTTTGCAACAGCAAGTTTGAATCCCGTTTGCCGCCCCGGCCGGTCAACGATTTGCTGAGGAACCCCGCCACATTCTGACCCTAAAAGAAGAAGAGGACTGGGGCTCGGTCAGATCGCGAAGTGGTGCAGGTTTTGGCCGCGCACCGTAGCCTTTCGCGACTTTCCCACTCTTGTGCCTTGTCAGGCCGACACGCACAGACGGCACCCATTTGGGGTGCCCGACAACCATCGGCCGGGCAAGCAGGTAGTAGAGATGGCATCGAACTACGTCGATAAATCGCGGTTGCCTTCGCGGCACGTGACGGAAGGTCCGGAGAGGGCCCCGCATCGCTCGTACCTCTATGCCATGGGCCTCACCTCCGAGCAGATCCATCAGCCGCTGATCGGCGTGGCGACCGCCTGGAACGAGGCCGCCCCCTGCAACATCTCGCTGATGCGCCAGGCGCAGGCCGTGAAGAAGGGCGTCGCCGCCAATCACGGGACCCCGCGCGAGTTCGCGACCATCACCGTGACCGACGGCATCGCCATGGGCCATGCCGGCATGAAGTCCTCGCTCGCCAGCCGCGACGTGATCGCCGACTCGGTCGAGCTGACCATGCGTGGCCACTCCTATGACGCGCTGGTCGCCATGGCCGGCTGCGACAAATCCCTGCCCGGCATGATGATGGCGATGATCCGTCTCAACGTGCCGTCGATCTTCATCTATGGCGGCTCCATCCTGCCGGGCCGCTTCCGTGGCCGCGACGTCGTCGTGCAGGACCTGTTCGAGGCTGTCGGCCTCCATTCGGTCGGCAAGATGGACGACGAGACGCTCGACGAACTCGAGCGCGTTGCTTGCCCGTCGGCCGGTTCCTGCGGCGGCCAGTACACGGCCAACACCATGGCCATGGTGGCGGAAGCCATTGGCCTGGCGCTGCCCTACAGCTGCGGCGCACCGGCGCCCTACGAAATCCGCGACGCGCTCTGCGCCAAAGCGGGCGAGCAGGTGATGGAACTGCTCAAGGTCCAGCTGCGTCCGCGCGATATCGTCACCCGCAAGGCGTTTGAGAATGCCGCGATGACCGTGGCGGCGACCGGCGGCTCGACCAACGCGGCGCTCCACCTGCCGGCCATGGCGCACGAAGCGGGCATCGACTTCGACCTGTTCGACGTTGGCGAGATTTTCCGGAAGACCCCTTATATCGGCGACCTGAAGCCGGGCGGCCGCTATGTCGCCAAGGACCTGTTCGAAGCCGGGGGCATCCCGCTGGTGATGAAGGCGCTGCTCGACGGCGGCTATCTCCACGGCGACTGCATGACGGTGACCGGCAAGACCGTCGCCGAGAACCTCGCCAAGGTGAAGTTCAACACCGAGCAGGACGTCATCCGCACGACCGCGAACCCGATCTCGCCCACCGGCGGCGTCGTCTCGCTCAAGGGCAATCTCGCGCCTGATGGGGCGATCGTTAAGGTTGCCGGCCTCAAGAACTTGCGTTTCGTCGGCCCCGCGCGCGTCTTTGACAACGAAGAGGCGTGCTTCGAGGCGGTCGAGAAGCGGACGTACAAGGAAGGCGACGTGCTCGTCATCCGCTACGAGGGTCCCAAGGGTGGTCCGGGCATGCGCGAGATGCTCTCGACCACGGCTGCGCTCTACGGCCAGGGCATGGGCGACAAGGTTGCGCTCATCACCGACGGCCGCTTCTCCGGCGCCACCCGCGGTTTCTGCATCGGCCACGTTGGCCCCGAAGCCGCCATCGGCGGCCCGATCGCCCATATCAAGGACGACGACATCATCACGCTCGACGCCACGACCGGCGAAATCTCGGTCAACGTGTCGGACGAGGAATTTGCCCGGCGCAAGGCCAACTGGTCTCCGCGCGAAACGGAATATGGCTCGGGTGCCATCTGGAAGTATGCCCAACTGGTGGGGCCGGCACGCTTTGGCGCGCTGACCAATCCCGGTGCCAAGGGCGAGAAGGAGCAGTATGCGGACATTTAGGGCAGGAGCCCTTGTCTCCGTTGCATTTTGGGCTGCGTTCGCGATTGCGGGTGCTGCCACTCCGGCTGCCGCACAGGTCAGCGGCGTGCTGCCGTCCCTGCCGGCTGCGCCCGAGACTGCGGCCGATGCCGCGCTCGCCATGGCCAATTCGCTCGATGGCGCCGGTGGCGGCATCTCGAGCAAGGACCTGATCGCGGCCCTCGAGGACGCGGCGCTCGCCGGCCAGCCGATGGCGCTCTACCAGCTCGGCCTGATGTACGAGACCGGCGAGGGCGTGAACAAGGATCCCGTGAAGGCCTTCGGCTACTTCAGCCAGATCGCCGACGAGCATGCGGACACCGCGCCGAAGGGCGTCGAGGCCGATATCGTGGCGCAGTCGTTCCTCAAGGTCGGCGAGTACTACCGCAATGGCCTCCCGGAAGCCGGCATCCCGAAGAACGAAGCCTATTCGAACAAGCTGATCATGCACGCGGCGTCCTACTTCGGCGACGCCGATGCCCAGTACAAGGTCGGCGAGCTCTACCTCGACGAAGCCGAACTCGGCGACAGCCCGCTGCAGAGTGCCCGCTGGCTGAACCTTGCGGCCCGGAAGGGCCATGCCGGGGCGCAGGCCAAGCTCGGCAACATGCTGTTCAATGGTGAGGGCATCGCGTCCGATCCGGTCGAAGGCCTGATGTGGCTCACGGTGGCATCGCGCCGTTCGGCGGGAACGATCGACGAGAGCTGGATCTCCGATCTTCTGGCCAATGCCATGTCGGTCGCCACACCCGAGCAGCGGAAGTCCGCTGTCGAGATGGCCGATTCTCTCGGCACGCGCTTCGGCGGACTCTGACCGGACCGTTCAGCGCCAGTTCAGCCGCGAAATGACATTTACCGGGCCAGTTAGCCCGTTGGTGTCATCATGCGTCTGCCGATCATTCTTGCTCTCATCGTCGTAATCACCCTGCCCAAGGACGTGCAGGCGCTGGTGAACGACGTTTCACATCAGGTGCGTGTGGCCCAGGTCACGATCGGCAAGATGCTGCAGCGCGACGACACCATCCAGGTCGCCGAAGCCCGCGTGAGCACGCTCAAGTCGAACAGCGACACGGTCAAGGGCATCTCGAGCAACGTCCGCTAGCCGGCCGCCTGCCTCTCCGCACAAGCTAGAACGCGAACGTGCCGACCACCGGCACGTGATCGCTCGGCTTTTCCTTGCCGCGTTCGGCAGAGTGGACCACGACATCCTCCAGCCGGTCGGCGGCCTGCGGCGAGAGCAGCAGGTGGTCGATGCGGATGCCGTCCTTGCGCTCCCAGCCGAAAGTGCGGAAATCCCAGAACGTCAGCGACGGCTCGTCGGTGATGGCGCGTTGCGCATCGGTCAGGCCGAGATTGAGCAGGGCGCGCCAGCGCTCGGCGCTCTCGGGGCGGAAAGCAGCGTCGCCGACCCACTTCTCGGGGAACGTCGCATCGACATTGGCCGGGATGATGTTGAAATCGCCGAGCAGGATGAACGGCTCCTCAAGCGCCAGCCGGCCTTCGACGAAGGTGTGCAGGCGGTCCATCCAACTGAGCTTGTAGGTGAACTTGTCGGTGCCCACCGGATTGCCGTTCGGCAGGTAGATGCAACAGACGCGCACCACGCCGCCCTCGACCGAGAACACGCCCTCGATCAGCCGCGACTGCTCGTCGCCATCGTCGCCGGGCAGGCCACGCGTCACCTCGTCGAAGCGGTGCTTGGAGAGGATGGCGACGCCATTCCAGCTCTTCTGCCCGAACGTCTCGATATTGTAGCCGAGCGCCTCGATCTCCATTCGGGGGAAGGCTTCGTCGACCGACTTGATCTCCTGCAGGCAGACTACATCGGGCGATTCTTCTTCAAGCCATTTGAGAAGAAGTCCCTGCCGCGCCTTGACGCCGTTGATGTTCCAGGTGGCGATGCGCATGAGTAGGCTCCGGTTTGAAACCGGAGCCTAGAGCAATTCGCGGTTCCGTTGAAACGACGAATTGCTTCAGTTGTGGTCGCGCTTCCGAACCGGAAAGGTCTGCAACTTTTCCTGGAAACGCTCGGACGTCACAGCGACGCGTAAATCGCGTCGCGGATGTCCTCGCGGAAGGGGCCGTTGCAGCCTTCGGGCGCGACGTTGGTGAGCACCGCGATCGACAGCTTGTTGGTGCGGTCGATGATCCAGTTGTGGCCCCACGCGCCGCCCCAATCGAGCGTACCGACCGGGCAGGGGCTCCTCGCCGCCTTCGGATCGTCGATGATGGCACCGAGCACGGTGAACCGCTTGCCGGCATCGCCCTCGCGCCGCGGCAGGCTGCCGATCTGGTTGGTGAAGGCTTCGATCGTGGTCTCGGGCTTGAGGAAGGTGCCGCCGTTGTAGACTTCGAGCATCTTCATCACGTCGTCGGCCGTGCCGCACGAGCCGCCACCGCCGGACTGCGGGGCATCGGCGCGGAAGATGCGGTCGGGGTCGAAGGTCGTGCCCTGCTTGTTCTCGGAGGTGATCCGCACCGGCGGCACGATCGAGGGTTTTGGCAGACCGCCATTGTAGTAGTTTGCCGTGATGCGGGTCGCATCCGTCGGTGTGAAGCGCCAGTCGACCATGCCCAGCGGGCCGGCGGCATACTTGTTCACCGCCGCTTCGAGCGTCGAGTTGTTGATCGCCGCGAGCACCCCGCCCACGACGTCGATGCTCGTTCCGTATGCCCACGCCGTACCGGGTGCGAAGCCGAGCGGCGCCTTGGCGAGGCGGCGGAGGTTCTCTTCGAGAGAAATGAACGGTCCGGACATGCCCGGCGACACGTCGGCGGGCGTCGTCTCATAGGCGAGGCCGGAGCTATGTGAGAGCAGGTGGCGGATGGTGATAGGCCGCACCACCCCATCGGGGCTCGCCGGGGTGAAATAGGGCAGGTACTTGCTGACGGGATCATCAAGCTGCAGAAGCCCGGCTTCCATCATCTTGAGCGCCGCGGTCGCGACGACCGGCTTGGTGATCGACGCGAGCCGGAAGATGGCATCGCGCTCGATCTTGCGGTTCGACTCCCGGTCGGCAAGGCCTGCGGCGCGGGCGTAGATTTCCCTGCCGTCCTGGTTCACCAGCACGACGCAACCGACAATGCGGTCCCCGAGCGCGGCGTCGATCGCCGCGTTCACCCTATTCTCCAAAGTCATGAATTCCTCCCGAACTATGGGAGGACGCTAACGGCTGAACGGGTCGCGGGGCATTAGTCGAAAGGCTTAGGCGTCAGGCGACGGCAAAGCTCGTGCCGCAGCCGCAACCGGCGACGGCATTCGGGTTCCGGATCTGGAAGCTCTGCCCGATCAGGTCGTCGACATAGTCAATTTCCGCGCCGCCCATGAACTCGAGGCTCAGCGAGTCGATCAGTACCGTCGCGTCGCCGCTGCTCAGCACCAGATCGTCGGCGGTCGGCGTCTCCTTGACGAGGTTGTACTCGTACTGGAAGCCGGAACAGCCGCCGCCGGCGACGGCGATGCGCAGCACCGTGCCTTCGCCCTGCTTCGAGAGGATGCGCCCGATCCGCTTGGCGGCGCGATCTGTCAAAACGACATTGTTCGGTGCTAGAGCAACTTCGGACATGCAATACCTTCCGGCCGCTGGAGGGTGCGGCTCATGGTTGTAACTTAATATCGTCAGATGACGATGAAAAGGGTCCTGGCGCATAATGGCTGACCGCCCAGCGTATGCCTCCGATCCCTCTCAGAGCCGCGGACGGCTGTTCGATCCCGGCACCAGCCCGACCCGGTCGGAGTTCCAGCGCGACCGCGACCGCATCATCCACTCGACCGCCTTCCGCCGCCTGCAGCACAAGACCCAGGTCTTCCTGCACCACGAGGGCCAGCATTTCCGCACGCGCCTGACCCACACGCTGGAAGTCAGCCAGATGGCACGTTCCATCGCCCGCGCCCTCGCACTGGATGAAGACCTGGCGGAGGCGGTGGCGCTGGCGCACGACCTCGGCCACACCCCGTTTGGCCATGCCGGCGAGCGCGTGCTGAACGAGAAGCTCGCCGAATGGGGCGGCTTCGACCACAACATGCAGGCGATCCGGGTCGTCACCCGGCTCGAGAACCGCTACGCCGAGCATGACGGGCTGAATTTGAGCTGGGAGGCACTCGAGGGCATCCTCAAGCACAATGGTCCCCTGGTCGATCGCAACGGCCGGGCCCTGCGCGCCGACCACCCGGTACCGTTCGGGCTCAACGACATCCCCGCCAGCACCGACCTGATGCCGTGGAGCTATGCGAGCCTCGAAGCGCAGGCGGCGGCCATCGCCGATGACATCGCCTACAACTCGCACGACATCGACGACGCGCTGCGGGCCGGCCTGATCCGTATCGGCGACCTCTCCGATGTGCCGCTGGTCGGCCCGTTCGTGCGGGAAGTGCTCACCCGCTGGCCCGATATCGAGCGCAGCCGCCAGGCGCACGAGGTGCAGCGGCGGCTGATCACTGCCCAGATCGAGGACGTGATCCAAGAGAGCACCCGCAATATTGCGGCACTCGCTCCGCAGTCGGCCGATGACGTGCGCTTTGCCGGCCGGGCGCTGATCCGCTACTCGCCGGCGGTAGCCGAGGCCGAGCGCGGGCTGAAGCGCTTCCTTTTCGACCACGTGTACCGCAACGAGCAGGTGATGGCGCCGGTTCGCCGCAGCCAGACCGTCGTCTCGATGCTGTTCGACCACTACATGGTTACATCCGCTATGCCGGGAAGCTGGGGCGAAGCCGCCCGGGCAGCGCCTGATCGTGGCGCGAAGGCCCGGATCGTCGCCGACTTCGTCGCCGGGATGACCGACCCCTATGCCCTCGAGCAGCATGCCCGCCTGTTTGACGGGGCAGGGGCTTTGGGGTAGGGGCTCGGCACCCTTCCCAAAAGGCACTGAAATGAACGTTTTCGCGCTGTTCGCCACCCGCGTCGCCGACGCCCTCAAGGCACTCTACCCCGAAATCACCGGGGAAGCCCTGTCGCGCCTCGTGGTTGAGCCGCCGCGAGATGCAGCGCATGGCGACCTGTCGAGCAACGCCGCGATGGTCGTGGCGAAGCCCCTGGGCAAGAACCCGCGGGACATCGCCTCCGCGCTGGCCGAACATTTCAAGTCGGACCCGGATGTGGCCTCCGTCGAGGTCGCCGGTCCCGGCTTCGTGAATTTCCGGCTCAAGACGCCGATCTGGCACGAAGTGCTGAAGGCCGTCGGCCCCGAGTACGGCAAGGCGGATATCGGCAAGGGTGAGCGGGTCAATGTCGAGTACGTCTCGGCCAACCCGACCGGACCGATGCATGTCGGCCATACCCGTGGCGCCGTGTTCGGCGACGCCCTCGCTTCGCTCATGGCCTATGTCGGCTACGATGTGACGCGCGAGTACTACATCAACGATGCCGGCAGCCAGATCGACACGCTGTCGAAGTCGACCATGCTGCGCTACCGCGAGGCGCTCGGCGAGACGATCGATATCCCGTCGGGCTTCTATCCCGGCGACTACCTGATTCCGGTTGGGCAGGCGCTGAAGGTCGAGTTCGGCACCTCTCTCCTCGATAAGCCCGAGGCCGAGGCCCTGGCGCTGGTCAAGGACCGGGTGCTGGCCGCGATGATGGACCTTATCCGGGCCGACCTCGCCAAGCTCAACATCCACCACGATGTGTTCTTCTCCGAGCGCCAGTTGCACGGGCAGGGCGGGGATGTCGACACGACGCTCGAATGGCTGCGCGCGCAGGACATGGTCTATCAGGGCCGTCTCGAGCCGCCGAAGGGCAAGACCCCGGAAGATTGGGAGGATCGCGAGCAGACCCTGTTCCGCGCCACCAACTACGGCGACGACGTCGATCGCCCGCTGGTGAAGTCGAACGGCAGCTACACATATTTCGCCGCCGACATTGCCTACCACCGGAACAAGTACCTCCGCGGCTTCAAGCACATGGTCAACGTGCTCGGCGCCGATCACTCGGGCTATGTCTCGCGGCTCAAGGCGGCCGTGAAGGCCGTGTCGCATGGCGAGGCCGATATCGACGTGCGCATCTGCCAACTCGTTCGGCTGTTGAAGAACGGCGAGCCGTTCAAGATGAGCAAGCGCTCCGGCGACCTCGTGACGCTCGCCGACGTGGTCGAAGAAGTCGGCTCCGACGCCACCCGCTTCATGCTGCTCTATCGGCGCAACGACGCCGCGATGGACTTCGACTTCGCCGTGGTGAAGGAGCAGAGCCGCGACAACCCGGTGTTCTACGTGCAGTACGCGCACGCCCGGACTTACTCGGTGTTCCGCAAGGTTGCCGAGGAATTGCCCTCGCTCGATGTATCGCCCGCTGCCCTCGCCGCGGCGGACCTGTCGTTGCTGTCTTCCGAGGCAGATGTCGAGTTGATCAAGACGCTCGCACAGTGGCCGCGCATCGTCGCGTCGGCTGCCGATGCACACGAGCCGCATCGGGTGGCGTTCTATCTCTACGAGCTGGCCAGCGCGTTTCATGGCTTCTGGGCCAAGGGCAATCAGGATGTTGCCTTACGCTTTGTTAACGCGGATGATTCAAAGCTGACTACGGCCCGACTCGCCCTTGTCGGGGCCGTGCGTCAGGTTCTCGTCAATGGTTTGACTCTGCTTGGTGTCTCTGCCCCCGAAGAGCTTTCATAATTCGGGCGCATTGGTTGGTAGAGTGGCCGGCCCCGCTAGTGAGGTCCAACTATTAGCGGACGGGTCCACGAGTACAGGGGCGCTGCTTTCAATGACAGCGAGACCGCAGCAGATGCCTGATGGCCAGGAAAAATCCGACGACCTGATCGCCGAACTTGCCAAGCTCATGGCAAGCAACGCGGGGTCATCCGAACCCGAGCCCCGGCCTGCGCCCAAGCTGGTCACGCTGCCTGAGGAGACTGCCCCGGAAGCCGCTACGGCTCCGCAGTCACCTGCGCCATCTCCGGTCCGGATTCCGGGTATGGATGCGCCTGCGGCGCCCGTCGCGGCCGCTCCTGCTCCTGTTCCTCCTGCGCCAGCGGCTGCTCCGACTGCGGCTCCTGCCGCTACGCCCGGCGTGTTCCGCATTCCGGGGATGGACCAGCCTGTCTCGGCGCCTGTCGCCGCAGCGCCAGCCCCGGCTCCGGTTGCGCCGCCTGTCACGCGCCCCGCTGCAAAGCCCGCGGCATCGATCGATTTCGGCACGCTGCCGGCAGCCTCCACCTTCAAGCCCGAGCCCATGTCGAGCTGGCAGGATCGCGAGATCCCGAAGCCCGTGGCATCGCGGCCAATCCCTCCGGCAATGATCGAGCCGACTCAGCCCGCGCCTGTCCCCGTGACGCCGCCCGTTGCGCCCCCGACTTTCACGCAGGTCACCGCGCCGGCTCCGGCAGAGCGCCCGTCGGCGCCTCCGGCGGCCCAGCCCGATCCGATGTCGGAATTGGAAGCGGTGTTCGCGCAGCCGGTGCGCGCCCAGGCCGCTCCGGTATCCGCTGCTCCGGTTGCCCGTCCCGTCGCCGCGCCAGCAGCGCCCATGGTGGCCGCTGCGCAGGCATCGCCGGCGACCGACAACTTCGATTTCGACTTCGGCTTCGCGAACTCGCCGCCAGAGCCCATCGTACCCGAGGCGAAGGCGCCGGTTTCCGCGCCTGTCGCGAAGCCCAGCTCCGATGACCCGATCGCCGACCTGATCGCTGCCGAACTCGACACGGCCGAAGTCGAGGAACCGCCGCAGACGGTGCAGCCTGCACCGCGGCCATTCCCGCAGCCGGGCCTTCCGGCGGCGCCGCGCCCGCAGCCCAATCTCGGCCCGGGCCGTGGTCCTGCTCCCGCCGCGCAACCCATCGCGCGCGCCGAGGAGCGTTTCGGCGTCGCCCCCGTATTCGGTCCGAACAGCAAGGTGCAGGCTCCGCGCCCGCAGCCCGCTGCCGATCCGATGGATGAAATCGAGAGCCTGATCGGCGAAGCGGTTCGCGTCGAACTGACGAGCGACAAGCCTGCGGCACCGGTGGCCGCAGCACCGACGCCCGCGCCGCAGCAGTCGCCTCCGGTCGTGCCGCCCCTGACGACGGGCTTTGCGCCGCGTCGCGCTACGATCAAGGATACCGAGCCGCAGGTCGCGTCTGCCGAGGCTGCCATTCTCGCCGCTGCCGCGGCAAGCGGCGCCGAAGTGGGCCGGATCGACGGTGTTCAGGCCGAGCAGAGCCCCTACAAACGCGTAAAGGCCAAGCCCGAGCGCCGCTCGGGCGGCATGCGCCAGTATGTCGGCATGGCGGTAGCGGGCACGCTGCTGCTCGCCGCGGGTTTCGGCCTCTACTGGGTGCTGGGCATGGGCCGCGGCAACGACGGCGAGGCCCCGGTGCTGACCGCCGACGCAACTCCGGTGAAGGAGGCGCCCCCGCCGACGGTGGCTGCTCCCACCAACCAGGGCTCCGTGGTTTTCAACGAACTCGACGGCAATGCTGCCGCTCCGGCCGACGAGCAACTCGTCTCGCGTGACGACAGCGAGGCGACCAGTGTCGCCGATGTCGCGACGACCGTGGGTGACGAGGATGCCTCTACCGGCGAGAGCGAGCTTGCCAACCGCAAGGTGCGCACGGTCACCGTCCGCCCGGATGGCACCATCGTTTCGGGCGACGACGCCGTCGCCGGCAACGAGGAACTTCCGGTTGATCGCCCGGCCGTTCCGGAACTGCCGGGTGCCGATGTGCAGCCGTCCGATCTTCTCGCCGCACTGCCGAGCGCAGCAGATACCGCTGCCGATGCCGTCGGCGCCGCTGTCGACGAGACGGCCTCCACGCAGGTTTCGGCTCTCACCGAAACACCGCCTGCCGGCGCGACCATCGATCCGACGATCGTGGCGCCGGTCCCCGTCGCGCGGCCGACTGATCGTTCCGCCCTCGGCGGTGGCGCCAACCAGGTCGTCGCGGCACGTCCCGTGGACCTTGGGACCCAGCCGGCCGCGGCTGCACCGGTCTCTTCGGGTGGTTCGGGCCCCTATGTCCAGCTGAGCTCGCAGCCGACCGAACCGGATGCGCAGAGCTCGCTCCGTGCCACGCAGAACCGCCTGTCGGGCCTGCTCGCCGGCCGCAGCCTCGCTGTTCGCCAGGTCAATCTCGGCGCCAAGGGGACGTGGTATCGCGTCGTCCTGCCGGTCGACTCCTTCCAGGAGGCGACCCAGACTTGCGCCAGCCTCAAGGCCAACGGGGTCGATTGCGTGCCGATTGGCGGTTGATCGCCATCGGCGCTTCCTTGACGCCTTGCCCGGTTAGGGACCAAATCCGCCTTTGATGGCGGACGGGGCGGCGTTATGAGCGGCACATCGCAGGACTGGTTCGCGACGCCCGAAGCGCCGCCCGACGACGAGATCCTCTACGTCGACGTCGCCGGCTACGAAGGCCCGCTCGATCTCCTGCTCGACCTCGCCCGCCGCCAGAAGGTGGACCTGGGCAAGATCTCGGTGCTCGCGCTGGCCGAGCAGTATCTGCAGTTCATCGAAACGGTGCGCGAGAAGCGCATCGAGGTGGCTGCCGACTATCTCGTGATGGCGGCGTGGCTCGCCTATCTCAAGAGCCGCCTGATGGTGCCGCAGGCGCCCAGCGACGAAGAGCCGAGCGGCGAGATGATGGCCGCGCTGCTGCAATTCCGGTTGAAGCGTCTCGAGGCGATGCGCAAGGCCGCGATGCAACTGGTCAACCGCCCGCGCCTCGGCCGCGATGTCTATATGCGCGGGCAGCCCGAGCCGGTGCTGGTCGAGCGTCGCAACCTGTGGGAAGCCTCGCTCTATGACCTGTTGAAGGCCTATGCGATCGGGCGCGAGCGCGGCGTGCCGCAGGATTATCACCTGTTCGAGCGCAGTGTCTGGTCGCTGCAGGAGGCCCGCGAAATCCTCGCCCGGCTGATCGGGGAAAGCATGGATTGGGTGCCGCTCGACGCCTATCTCGACCGCTACCTGACCAATCCGGAACAGCGCAAGACCGCCACCGCTTCGAGCTTTGCCTCGAGCCTTGAACTCGCCCGGCAGGGACAAATAGAACTGCGCCAGACCCTGACATTCGGCCCGCTCTTCATGCGCCGCCGCCAGGGCGACGGGGACAAGCAATGACCGACGACACCTTGGCCGAAACCGATTTCGACGAGCACGGCGAGATCGCGGGGCGAAATCTCCGCATCCTGGAAGCGATCCTCTTCGCATCGGCCAATCCGCTGTCGCCGGCGGAAATCGCGCCGTATCTGGGGGAGGGGGCCGATATCCCCGTTTTGCTCGAGCGGCTGGCCGAAGTCTACGCCGGTCGAGGCATCAACCTGGTGCGGCGCGGCGACAAGTGGGCATTTCGAACGGCCGACGATCTGTCGTTCCTGTTGCGGCGCGAGGAGACAGAGAGCCGGCAGTTGTCGCGGTCGGCGCTGGAGACGCTGGCGATCATCGCCTACCACCAGCCGGCAACGCGCGCCGAGGTGGAGGAGGTGCGCGGCGTCGCCAGCGGCGGCGGTACGTTCGATATCCTGATGCAGACCGGCTGGGTCCGCATGCGCGGTCGTCGTCGCACGCCGGGGCGGCCCGTCACCTACGGAACGACCGAGGCATTCCTCGACCATTTTGGCCTCGAGAGCCTCGCCGACCTGCCGGGTCTCGATGAACTGAAGGGTTCCGGCCTGCTGTCGAGCCGCCTGCCGCCTGCCTTCCAGGTGCCGCTGCCTTTCGATGGCCCGCTGCGTGATGACGAGGACCCGCTGGAACCCGACGACCAGGGCGAGAGCGATCCGATCGAGTGAGCATTTTCCTGTCACACGAATTGTCGCGGAACCCCAACACGTCCTTGTGTTCGCCAAGGATTGAACCTATTTCTCTGCGCTAAGGTACAGCGTTCGGTTTTCTCGGAGACTTCATATGCACGCGCCAGGAATTTGGGGCATCATCGTCGTAGCGATCGTCGTGATCCTGCTTTTCGGCCGCGGCAAGATCGCCGGCCTCATGGGCGAAGTCGCCTCCGGCATCAAGTCCTTCCAGAAGGGCATGCGCGACGAAGAAACCAAGCCCTCTCCGCAGATCGATGCATCGACGACCGTCGAGCCGGCCCGCGAACCCGAAAAGGCCAAGGACGCCTGATCGTCTGACGGCCGCTCCCTGGAGCTAACGATATGCTCGGCGTCGGCTGGACCGAAATGCTTGTGATTGGGGTTGTGGCCCTGATCGTCATAGGTCCCAAGGAATTGCCGGCGTTGATGCGCCGGGTTGGTCAGTTCGCCGGCACCGTTCGGCGGATGGGCCAGGATTTTCAGCGCGAGCTGAACAAGACCACCGGCCTCAACGAGATCGCCAACCTGCGCAACTCCGTCACGCAGCCGCTCAAGGCGACTGCGGACGCGATCCGCAAGGAATTCAACACCACAACGCCGACCGGCGAGGTCAAGCCTTCGGGCGCGATCAAGCCGGCTGACCCGAAGGTCGAAAGCGTCGTGGACGAGATCAAGGCCGCGGCCGGGATGACCGCAGCAACGGCCGCGCCAGTGGCCGTGGCCGTTGCGCCCGAGGTTGCCCCGAAGACCCCCGTGAAGGTCGCCCGTCCGGCCCGCATCAAGGCACCCACCGAGAGCAAGGTCGAGGCTGCAGAACTGGCTCCAGTGAAGCCAGCTGCAAAGCCAAGGAAGCAGGCGGCGCTGACACCGGCCGCAGCGACTCCGAAGCCCGTCGCCACCAAGGCCCCGGCCACGCCCGGCACCGCAGCCAAGCCGAAGACCGCAGTCAAGCCGAAGGCTGCTGCGAGCAAGGCAGAGACCAAGGCCGCGCCGGCTGCCAAGCCCGCCGCCAAGAAGGCTGCTCCGGCGAAGCCCGCTGCTGAGAAGCCCGCTGCTGAGAAGCCCGCTGCCAAACCGGCCGCCAAGAAGCCCGCCAGCAAGGCGACCGCCGCCGAGAAGACCTCGTGACCATGGCCGAGCAGACCAAACTCGAAGCGTCCAACACCACTGAGCCCGACGACGAGCTTGCCGGCAGCGAAGCCCCGCTACTCGATCACCTTATCGAGCTGCGCAAGCGCCTGATCCGCTCGCTGCTGGTGATTCTCGGCCTGCTGATCGTCTGCTTCTTCTTCGCCGGCCAGATCTTCGACGTGCTGGTGGAGCCGTATCGCAATGCGATCTATCCGCAGCCCGTGGAGCTCATCTACACGGCGCCGCAGGAGTTCTTCTTCACCCAGTTGAGCCTCGCGCTGTTCGGCGCGATCTTCATCGGGTTCCCCTATCTCGCCACCGAGGTTTACGGCTTCGTCGCGCCCGGCCTCTACAAGAAGGAACGGCGCGCGTTCATCCCGTATCTCGTTGCGACACCGGTGTTTTTTGTGCTCGGCGCCTGCATGGTCTATTTCGCGGTGCTGCCGCTCGCCATGCACTTCTTCCACGCGATGGAAACGAGCGAGATCAAGCTTCTGGCGAGGGTCAGCGAGTATCTCGGCCTCGCCATGACGCTCATCCTCGCCTTTGGCATCTGCTTCCAGTTGCCCGTCATCCTGACGCTGCTGGCTCAGATCGACCTGGTTTCGAGCGCCACGCTGAAGAAGGGCCGCAAGTACGCCATCGTCGGCATCCTGATCTTCGCGGCCTTTATCACGCCGCCCGATCCGATCTCCCAGATCGGACTCTCGCTGCCGATGTACCTGCTCTACGAACTGTCGATCTGGTCAGTGACCTTGATCGAGCGGCGGCGGGCCAGGACGCTGGCGGCCGAGGCGGCCAAGGACGATGGTACGGCGGCCAGCTGATACCCCGGGAGAGTTCGGATGCCACGACTGCTCGCCGTCCTCTCCCTGATCCTCGCTCTTGCAACTCCCGCACTCGCACAGTCCTACGATAGCCCCAGGGCGCTGCTCGAGGCGCTCTATGCCGGCTACATGCCGCCAAACGAGTTCCCTCCCACGCAGGCACCGCTCCAGAGCGAGCGGCTGAACGCCTTGTTCGAGAAGGACCAGCAGGAGGCCGACGGCGAAATCGGCCGCATCGACTTCGATCCATACGTGAACGGGCAGGATTACCAGATCACCGATCTCATCATCGGTGAGCCGCTGCTCGCGGGTGGCAAGGCGGCGGTGAAGGTGACCTTTGCCAACATGGGCACGCCGCAAGAACTGGGCTACCTGCTCGTCGATGAGGACGGCTGGAAGGTGGACGACGTCTGGTACGCCGGCGACGACTTCAGTTACGACCTGCTCGATATCCTGCAGGCGCCGCTGCCTTGATTGCGGCGCGGCGCGGCCCTCAATGCGCCAAGAGCGCTTGCTAGCCGAGTCTGCATCGAACTCCGCGCGGGACAGACATGCGGCACCTTATCGCGACCATCCTTCTCCTTCTCGGCTTTACCGGCAGCGCCCTGGCCTACGACAGTCCGAAGGCCCTGGTGGAGGCGATCTACGCTCCCTACCAGTCCGGCCAGAAGCATGAGGGCGGGCTGCAGCAGTTCTATTCCGCCAGGCTCCGCGGCATGTATGACGCGCACAGCGAGGCGAAGCTCTCCGGCGTGGCCTTTGATCCGGACAGCAAGGATATCCTGTCGTTCGACCCGTTCGTCGAGGGCGGCAACGCGCTCCTGCTTGACGTGGCCATCAGCGAGCCTGTGATCAACGGCGAGCGGGCAGCGACCATCGTCACCTTCCACAACTTCGACCACCTGAGCATGCTCAGCCTGTCGCTGGTGCGCGAAGCGGATGGCTGGAAGGTCGATGACGTCGCTTCGCTCAGCGGCAACCCCAACTGGCTGCTTTCCTGGCTGCTGGAATACGATCCGTTCGGGGTGAACTAGACGATATCCGTCAAATCTCCCGCGTGGCGTCCTTCAGCCACGCCTTCACCTCGCCCTTCACCAGCGGGCCGATCTCCTTGAATACCCGCTTGTGGTAGGCATTGAGCCAGACCTTCTCGGAGCCGCTCAGCTGCTCGACATCGATCAGCCGCAGGTCGATCGGCGCCAGCGTCAGCGTTTCGAACTCGAGGAACTTGCCGTCGCCGACCTTGCTTTCGGCAACGACCAGCAGGTTCTCGATGCGGATGCCGTATGCGCCTTCCTTGTAGAAGCCCGGCTCGTTCGACGTGATCATCCCAACCTCGAACGGCGTCGGATAGCGCGGCGAGATGCCGATCGGGCCTTCGTGGACCGACAGGAACGCGCCGACGCCGTGGCCGGTGCCGTGGTTGTAGGTGACGCCATCGGCCCACAGGAACTGCCGCGCCAGCACGTCGATCTGCGCGCCGTTCGTCCCCTTGGGAAAGCGCAACATGGATACGGCGATCATGCCGCGCAGCACCTGGGTGTAGCGCGCCTTCTGCTCGGCCGTGGCCTTGCCGGTGAACATGGTGCGGGTGATGTCTGTGGTGCCCGAAAGGTACTGCGCGCCCGAATCGAGCAGCATCAGTTCGCCCGGCTTCAACTGGCGGTTGGTTCTGGCGTCGACCCGATAGTGGATGATCGCGCCGTTGGCACCGGCTCCCGAGATGGTGTCGAAGCTGACATCGACGATGCTCGGCTCCTCGCGGCGGAAACTCTCGAGCGCCGTGGCGATGGTGATCTCGTCGAGCTTGCCCTTCGACGCCTCGCCGTCGAACCAGTGCAGAAACTTCGCCAGCGCCGCGCCATCGAGGCGATGCGCCTCGCGCATGCCGCCGAGTTCGGCATCGTTCTTCCGCGCCTTCGGCATCAGTACCGGATCGCGCTTCTCGATCAGCACGGCGTCGCTGACGCCGCTGATCGAAGTCGCGACGGCCACGGGGACCGTGCCGGGATCGATCATCACGCGCTTATCGGCAGCGCCGAGCTTGCGGAGCGTCGCGACCATGGTCTCGACGTCCGCGACCTTCGCCAGCCCCTCGAGGCCCTTCTTCAGCTCCGGCGTGATCTTCTCCTTGTTGAAGAACAGCGTCGGCATGCCGGTCTTCGGCACGAGGGCAAAGCAGAGGACCACCGGCACGTGCGGCACGTCGCGGCCGCGCAGGTTGAACAGCCAGTTGATGGACTCCGGCACTGTCAGGACGAGCGCGTCGGCATCATCCTCACCCATCGTGGCGCGGATTTCCTTGAGCTTGTCCTCGGCGGTCCTGCCCGCCCGGTTATGGCCGAGGAACTCGATCGGCGCGTTCGGCGGGGCAGGGCGCTCCGCCCAGACCTTGTCCACGAGGTTGGCGACCGGCACGAGCGTCGCGCGCCCGGCGAGCTTCTTCTCCAGGTCGGCGATCTCGCTCGGGGTGTGAAGCCACGGGTCGAAGCCGAGCTTGCCGCCCTTGCCCACGTAGTCGGCGATCTTTGGCGACAGCCCGCCCTGGGCGGCCTCGAGCACGGTGATCACCTTGGTGTCCGTTTCGGCCGGCGCTTGCAGGGTGTAGCGACCATCCACGAACAGCGCCGCCTTGCGGCTGCCGATGATGGCGAGGCCGGCCGAGCCGGTGAAACTGGTGATGTAGGCGAGGCGCGCCTCGCTGTCCGGCACCATCTCGCCGCGATGCGCATCCGTACGCGGCACGAGGAACGCATCCACGCCGGCCTCCGTCATCGCAGCGCGCAGCGCCTTCACACGCTTTGCCACGGTCTTCGGATCGGTACGGATGTCGAACGACTGGTAGACGGTCGGGGCGAAGGTGCTGTCGGTCATGGTGAGGATTGCCGTTGAAAGGTGGCGGACCCTAACAAGCGAGTTGGGCCAAGGCGAGCGTTCATTCCGGGTTCAGCCCGTCCCCGTCATGAGAACGCCGGGGGCTGCGATGGAGCACTTCCATGACTGAACGGAAACAACTGTTTCGCCGGATATTCGAGTCGATGATCGAGGGCCGCAGCCGTGCTGCGGAGCGCTACATCGCCGAGTACCTGAAGGCGCGGCGGGCATCGGAGACCGTCACCAGGGAGTGACGGGATTCACCAGCCGTTAAGGCGCCTTGCATCAACGGCATGGCTGATCTTCGCGGCGCCCCCTAACGGTCCGCGCTGGACGCGACTATCTACACACCGTCGGCAGAAGGTCCGACAGACTCAGAACCGGGAGAAAGATATGCCCGAGAACAAGAACGATTTCCGCAAGGCTCTGGCCGGCGTGATCGATGCGCGCGGCCGCGAAGCGACCCGCAGCGTTTCGCGTGCCCGTGAGTACCTGCTGCTCGGCGCTCTCACCAAGCGCCCGAACTAAGCCGTAGCGCACTCGCGCGGCATTGCCGAACGTTTGTTGATCGAACGAATCCCTGGGCTCGCCCGGGGATTTTGTTTTTCTAGGATTTGGCGGGCAGGGCGGGCGCTACACCCGCTCCAGCACCAGCGTCGTCCATTCCTTCTTTTCGATCCGCTGCTTCAGCACGATGCGCTGCAGGCCGTAGGCCGAGATCACGCGGTTGGCCTGCGTGTTGAGGATGCCCGAGAGGATGATGGTCGCGCCGTACTGGGTGACCTTGCGCACGGCCGGGGCCAGCGCCACAAGCGGGCCGGCGAGGATGTTGGCGACGACGAGGTCATAGGGCGCGCCGCCAGCGATCTGGCGATGATCGAGACCCGTCGCCTCGATGGCAATTATGTTCCGGGCGACGCCGTTGTCCCGCGCATTCTCGATCGTGGTCTCGACCGCGATCGGATCGACATCCGTTGCCAGCACCGGCAAGTGGGTGCGCTTGGCGAGCGCGATTGCGAGGACGCCGGTGCCGGTGCCCACGTCGATCATCGACCCATAGCGGCGGCGCTTCAGCATCCGGTCGATGGCCTCGAGGCAGCCGGTGGTGGTTTCGTGGTGGCCCGTGCCGAAGGCCTGCGCGGCATCGATCTTGATGCCGGTGACGCCTGGAGGCGGCGCATCCTCATGGCTGCCGTAGACATAGAAGCCGCCCGCCAGCACCGGCTTCAGGCCTTCGAGCGACTTCGCCACCCAGTTCACGGTCGGGTCGATCGCCTCGACCGTGAAGCTCACTTCGCCGCCCAGCACCTCACGAGCAATGGCGTTGAACGCCGCGATATCGGGCTCCGCGTCGCAGGTCGCTTCGAACACCCACTCGCCGGTCTCCTCGATCTCGTGGGCCGAGGCCGTGATCGCTACATCGTCGCGCATCATCACGGCATCGACGAGCGCGTAAGCCTGATCCTTGGTGAGGGGCACGGAGAGTTGCGAAAGCGTCATGGGGCGAAAATCCTGTTCGCCCGCTGTTTCGGAGCCCAGGCGACCGAAGTCAATGCCCGGCCGCCGCGATCGTTAAGCTGCAGCCTGTTCGCGCAGCAGCGACAACGATGCCCAGACGGGGAGGTGGTCCGAGCCGGTGCGCGCCAGCGCGGTGTGGTGGACACCGGCGCCCTCGAGCCGGAAGTCGCGGCTGGTGATGATCCGATCAAGGGGCAGCATGGGCCGGCGCGAGTGAAAGCTCGGCCCGAGCGGAATGATGTCGTGATGCCGGGCAAACTCGTTGAGGCAGCCGCCGTCCTCGGCCCATTGGTTGAGATCGCCCATGATGACCGTAGGCACATGTTCCTCGAGCTTTTCGAGGTAGCCGACGACCGCGACGGCCTGCTTCATGCGCCACCCACCGATGAGGCCCAGGTGCATGCCGACGACGCGCACCCGGCCCGCACCGGTTTCGACATCGGCCATGACCGCCCCGCGCGGCTCGAAGGCGGGCAGCTCGATCCGTTGCGGGTTCGAGACCCGCAGCCCCTTCTTCACCAGCAGCACGTTGCCGTGCCAGCCGAGGCTCTGCTCGCGAATGCCGAAGCGGACGGGCATGTAGTTGGTGTGGTCGACGATCATGTCGGGGGAGAGCGTCGTCACGCGCTGCCCGAAGCGGCGGTCCACCTCCTGCAGCGCCACGACATCGGCATCGAGCTCGGCGAGGATCTGCATGATCCGGTCCGGAGCGCGGCGGCGATCCGTGCCGATGCTCTTGCGGATGTTGTAGGAGACGAACTTGATCATGAAGGCCCTAGAGGATTGGTGAGAACAGCCGGGCGGCCTGGGAGATGAAACGTGCGAAGGGGTTGCGGTTGGCGGCCTCCTCCTTGGTCACCTGCTTGCAGTTGGCGAAATCGACCAGCAGCATCGCTTCCACATCCGCCACCACTTTCGGGTCCGGCATCCAGACCGTCATCTCGAAGTTGATCGAGAACGAGCGGTTGTCGAAGTTCACGCTTCCGACTGCCGCGATCCGGTCGTCCATCAGCAGGATCTTCTGGTGCAGGAAGCCCGATTGGTAACGGTAGATGCCGACGTCGTGTTCCACCATCGCGTCGGCATGCGCGTTGCTGGCGAGCCAGACGATGAGGTGGTCGGGCTTGTCAGGCAGCATCACCCGCACGTCGACGCCGCGGAGAACCGCCGCATAGAGCGCGGTCCGCATGTCGGTATCCGGCACGAAGTAGGGGCTGACGATCCACAGCCGCTCGCGCGCCTGGCCAATGATGTCGGCGAAGGCGATCGGGTTGGATTCGAGCTTGTCCGCCGGCCCGGTGGCCATCACCAGCGCTGAGACGTCGCCGACTTCCCGCGTTTCGGGTTGCGGGACTTCGAGTACTTCGCCCGTCGCCCAGTTCCAGTCTTCCTGGAAGATCAGCGACAGGGACGCCGCGGCGGGCCCCTCGATGCGCAATTGCGTGTCGCGCCAGTGGCCGAACTTCGGGTCTTCGCCGAGATACTCGACCCCGACATTGGCGCCACCGGTCCAGGCGACCTGGCCATCCACCACCACGTTCTTGCGGTGGTTGCGGTAGTTGATCCGCATCGGCCCGAACACGCGCAGCAACTGGTGCCGGTGGTTGAAGCCGTAGATCTCGATGCCTTCGGCCCACAGCCGGTCCCTGAACTCTCGTGACAGCCCGCCGCTGCCGACATCGTCGTAGAGGACATAGACCTTCACGCCGGCCCTGGCCCGCTCCATCAGGGCCGCCGCGAGCCGGTTGCCGAGGGCATCGGCGCGGATGATATAGAACTGGACGAAGATGTAGTGCTTCGCGAGCGCTATGCCCTCGAAGATCGAGTCGAACGTCGCTTTGCCGTCGATCAGGAGATCCGCCTTGTTCCCGTCGAGGAACGGCATGCCTGCGGCGCGCCGCTGTACCGGCCAGGCTGCGCCCATCTCTCGGTCGATGACCTTGAGGTCCTCGCTGCGGATCAGGCGCGAGTGGCGCACTTCGAGGCGCGTCTTGGCGTAGCTGTCGAAGTGCTTCCAGCCGAAGACCAGATAGATGATCGCCGTCGGGAAGGGGAGGAAGCCCAGCGCCACCAGCCAGGCGATTGAACCTTGCGATGTGCGCGAGGCCGAAATCTCGCGCACCGCGCAGATGAAGGCGAGCGCATAGAAGCCGGCCAGTACCATCGCGATGATCGGGATGTTTTCGACCACACCCTCGACCACGTCGGTCATATCGACGACTTCGTCCATTGCCCCTCCGGCAGGTCCGCCTAAGACTAATATCTGATGTGGCGCGAACGGCTAGTGGCCGTCGCCCGTTTCAATCCAGTTGCGCACGGGCCCGAACCTCGCGAAACTAGCGTTCGGACCGTTCTGGTCCGACTTCCCGCCGAAAGATCTGCCCGTGTCTCCCCAACAGCCAATGCTCCGTCAGAATGCCATGACGGGAATTGCGTTCAAGCTGAGCTCGGTGTGCGTATTCCTCGGCATGTCCAGCTTGCTGAAGGCCTCCGAGGGCGTGCCGGCGGGCCAGCTGGTGTTTTTCCGCTCCTTCTTCGCCATCCTGCCGATCATCGTTTATCTGATCTGGAAGGGTGAACTGGGCGTCGGCATCAGGACCCGGCACCCCGTGAGCCACTTGATGCGCGGCCTCGTCGGCACCGGAGGCATGATCACCGGGTTTTTCGCGCTGACGCAGCTTCCGCTCGCCGAGGCCATCACCATCAGCTACGCGACGCCGCTGCTGATCGTCATCTTCAGCGCGGTGTTCTATCAGGAGCAGGTGCGGCTCTATCGCTGGAGCGCGGTGCTGGTGGGACTGGTCGGGGTCATCGTCATCATCTGGCCGCGCCTAACCGTGTTCTCGGGCGGCATTGCGGATATGAGCGGCGCGACCCTCGGCGCCATCTCGGCGCTGGTCGCCGCGTGCTTTGCCGCAACCGCCATGGTGCTGGTGCGCAAGCTCGTCGAGACCGAGCGCTCGGCAACGATCGTGCTCTACTTCTCCGTGACTTCGGCGGTCCTCGGCCTCGCGACGCTCCCCTTCGGCTGGGTCATGCCGACGCCCGAGCAGTTCGCCTTGCTGATCGGCGCGGGCATCTTTGGCGGGATAGGGCAGATTCTCCTCACCGAGTCCTATCGCCACGCCGACATGTCCGTGGTCGCCCCGTTCGAATACGCCTCGCTGATCCTCTCGGTCCTGATCGGATACGTGGTGTTCCAGGACGTACCCACCATCGAGATGCTAATCGGTGGCGCCATCGTCATCGGCTCGGGCCTCTTCATCATCTACCGCGAGCACAAGCTGGGGCTGGAGCGGAAGCGCGCGAGCGAAGTCAGCCCGCCGGGGTAGGGGGCGGCTCTATCGATCGGCGCCTCACGCCTTCTGCACGAAGCTTTCGAGCACCTTCTTCGGGCCGGCCTTTTCGAACTCGATCGAGAGCTTGTTGCCCTCGATGTTGTTGATCGTGCCGTAGCCGAACTTGAGGTGGAACACGCGCTCGCCAACCGAATATTTCGAGCCGCGGCCGTCGTCGACGGAGCGGGCGACGAGGTCGCCGTCGATGGTGACGGGGCCGTGCGACTTTCGCGACGAGGCCTGGGCGCGGGCGCGCTGCCAGCCGGGCGTCTCGTAGAGCGAGTCGAACGGATCGCGGGTGTCGAAGCCCTTGCTGGTGCGGCCGCCATAGCCATAGCCACCATAGGCCGAGCCGGTGTCCCTAACCTCGACGGCTGAGGCCGGAAGTTCATCGATGAAACGAGAGGGGATGGCTGATTGCCAGCGTCCATGCGTCACGCGATTCTGCGCGAACGACACGAGCAATCGCTTCCTCGCCCGAGTCAGGCCTACATACGCCAAGCGACGTTCTTCTTCGACACCAGCCGTTCCCATCTCGTCGAGGGTTCGCTGGCTGGGGAACAGGCCTTCCTCCCACCCGGGCAGGAAGACGGTATCGAACTCCAACCCCTTAGCCGAGTGCAAGGTCATGATGGTGACCGCGTCTTCCGCTTCGCTAGAATCACGATCCATAACCAGTGAGACATGCTCCAAGAAGCCCTGAAGCGTGTCGAACTCAGCCATCGAGTTCACCAACTCCTTCAAGTTATCGAGGCGGCCCTCGGCCTCAGCCGACTTGTCGTTCTGCCACATCTCGGTGTAGCCGGATTCATCGAGGATCTGACCGGCCAGTTCTGCGTGCCACGGGCTGCGTCTGATAACGCCGGGCGGAGCGTCTTCGTCGACTCCCATATGGCCATTCGGCGGCGTTTTCATTCGCCAAGTCCAGTCGTCAAACTGCGAAAGCAACTCCCGCAGCGTGCTGCGAGGCTTGGCCTTTAGCTCTTCCGTCTCGAGTAGCATTCGAACTGCGCCGGCCAGGGTTGTATTCTGCAGTCGTGCCGTCTCGTGTAGCAGCTTCACGGTAGTATCGCCCAAACCGCGCTTGGGCACGTTGACGATGCGCTCGAAGGCGAGATCGTCGTTCTGGTTCACGACTAGCCGGAAATATGCGACCGCATCGCGGATTTCTCTGCGCTCATAGAAGCGCGGACCACCAACCACGCGGTAGTTCAGCCCTAGAGTAATAAAACGCTCTTCGAAGGCGCGCATCTGGTGCGACGCACGAACAAGAATGGCCATCGAGTTGAGCGCGTCGCCCTTGCGCTGGAGCTGCTCGATATCTTCCCCGACCTGTCGGGCTTCCTCGTCGCCATCGTTGACTTGGGATACCCGAACCAGCTCGCCCGGCTCGCCGACATCGGTCTGGAGCGTCTTGCCCAGCCGACTCTGGTTATTTGCGATAAGGTGCGATGCCGCCTTGAGGATGTTGGACGTCGAGCGGTAGTTGCGCTCGAGTCGTATCACTTTGGCGCCCGGAAAGTCCTTCTCGAAGCGGAGGATGTTGTCCACCTCGGCGCCCCGCCAGCCATAGATGGACTGGTCGTCGTCGCCTACAACGCAGATGTTGGCTTGTGACGCCGGCTTGCCTTGGGCAAGCAACCTTAGCCACAGATACTGCGCCGTGTTGCTGTCCTGATACTCGTCCACCAGCATGTACTTGAACCGGCGATGGTAGTCCGCCAGCACGTCCGGATATTCCTTGAACAGTTTGATATTCAGAAGCAGCAAGTCGCCGAAATCGGTGGCGTTGAGCGTTGCGAGCCGCGCTTGATAATCGCGATAGAGGTTGGGCACCCGCCCATTTGCAAACCCCAAGAGGTCAGACTGCGGCACATCGTCCGGCAGCCAGCCGCGGTTCTTCCATCCGTCCAGGAGGCCCGCGAACATGCGGGCCGGCCAGCGCTTCTCGTCCACATTCTCCACGTCCAGTAGCTGCTTGATGAGCCGCACCTGGTCATCTGTGTCCAGTATGGTGAAGTCGGAGCGGAGCCCCACTGCCTCAGAGTGTAGGCGCAAGATGCGGGCGCCTATCGAATGGAAAGTGCCCATCCAGCGCATTGGTTCGATGGGTGGGACGAACTGGTCGATTCGTTCCTTCATCTCTCGGGCGGCCTTATTCGTGAAGGTGACCGACAGGATCTGTCCAGGATACGCAAGATCCGAGTTCAGGATGTGTGCTATGCGCGTCGTCAGTACACGTGTCTTTCCTGTCCCTGCGCCAGCAAGGACAAGTAGCGGTCCTTCCGTTGCAAGAACGGCCTCACGTTGCTCTTCATTCAATCCGCCTAAGTACGTGGCGGGATCAACCTTCCCACGCCGAAACTGGCTGGTGATCGACCCGGCGGCGGGCCGCTCGAGGCGTTGCGGTTCAGAGGGCATATGGGATTGACGAATCCTGTTTCGTTCTCATTGCCGAATATAGGGACGAGTGTGGCCGATGTATATGCGCGGGGACCGTCACAGAACCGTCACCCCACTGTCATGTCGCCGTTGTGCGCACTGCCTAAGCGGGGTGCCTCTTTCAAAGGGGCGCAATCATGCAGACCAAATCCATTCTTCTCGGCCTCACCGCCAGCCTGCTCGCCAGCTCGGCTTTCGCCGCGCCGGTCTTCAACCGTGTTGCCAGCTTCCCCGTGGAGTTGAACAACCCCGAGGCCAAGGCGAGCTCGTCGGAGATCATCACGGCGAGCGATGACGGCATGACGCTGGTCTACTCGGACAGCCCAGCCGGCGGCATCGGCTTCGTCGACATCACCGACGCCAAGGCGCCGAAGAGTGGCGGCTTCCTCGCCATGGACGGCGAGCCGACTTCGGTCACCATCATCGGCGGGAAGGCCTACGTGGCCGTGAATACCTCCGAGTCCAAAACCAACCCGTCGGGCAAGCTGGTGGTCGTGGACATCGCCGGCAAGTCGATCGACGGCGAGTTCGATCTCGGCGGCCAGCCGGACTCGATCGCCCATAACAAGGACAACACCATCCTCGCCATCGCGATCGAGAACGAGCGCGACGAGGAAGTGAACGACGGCGCCATCCCGCAGGCCCCCTCGGGCTTCCTGGTGCTGGTCGATGTCGCTGCCGATGGTTCGGTGACTGATGCGTCGATCCGCAAGGTCGAGCTGACCGGCCTCGCCGAGATCGCTCCGGAAGACGCCGAAGCCGAGTTCGTCTCCTTCAACGATGCCGACGAAGTCGCCGTGACGATGCAGGAGAACAACTGGGTCGCCATCGTCGATGCCAAGACCGGCACTGTGACCGGCGGCTTCTCGGCTGGCGAGACCGCCGTTGCCGGCGTCGACACCAAGAACGACGGCAAGATCGACTTCAGTAAGGACAAGGACGCCGTTCCGCGCGAGCCCGACGCCGTGAAGTGGCTCGACAACGATCGCCTCGTCGTCGCCAATGAAGGCGACTGGAACGGCGGCAGCCGGGGCTTCACCATCTTCAACCGCGACGGCACGGTGGCCTTCGACTCCGCCAACGCGCTCGACGTGAACGCCGCCCAGCTCGGCCACTACCCGGACTTCCGCAACAAGAAGGGCGTCGAGCCCGAGGGTCTCGAAGTCGCGACCTTCGGCGACAGCCAGTACATCTTCATTGCCGAGGAACGCTCCTCGCTGATCGCCGTGTACAAGGACGCTGGCGCTGGCGCTGCGCCGGAATTCGTTCAGTCGCTCCCGTCGGGCATCTCGCCGGAAGGCCTCGTCGCCATCCCCGCGCGTAACCTCCTCGCGACCGCCAACGAAGTCGACCTCCGCGAAGACGGCGGCGTCGGCTCGCACGTCATCGTCTACGACCTGGCCGAGGGCGAAGCCGCGTTCCCGACGCTGGTCTCCGACCTTGACGCCGACGGCCACCCGATCGGCTGGGCCGCCATCTCCGGCGCAGTCGCCGATGCCGACAAGCCCGGCACGCTCTACGCCGTGTCCGACAGCGTGCTCTACGGCGCGCCGGCCATCTATACGATCGATGCCGCGCAGACTCCGGCGAAGATCACCGCCAAGACCGTTGTCACCCGCAAGGGCGAGACGGCCCAGAAGCTGGATCTCGAAGGCATCACCCAGGACGGCGAAGGTGGTTTCTGGCTCGCCAACGAAGGTGACTCGGCCAAGCTCGTGCCGCACGCGCTGATCCATGTCGATGCCGAAGGCGAGATCGTTGAGGAGGTTGGCTTCCCGGTCGAACTGCTCGCCGGCCAGACCCGCTTTGGCGCCGAAGGCATCGCCAAGATCGGCGATACCCTATGGGTCGCGACGCAGCGCGAGTGGGGCGATGACGAGAAGGGCTCGGTGAAGCTCCTCGCCTACAACACCGACACCAAGGAATGGGGCGCCGTGCGCTACCCGCTCGAGGCTCCGGCCGAAGGTGCCTGGATCGGCCTCAGCGAGATCACCGTTCGCGGCGACTACGCCTACATCGTAGAGCGCGACAACCAGATCGGCGCCAAGGCCGTGCTGAAGTCCGTCTACCGCGTGCCGGTTTCGGCGCTGGTGCCAGCCAAGCTCGGTGAAGACCTCCCGGTCGTCACCAAGGAATTGGTCCGCGACCTGATCCCCGACCTCAAGACCGGCAACGGCTACGTGGTCGACAAGGTCGAAAGCCTTGCCATCGACAGCGAAGGCACCGCCTACGTCATCACCGACAACGACGGCGTCGACGACAGCTCGGGCGAAACCCACTTCTGGACCTTCAAGGTCGAGTAAGGGCTGGCCGCCGCTTGATAACGGGCCGGTTCCGCGAGGGACCGGCCCTTTGCCATGTCGCTGGCGCTTCGGCTTGCCTAAATCAACATGCCGTGACACAACCCGCGCCAACGACAACCGGGAGGGCGCTCCACATGACGAGACTGGTCGGCTTCTATCCCGGCTCGTTCGATCCGCTCACCAATGGCCACCTCGACGTCATCGAGCGCGCCTGCAAGCTTGTCGACAAGCTGGTGATCGCCATCGGCACGCACCACTCCAAGAAGCCCTTGTTCAGCCACGAGGATCGCCTCGCGTTGCTGAAGGCCGTGCTGGAGCCGGTGGGCAAGCGTACCGAAACCGAGTTCGACTTCGTCGACTTCTCAGGCCTGATGGTCACCGCCGCCCGCTCTGCAGGTGCAAAGCTCATCATCCGCGGCCTCCGCGACACCACCGACTACAATTTCGAGATGCAAATGGTGGGCATGAATGCCCAGATGGCGCCGGACCTGCAGACGGTCTTCCTGCCATCGAGCCCCCACGTCCGCCACATCTCGGCCACGCTCGTGCGTCAGATCGCCGAGCTCGGAGGCGATATCAGCGCCTTTGTACCCCCCATTGTTCTGAAGGCATTGAAGAAATAATGGCCGATCCCATCAAGCGCGCCGGTATCATCCTCGGCATCGTCTTCGCCATCGCCGCGGCGTTCTTCGCGGTCTCGATGGTCTCCCCATCTGCCGCGCGCGCCCAGTCGGGCACGCCGCACTGGATCCTCGAGCTCAAGGACGGCGTGGTCGACATCGAGCTGCTGCCGGGCAAGGCGCCCAAGCATGTCGAGCGTATCGTCGAGCTGACCGAGGCGGGCTTCTACAACGGCATCGTCTTCCACCGCGTCATCGAGGGCTTCATGGCCCAGTCGGGCGATCCGACCGGTACCGGCACCGGTGGTTCGGACAAGCCGGACGTCGTCGCCGAGTTCAACGACGTCTCGTTCGGTCGCGGTGCCGTGGGCGCTGCCCGCACCAACGACCCGAACACCTTCAATTCGCAGTTCTTCATCTGCTTCCAGGACTGCACGTTCCTGAACGGCCAGTACACCGTGTTCGGCCAGGTCGTGTCCGGCATGGAAGCCGTCGACAAGATCACCCGTGGCGAGCCGCCGGCGAACCCCGACAAGATCATCTCCGCCAAGATCGAATACAAATAAGGAGGCCAGAACATTGGCTTACGCTGATCCCGAGAACACCCTCGTCATCGAGACCACCAAGGGCCCGGTTGTCATCGCCCTGCGTCCGGACCTCGCTCCGAACCATGTCGACCACATCAAGAAGCTGGCGCGTGAAGGCTTCTACGACGGCATCGTGTTCCACCGCGTGATCGATGGCTTCATGGCCCAGACCGGTGATCCGAACGGCACCGGCACCGGCGGTTCGAAGTACCCGAACCTCAAGCAGGAGTTCAACGCCGAGCCGCACGTCCGCGGCACCGTGTCGATGGCTCGTGCCCAGAACCCGGACAGCGCCAACAGCCAGTTCTTCATCTGCTTCGCCGACGCCCGTTTCCTCGACCGCCAGTACACCGTCTGGGGCAAGGTCATCGAGGGCATGGAGAATGTCGACAAGATCAAGCGCGGCGAGCCAGTGCGTGATCCCGACAAGATGATCTCGGTCAAGGTCGCGGCCGATATCGCAGAATGATCAGGCGGGCCGCAATTGCCGTGATTGGCCTTTGCGGCCTTGCCACGCCGTCGATTGCGACGGAGTGGGTGAACTGCGCCGCGCCCGATGGTGCGGCGACGCTCGACTTCCTCGCCGGTAGCCTCGACGTGCTTTCGATCGTGGGGCTGAATATCTCGGTCGGCGAGCAGGTCTGGGCCAACAGCGCCGCCTACGGACCGGGTGATCCGGTTTCCGTTGGCCAGGCCTTCGAGGACGACCGTGTGGTGCTCATCGATGCTGTCGATGAAGCCGTGACCAAAAAGATCGCCGAACTGCGCCTGTTCAAGACCTCCGAGAACGAGGAAACCGTCTTCGGCGGTACGCTGCGCATTCCCGGTTACGGCGCCTGGCCGGTCAGCTGCACCGGCCCCTGATGCGCGTCGACGAGTTCGATTTCGACCTTCCCAACGAGAGCATCGCGCTGCATCCAGTCGAGCCGCGTGATTCCGCTCGCATGCTCATCGTCCGCCAAGGCGAGCCGATGGAGGACGGGCACGTCACCGACCTCCTGAAGGTGCTGCGCGCCGGCGACGTTCTCGTCGTCAACGATACCCGCGTGCTCCCGGCCGAGCTGACCGGCCAGCGTATCCGCGGCGATCTGCGCGCCAATGTCAGCTTCAACCTCCACAAGCGCGTCGATGCCCACACCTGGCGCGCCTTCGCCCGTCCGGCGAAGAAGCTGCACCTGCTCGATCGGCTGGAACTGGGGGACAACGGTTCGATCACAGCGACAGTGACGGGGAAGGGTGACACCGGCGAGATCACGCTGGAGTTCGATCTTGGCGGGGCCCAGCTCGACGAGGCCATCAAGGCCCACGGCGCCATGCCCCTGCCGCCTTATATCGAGGCGAAGCGCCACACCGAGGAGCGCGACAAGACGGACTACCAGACCGTCTACGCCGCCCACGACGGTGCCGTGGCCGCTCCGACAGCCGGGCTGCACTTCACCGAGAGCCTGCTGCAAAAGATCACCGACCTCGGCGTCACCATCGAGCGCGTTACGCTCCATGTCGGGGCAGGGACCTTCCTGCCGGTGAAGGTCGACGACACCAAGGACCACGTAATGCATGCCGAATGGGGCGACATCCCTGCGGCGGTGGTCGAGCGTATCCTTGCCGCCAAGGCCAAGGGGGGCAGGGTGGTGGCGGTGGGAACGACCAGCATGCGGCTGCTGGAGACGGCAGCGCGCGCCACCGGCACCTTGCAGCCATTTATCGGCGACACCGACATCTTCATCACGCCCGGCTACCGCTTCAACGCGGTGGACATGCTGATGACCAACTTCCACCTGCCGCGCTCGACCCTGTTCATGCTGGTCAGCGCCTTTGCCGGTCTCGACACCATGCGCGCCGCCTACAAGCACGCCATCGACGACGGCTACCGCTTCTACTCCTACGGCGACTCCAGCCTGCTGTTCCGGGCTGATTGATAGTTAAGCGGTGGCTTGACAATCGAAAGCGTGGCCAATACTTAAGCCAATGCATAAGTGAAGGAGGAAAGCGATGCGGAACGTCGTGACGTTGGATGGCTACTTCGAGGGACCAACGCCCTGGTCCATCGAGTTCCACAACCTCGTGTTCGGCAAGGACTTGCAGGAACTGAGCGACGAGCAACTGGCCGATGCCGGCCTGCTGCTGTTCGGCCGCAAGACCTACGAAGGCATGGCCAGCTACTGGCCGAGCGCGCCGGAGTCCGAGGCGGCCAGCATGAACAATGCGGCCAAGGCGGTGATCTCGAATACGCTCGACCGCGCCGACTGGAACAACACTCGCCTACTTAGAGGTGACGGAGTGGAACTGGTGCGAGCGCTCAAGGCTGAGCCGGGAAAGACGATCTACGTATTCGGCAGCGCCGACCTGCTGTCGAACCTGCTGGCGGCCGGCCTTGTCGATGAGTACCGGCTCTGCATCGCGCCGATCCTGCTCGGCAGGGGCAATCCGCTGTTCAAGCAGCGGGATGCCGCAATCAACCTTGAGCTGGCTTGGGCCAAGCCGCTCGAGAATGGTGGCGTGCTGATGAGCTATCGCCCCACGGCCTAAGGTCAGCGTATTCGCCGAGACCGAAACAGCATATCCTTCCTGTTGCGAAGATATTCTTCGCCAACAGGAGGAGCGTCATATGTCGAAATACATCTTGCTGCTCAACTGGACCGAGCAGGGCATAAAGAACATCAAGAATTCAGGCGCGCGTTACGACGCGGCAAAGGAGATGGCCGCCAAAAGCGGCTGCACCCTTGAGACGGTCTACATGACCATGGGCAAGTACGATCAGGTGGTCATTGTCGACGCGCCGAACGACGAAACCCTCGCGACCTTCAACCTGCGTGTCGGCACACTCGGCTTCACCCGTAGTGTCACCATGAAGGCCTTCACCGAAGCGGACTACAAGAAGATCACCGCCGCGGTCTGATCAGCGGGGCAGGGTGACAGGAGCCGATTGGCCCGCTAATTAGCCCGCCATGAAATCCGATTACTCCTTCACCCTGCTCGCCACGGACGGCCTGGCCCGCGCCGGCCGCATCGATACCTGGCGCGGCGAGGTCAATACGCCCGCCTTCATGCCGGTCGGCACTGTCGGCACGGTCAAGGGCATGTACCCCGAGCAGGTGCGCGAAACGCATGCCGATATCCTGCTCGGCAACACCTACCACCTGATGTTGCGGCCGGGCGCCGAGCGCGTTGCGGCGCTGGGCGGGCTGCATGATTTCATGGACTGGCAGCGCCCGATCCTCACGGACTCGGGTGGATTTCAGGTCATGTCTCTGGCGAAACTCCGGAAGTTGACCGAAAAAGGCGTCAAGTTTCGGTCGCACATTGACGGGTCGGCCCACGAGCTGACCCCAGAGCGCTCGATCGAGATCCAGACGTTGCTCGACAGCGACATCATCATGCAGCTCGACGAGTGCATCCC
The DNA here is from genome assembly GCA_023393475.1 of Pseudomonadota bacterium. Taxonomy (GTDB): domain Bacteria; phylum Pseudomonadota; class Alphaproteobacteria; order Rhizobiales; family Devosiaceae; genus Devosia_A. The sequence continues at coordinate 116,525 of JAEWLC010000025.1, forward strand.
GCTCCCCTCCGAGTACAAGGAGATGGAGCGCGCCATGGAGCTGTCGCTGCGCTGGGCGCAGCGGAGCAAGGACGCGTTCGGCAACCAGCCCTATCGCTCGCTGCACGGCATCGTGCAGGGCGGGGACAATGCGGAGCTGCGCGGGCGGTCCGCCGCCGGCCTCAAGTCGATCGGCTTCAACGGCTACTCGATTGGCGGCCTGGCCGTGGGCGAGCCGCAGGAGGTGATGTTCCGTGTCCTGTCCGAGATCACGCCGGAACTGCCCACAGACAAGCCGCGCTACCTGATGGGCGTCGGCAAGCCCGACGACATTCTCGGCGGCATCGAGCGGGGCGTCGACATGTTCGACTGCGTGCACCCGACCCGGGCCGGCCGTCACGGCCACGCCTATTCGCGCTTCGGTGTCATCAACCTGAAGAACGCCCGGCACAAGGATGATCCGCGCCCGCTCGACGAGGAGTCGTCCAACCCGAACTGCCGCCGGTTCAGCCGGGCATATCTGCACCACCTGATCCGCACCGAGGAAATGCTGGGTGCGATGATCCTCAGCCAGATCAACCTGCATTACTACCAGCAGCTCTGCATAGGTGCCCGGCATGCGATCGAGGCTGGTACGTTCGCCGATTATGCGGCACAAACCCGGGCAACATGGGCTGCGGGAGATATCCCCGCCCGCTGAGAACAGCCGCAGGAGAATAGCGCATGGCCTCTAGCCGCAAGTCCCTCCTCAACCCGCTGATGAAGGCCCGCAAGCGTCTCGACGAGACGACGATGCGGGAGCTGTTTGCGGCTGACCCCAACCGGTTCAAGACCTTCTCGGCCAAGGCGGGCGACCTGCTGCTCGACTATTCCAAGAACCGCATCGACGAAAAGACGATGGAGGCGCTGTTCGCCATCGCCCGCGCCGCTGGTGTCGAGGAACGCCGGGACGCGATGTGGAAGGGCGAGCACATCAACATCACCGAGGACCGCGCCGTGGAGCACATGGCGCTCCGCTATTTCGGCGACAAGAAGGTGGTGGTCGACGGCAAGGACGTGATGCCGGACGTGCGCGGCGTCTTGGCGGCGATGAAGGCCTTCTCGGACCAGATCCGTGACGGCTCGATCAAGACCTCGTCGGGCGAGACTTTTACCGACATCGTCAATATCGGCATCGGCGGCTCCGACCTCGGCCCGGTGATGGTGACGCTGGCGCTCGAGCCCTACACGCGCAAGGACCTCAGGGCGCACTACGTCAGCAATGTCGACGGCGCCCATATCCACGACACGCTGAAGACGCTCGACCCCAGGCGCACGCTGTTCATCGTCGCATCGAAGACCTTCACCACCGACGAGACCATGACCAACGCGGCGACGGCCCGGGCCTGGATCGCCGATGCGCTGGGCGAGGCGGCGGTAACCGATCATTTCGCCGCGCTCTCGACCAACCTCGCGGCCTGCGCCGATTTCGGCATCAAGCCGGATCGGATCTTCGGCTTCTGGGACTGGGTCGGCGGGCGCTACTCGGTCTGGTCGGCCATCGGCCTGCCGGTGGCGATCACTGTCGGCTACGACAATTTCGAGGCGTTCCTGCGCGGTGCCTACGAGATGGATCAGCATTTCCTCAAGACCAAGCTGGAGAAGAACCTGCCGGTCATCATGGCGCTGATCGGGATCTGGTATCGCAACGCCTGGGGCTTCTCGACCCACGCCGTGCTGCCCTACGACCAGCGTCTCAGCCGTTTCGCCGCTTACCTGCAGCAGCAGGACATGGAGAGCAACGGCAAGTCGGTGAACCTCGACGGCAAGCCGGTGGACTACAACACCGGCCCGATTATCTGGGGCGAGCCCGGCACCAATGGCCAGCACGCCTTCTACCAGCTGATCCACCAGGGCACGGACGTGATCCCGGTCGATTTCCTCGTCGCCGCGCAACCGCACGAGGCGCTGCCGCCACACCACGACAAGCTCGTCGCCAACGTCTTCGCCCAGTCCGAGGCGCTGATGCTGGGCAAGACCAAGGACGAAGTGGTGGCCGAACTGACCGCGCAGGGGATCGACAAGGCGAAGATCAAGTCGCTGACCCCGCACAAGGTGTTCCCCGGCAACCGCCCGTCCAACACCCTGATCTACCCCAAGCTGACCCCGGAGCGCCTCGGCAGCCTCGTCGCCCTCTACGAGCACAAGGTGTTCGTGCAGGGCACCATCTGGGGCGTGAACTCCTACGACCAGTGGGGCGTGGAACTGGGCAAGCAGCTTGCCAAGGCCCTGCTGCCCAAGGTGCAGGGCACTGAGAAGGCGGATGGGCACGACAGCTCGACGAAGGGGTTGGTCGAGGCTTACCTGAAGATGAAAGGCTGAGGCGACGCGCAGGCCTCTTCAAGTCGGTGGATCGGTGATGCCATGATGACATTCAGTCTCGATGCAGAGACCAACATCCTACAGGTGCACCTGGACCGTCCGGGTATGATCGAACTGCAGGCCACGCTCGCGGAGCTCGCTAGCGTTGGCGGCCACACCCATATCTACGACCTCCCCACGATGGACCTTTACGGTCAAAAAGGCGCTGTGGAGGTGGTGATAGACTACGTCGACGACGACCTGACTGAAGATGAGGCACGGCTGCGGTCGACAATGCCCCAGCCACTAAGATGACCGAGGCGGTGGCAGAGGTAGACGTGATCAAAGCACCCCCGGTCGCGATCGATCCGGATCGGCTGGCGGCCACGTTTGCCGATTTCGGCCTTGGTGTTCCCGCTGATATCACCGAACTCATTGGTGGCGGCGCTCGCTCGTTCCGCATCGACCGCGTGGACGGCCAGCCGGTCGTGCTCAAGGTATTCAACGACGCGTTGCCGTACGCGACCGGCAAAGAGACATATGCCTCGAAGTTGCTACGCGACCTCGATGTGCCGATGACTCGCTTTCTCGCCTCGGACGAGACTCGCACGCGGATGCCGTTCCGCTTCACCGTCGCGAACTATCTGCCCGGCAGGCAGGTGATGACCTTCAAGGATGCGCCCGACGTCGGCGACCTCTACCGGCAGATGGGCGCGATGCTGCGCAAGCTTCATACGGTATCGGTGGATGGCTACGGCAGCTTCGGCGAGGCCGGTGTCGTCAATCCGGCCGCGACCAATGCGGAGTTCGTGGCGCGCTTCTTCGCTCATGGCTTCGACCGCTTCCGCCACTACGGCGGCGACGAAGCGCTGGCGCAGCGATTGGAACAGATCGTCGCCGACCACGCGGATGTCATCGCGTACAGCAGGGGCGCCGTGTTCGCCCATGACGACTTCCAGCCCCACAACGTGCTGGCCGAGCGTGACGCCAATGGCCGCCTGCGGCTGACGGGGCTGATCGACTTCGGCAATGCCAAGGCCTCCGACCCAGTCTGCGACCTCGCCAAGGCGCTGTTCTGCAGCGAGCACGATGCCCCGGGCAGCGGCCCCGCGATCCGCGAAGGCTACGGGGCCATCGACCATCCCGATCCGGACGCCGCGCTCTGGATCTACCTGCTGCTGCACCGCCTCACCATGTGGTGGTGGTTGCGCCATGCCGGCGTGATCCGCGAAGGCGAGCGGCACGACCTGATCGTTGACCTCGAGGCGATGGCGTCGCAGAAGCGGGCATGATTATCTCGACCGACGACCAACTCGACAAACTCAAGGCCATCGGGCGCATCTGCGCCCTGGCGCGGGACGCCATGGCAGAGTCGCTCAGGCCAGGCATCACCACTCAGGAACTGGACGACATCGGCCGGCGCATCCTCAACGAGAACGGGGCGCGGTCGGCACCCGAGATCACTTACAATTTTCCCGGCGCGACCTGCATCTCGGTCAACGAAGAGATTGCCCACGGCATCCCCGGCAGCCGCGTGATCAAGCCCGGCGATCTCGTGAACATCGACGTCTCGGCCGAACTCAACGGCGTGTTTGCCGACACGGGCGCGTCGTTCGTCGTTCCGGCGGCCGATCCGAAGCTGGCGGCGCTCTGCCGCGACGGAAAGCGCGCGATGTGGGAGGGGATCCGGGCAGTCCGGTCGGGCGCGCCGCTCGCAAACATCGGCAACGCCATCGGCGCCTTCGCCAAGAAGCACCGCTACACGCTGATCGAAAATCTCGCGAGCCACGGCGTCGGCGACAGCCTGCATGACGAGCCGGGCGAGATCTCCACCTGGCCGGACCGTTCCGAACGCCGGGTCATCGACAACGGCCTTGTCTTCACCGTCGAACCGTTCCTGTCGCTCGGCGGGCGCATGGCCGAACAGGCGAGCGAGGACGACGAATGGACGCTGGTTGCCGACCCGCCGGCGCCCTGCGTGCAGTACGAGCATACCGTGGTTGCGACGCGACGTGGCGCCATTGTGGTGACTACGGCATGAGCATGGCGGGCGGCTGAACGGATTCTGAGCAGCCGGTTCCAAACGCGTTCAATTTCAGTGGGCTAGGGTCATCCCAACGCTGCCAACGCAGCACTGACCAACCCAGGAAACGCAGAAAATGACCGTTCTCAACCTCATCAGGCAGACCAGCCGCGCCGCGGTCCTTGCCGTAGTTCTCGCCGGCACCGCCCTGAGCGCGGTCCCGGCCCAGGCAGCCCCCAACCTCAGCGGCGGCTTCTCGCTCGACGTCAAGCCGCAGGGCGGCGACCAGAAGCAGATGCAGCAGTACAAGAAGAAGCAGTTCGGGCCGAACGACTTCTTCAACTGGTGCCTCACCGACAAGCAGATCCGCCGGGGCCTGATGAACTACGGCTTCGACGATGTCGATATCGTCGCGCACCTCAGCAAGAACCGCGTCCGCGTCGAGGCCTCCTACGGCAACTGGTACTACGCGATGCGCATCCACCGCTGCTCGGGCGTCGTCGACCGCATCAAGAAGCTGTACCCGGTCTGGGACAACGACGATTACGACGACGACGACTGGTATTGAGTAGTCGATCCGGGCAGGGGCTAACGCCCCTGCCTAGATGTTCGTGCGCCTGACCAGCCACCAGGGCAGGGCGCGCACGATCAGCATGATTAGCCACCAGTGGCGCGGCGCGTATTGCACCGGGCCACCACTATCGGCGGCGGCTCGGACGATCCGCGCGACGCTCTCCGCCGACGCCAGCCGGCGTCCCGGCGGGCCTCCTGCCGTCATCGCAGTCGCCGTAGGACCGGGCTTCACGACTACCGCCCTGAGCTTCGTTCCGGCGAACCGGTGGGCAATCCCCTCGACCAGCGTCTCGATGCCCGCCTTGGTCGAGGCGTAGATGAAGTTCCTGCGCCGCCCGCGATCGCCCGCCACCGAACCCAGCACTACCAGCGAACCATGCCCCTGTTTTTCGAGCAGGTTGGCGACGGCCAGCGCCCACAGGGACGTGGAGACATAGTTGGTCTCCATCATCGAGCGGGCAACCGGGAGGTCGGCCGCGGCGACCGGCTGGGGCGGCATGATGGCGTAGGCGATGTGGATGTGGTCGACCCCGCCGAGCGCCGCCGTGATGCGCGCGAGTTCCTCGCCCGGTTCGGTGTTCGCGAGATCGAGCACGATGCTGGCGCACTCGCCGGCACCCAGTGAAAGCAGTTCACCCTCGAGTTCGGCCAGCCGTCGGGCATCCCGAGCGACGAGGACCAGCCGCGCGCCTTCGGCGGCGTAGAGCCGTGCCGTTGCCGCCGCGATACCCGAAGTCGCGCCCAGAATGACGACCCGCAAACGTTCCTCAGCCATACCCACCCGCGATTCTGTTCGTTCGCGCACACTGCATCATTGCCGGTGGCCGCCAAAAGATGGCGCCCGAGGTTCTCTTTGCCACAATTGAGGGGAGGGGTAGTAGCGCCGCGGACGGGAAAGAGGCTCGTCTGCCGTTTCGTTGGCCAGAGCGGGAAACCGGAAAAACCGCAATGTTCCCCGTGCCCGTCGCGTCCGGTTGACACGCGGCGCTACTGGCAGATCAACGTCGCCGACATGGATCGGTTGCCCAGGTAGATTGAACTCTATGTATCGCGGTTCTGCCAAAATCCGGCCGCTCCCGGGCCACACTGCCCACCTAGCTTCGATCGGAACTTAACGCAGCAATCGGGGGGCAATCCGAATGACTGCCACGAAGAAGCGCAGAAGGCCGGTCATCGGTGCCGAGACCTCCACTGCCCTGCAGCGTGAGAAGACGCTATTCGTATCGCGCAACGCGGACCGATGCAGCCACCTGCTGGTTCGGTTCCAGCCGGACGAACGGGCGCGGCAACTGACCATTACCGCTGCCTTCGCCTTCGACGAGAATCGGGTATGGCACCAGGTCGATGCCGTCGTTCCTGCGGACGAACTGCACCGGGAGTCCGGCCCCGATCGCAGCCTGATCGCGGCTTTCGGCCAACTCGAGGACGGCATCAGCGCGGCGCGCATCGCCCGCCTGTTCGCGCCGCTCTCCATCGCCCAGCGCATGGCCGCAGGGCGCGCCTGACTATTCCTGCAACCGAGGGTGGCCGCCTATCTGGCCGGGGAGCAATGCTATGAAGACCTGCTGGTTCATCGTCATCGAAAGCATGGGCGAGTGGTGGGTGGATTGCGAAGGCAAGGCCTACGGCCCCTTCGAGAGCCGCGAGGATGCGGAGGCGGAAGCCAAGTACATCGCGCTCACCTACGGCGATGAATCCCGCCGCTCGCAGGTGTTCGCCGCCGAAGAGAACGGCGCCCACCGGCTGATCTGGTCCGGGCCGGTTCCTGCCAGCTAAGCCTGCTCGCGGCCGACATCCTTGCCGCTGCCGACCCGGCGGGCGAGTGCCGTGAACGACAGGGCCTTGCCATCCGCCACGGTGGCGTTGGCCATGCGCAACAGGCGGGCGGGGAAAGCGAGCGCGTCGCGTTCAGCGGGGCGGAGATTCTCCATCGAGCGATAGTCGGTCAGCGCGGTATCTTCGGCCGAACGCATGGCGTCGTCTACATCCTGGCGTGATACGACCCCCTTGCTGATCAGCGTCTCGTGGATCGCGGCGATAGCGAGATACAGGCCCTCTAGCTGCAGATTGGCGGTGTTCATCGGCATCCTCCCGGTCTGGCGCTAGGTTGCGCCCTCGCTCGAGGAATGAACAGCCGGAAAGCGGGCTCGGTTCCGCCGGAATGTCGTCTGCAGGGTGGGGAGTGGTACGCCCGGATGGATTCGAACCATCGACCATCCGATTAAAAGTCGGATGCTCTACCACTGAGCTACGGGCGCCCGGAGCGGGGTCAGGAAAAGTAGCGGACTTTTCCGGTTCGATCCCGCGTCAAACTCAAGATGAACCGCTTGGCGGATCGGCGCGGAACATAGGCATTCGGCCCCGACTGTCAATTGCAATCGGCGGCGCCGCTGCCTCGCGTCAGTTGAGCAGGGGCATCGGCTCGCCGGCATAGTCGGTCGGTTCGCACACAATTCCGGCGTCGGCCATCCGGGCGCAGAGCTCGATGGCGGAGGCCTTGTCGACCAGCGGGCCGGCGACCAGCATCTTTCCGGCGCTGCCCTCGCTGACGGCGAGAACGGGCGACAGGCCGACCAGCATCGTACCGACGCGGTTCAGCAGTTCCTGCCATTCCGCCTCGGCGGCATCAGGCAGCACGGGGACGCCGAGTGCGATGCCGGCGGAGGGGGCAGTGGGCGCGATCGGCTCCGGCTTGGTGCTCGCCACCAGCGGCACGACCTTCAGCTTCACATCGTCCGAGCCGGGCGCAAGCGGGCGCTGCCGCACCGCAACCGTACCGCCGTCCGTCTCGAAGGTGAGCGTCTTGCCCGGGTCGATCGAGCCGGTCGACATCGGATCGATCGCGGCCCGCCGCGGCTGCGCCTGCTCGATCAGCCGGGGAATGCTGACCTCGAGTGCGCCGACGCGTTTGGTAACGGCGCCAGCGGCTTCCTCGCCCATGTTGAATCGTTGCACGAGCTGCATGGTATCGCGCTGCAGCTTGATCGTGTCCTCTTCGAGGGACCCGACCTGTGCCCGTAGCTGGTTCAGCGTCGAGCCCTCGAGGCGCGAAGCATGCAGGGCCCCATACACGCTCGGAGGCACGAGGCCGGAGAGATTTGCCCCCAGAATCGCCACCGCCCAGGTACCCAGCGCTATGATGCCCCACATCGTGACATCCGCCGCGCGGAAGTGCTCCACTGCCTTCGCCAAGAGTTCCGTCCCCAAAGGCCTTACGAATCAGGCCGATTGCAAAGTTTACCACTCCGTAACCGCGTTATCGGAATCCCAACAACTTGCTGCCACACTAGCTGGGGAAACGAAGACCCCATCGAGGGCCCTCCATGACTGAACTGTTGTCGATCATCCTGGCCGCGGGCGAAGGCACTCGCATGCGCTCAGCCATGCCCAAGGTCCTGCACCCGGTGGGCGGCCTCGCCATGGTGGGGCATGTCGTCAGGACGGTGATGGCAGCGGGCTCGGCGCGGATATCGGTTGTCGTGGGGCCCGGGCATGATGCCGTGCAGTCCACCGTCGCGGGCCTTGCACCCGGCGCGACATTCGCCACCCAGGTCGACCGCAAGGGCACGGCCCATGCCGTTCGGCAGGCCCAGGCGGCCTACACCGACGCGCAGGGACACGTGATTGTCCTCTATGCCGACAACCCGCTGGTCACCCGCGACACAATAGCGACCATCGCCGCCCGGCTCGATGCAGGCGCAGATATCGTCGTGGTGGGGTTTCGGCCGACCGATACCACCGGTTACGGCCGTCTCATCGTCGAAGGTGGCCGGCTGGTGGCCATCCGCGAGCACAAGGACGCGACGGAGGCTGAACGTGCGATCGGCCTCTGCAACTCGGGGATCATGGGCTTCCGCGCTGACACCCTGCGTTCCGTTATCGACCGGATCGGCAATGCCAACGCAAAGGGAGAGTTCTACCTCACTGACGCGGTGGAACTGGCCAACGCCGACGGCCGCCGCATCGAAGTGGTCGAAGCCGATGCCAACGAGGTGATCGGGGTCGACGACCGGCGCAAGCTGGCGCAGGCGGAGGCCCAGTTCCAGGAACTGCGCCGCGACGACTTCATGAAGGCCGGCGTTACGCTGAGGGATCCGAGTTCGGTCTATTTCAGTTGGGACACCGAGATCGGCCGCGACGTGACCATTTTCCCGAACGTCGTATTTGGGCCCGGCGTGAAGATTGCCGATGGCGTCGAGATCCGCGCTTTCTGCGACATCGAGGATGTGACGATCGGCGAGGGGGCGACGATCGGACCCTTCGCCCGCATTCGCGGCGGTGCGGAGCTGGGCAAGGACGTTCACCTGGGCAACTTCGTCGAGGTGAAGAAGTCGAAGCTCGGCGACGGCGTGAAGGCCGGCCACCTGAGCTATCTCGGAGACGCGGAAGTCGGCGCCCGCACCAATATCGGCGCGGGGACCATCACCTCGAACTATGACGGCGTGAACAAGTCCAAGACGATCATCGGTGAGGACGTGTTCATCGGTTCGCACACCTCGCTGGTCGCACCGGTCACGGTGGGCGATCGCGCCTACACGGCCTCGGGCAGCACCATCAACAGGAACGTCGAGCCGGAGGCGATGGCAATTGCCCGCAGCCGGCAGGAGAACAAGCCGGGCTATGCGCCGAAACTGAAGGTGCGCGCCCAGGCGATCAAGAACGCGAAGTCGGGCAAGTAAGGAGCCTCACATGTGCGGCATCGTTGGGATCATTGGAACTGAACCTGTCGCACCGAGACTCGTAGATGCGCTGAAGCGGCTCGAGTATCGCGGCTACGACAGCGCCGGCGTCGCGACGCTGGAAAGCGGGCAGATCAGCCGGCGGCGGGCCGAGGGCAAGCTCGGCAACCTGGCGCAGAAGCTGAACTTCGAGCCGCTTGCCGGCAATATCGGCATCGGGCACACGCGTTGGGCGACGCACGGCGCTCCGACCGAGGGCAACGCCCATCCGCATGCGACCGAGAAGGTCGCGGTGGTCCATAACGGCATCATCGAGAATTTCCGCGAACTGCTGGCCGACCTCGCCAAGGACGGCTACCTGCCAAAGACGCAGACCGACACCGAGTCCGTGGCCCTGTGGGTGACGCGCGAGCTCGGCCGGGGGCTGGACCCCGAGATGGCGGTCGCCCGGACGCTGAAGGCACTGCGCGGCGCCTTCGCCCTGGCCTTCATGTTCAAGGGCGAGGACGCGCTGCTCATCGCCGCCCGCTCGGGCGCACCATTGGCTATCGGCTATGGCGCGACGGAGATGTATCTTGGCTCCGATGCCATGGCGCTGGCGCCCTTCACCTCGCGCCTGAGCTACCTGCTTGACGGAGACTGGGCCGTGCTGACCAAGAACGGCGTGACGATCCGTGACGGCTCCGACGCGCTGGTGCAGCGCGAACTGCTGCTGTCCAACGCCTCGGCGCTCTTGGTCGACAAGGGCAATCACCGCCATTTCATGGCGAAGGAGATCTACGAGCAGCCCGAGACCATCTCGCACACGCTCAGCCACTACGTGGACATGGGCGCTGAGAGGGTGGCGCTGCGCGAGAAACTGCCGTTCGATTTCGCCGAGCTGACGCGCCTCACCATCTCGGCCTGCGGCACGGCATCCTATGCCGGCATCGTCGCGAAATACTGGTTCGAGCGCTATGCCCGGTTGCCGGTCGATGTCGACGTGGCCTCCGAGTTCCGCTATCGCGAGCCGCCGCTGGAGCAGGGCGGGCTGAGCCTTTTCATCTCGCAGTCTGGCGAGACGGCCGACACGTTGGCGGCGCTGCGCTATTGCGCGAAGGAAGGCCAGCACGTCGCCTCGCTGCTCAACTCACCCGAGAGCACCATGGCGCGCGAGAGCCAGGTGGTGTTTCCAACCCTTTGCGGCCCCGAAATCGGTGTCGCCTCGACCAAGGCCTTTACGGCACAGCTGACGGCGCTGGCGAGCCTAGCCATCGCGGCCGGTGTCGCCCGCGGGAAGATCGCGCCGGCAGCCGAAGCTGACCTCGTGCGCAGCCTGACTGAACTGCCGTCGGCGGTCTCCGCGGCGCTGGCGCTCGAAGGGCAGATCGAGGAGATCGCCAAGCGGCTGAGCAAGGCCAAGGACGTTCTCTATCTCGGTCGCGGGCCGATGTTCCCGATCGCCATGGAGGGTGCGCTGAAGCTGAAGGAAATCAGCTACATCCACGCCGAAGCTTACGCAGCGGGTGAACTGAAGCACGGCCCGATCGCGCTGGTGGACGAACTGATGCCGGTGATCGTTGTGGCGCCCTCGGACGAGCTGATGGAGAAGACACTATCCAACATGCAGGAAGTCGCGGCGCGCGGTGGCAAGATCATCCTCATCACCGACGAGGAGGGCGCCCGGATCGCCGGGCACGGCGTGCAGGACATCCTGGTGCTGCCGAAGGTGTCGAGCTTTGTCGCGCCGATCCTCGCGACCATTCCCGTGCAACTGCTCGCCTATCACACGGCTACCTTCATGGGCACGGACGTCGACCAGCCGCGCAACCTCGCCAAGAGCGTGACGGTTGAATAAGCCGTTCTTCGAGCAGGAGCCGGAGCTCAACGTCCTCGGCGAGCCTCTCCAGCTCTGCTCGATGAACCCGCTGACGGGCTTCTTCCGCAACGGCAACTGCATCACCGGTCCGCTTGATGAGGGCCGGCACACTGCGTGTGCGGTGATGACGGACGCCTTCCTCGCTTTCTCGAAATCGCGCGGCAACGATCTGACGACGCCGATGCCGGAATACGCGTTTCCCGGACTCAAGGCCGGCGACCGCTGGTGCCTCGTGGCGTTGCGCTGGGTCGAGGCGCTGGAAGCGGGGATGGCGCCGCAGGTGGTGCTGGCTGGCACGCACCAGTCGGTGCTGAAGTATGTCGAGATCGACGTGCTGCGGAAGTACGCGGTCGACTAGTCTTCGATAAGGCGATGGCCGAGGCTCAGGGAATCGTGGCGTTCGTAACCGAGACGGTCGTAGAAATTGAGCACACCGTCATTCTCTCCGCGCACCAGCAGGTTGATCTTCGGACAGCCCATCTCGGTGAGGCGGCGCTCCAGTTCACCGAGGATGGCGGCGCCTAAGCCCCTGCCTGCGTGCTCCTCGGAAGCGGCGAGGTAATAGACCGAGCCGCGATGGCCGTCGTAGCCGCCCATGGCGGTCGCGACGACTGTCCCGTCAAGTTCGCCGACCAGGAACAGCTCCGGCAGCACGGCCAACTTGCGCTCGATGTCTTTGAGCGGATCGTTCCACGGGCGCGTGAGGCCGCGGGTCTGCCAAAGGGCGATGACCGCGTCGGTGTCGCGGCGGTCGAAGGGGCGAATGTGCATGGCAGTCAGCCGGCTCGAAGGAGGGGAATCGCAAGGTCCTTGCGGAACAGGTAGAGCAGGATGCGCAGGGCGTCGCCATCCGGGCCGGTGAGGCCGGGGTTGCGCGCCAGCGCGTTCTTCGCGTCCTCGTGCGCCCATTCGAGCAGGTGGCGGTGCACGTCGGGGACGGCGAGGTGGTAGCCGGGCATGCCGGACTGGCGGGTGCCGAGGACATCACCCTGGCCGCGGAGCTCGAGGTCCTTCTCGGCAATCTCGAAGCCGTCCTCGGTGCGCTTGATCGTGTCGAGGCGGGCCTGTGCCGTCTCGCTCAGCGGCTCCTTGTAGAGCAGCAGGCAGGCGGAGCGCTGGCTGCCGCGGCCGACGCGTCCACGCAGCTGGTGCAACTGGGCAAGGCCGAAGCGCTCGGCATGCTCGATGATCATGATGGTGGCGTTGGGCACGTCGACGCCGACTTCGATGACGGTGGTGGCGACGAGCACCTTTGCTTCATTGCGCTGGAAGCGGTCCATCGCATCCTGCTTGGCGGCGGCGCTCATCCGGCCGTGGACGAGGACGACCTGGTCGCCGAAGACCTTTTTCAGCTCGGCAAAGCGATCCTCGGCAGCGACGACTTCCAGCGTTTCGCTCTCTTCGACCAACGGGCAGACCCAGAAGGCCTGCGCGCCCTCGTCGATGCGCGCCTTGAGGCGCTGCACGACGCGGGAATACTCGGAGATGGAGGTGACGGCGGTATCGATCGGCTGCCGGCCGCGCGGCTTTTCGCGGAGGATCGAAACCGCCATGTCGCCGAAATGGGTGAGCACCAGCGTGCGGGGGATGGGCGTCGCGGTCATCACCAGCAGGTCGGCATGCGAGCCCTTCTCGCTGAGGGCGAGGCGCTGGTGGACGCCGAAGCGATGCTGCTCGTCCACCACTGTGAGGCCGAGGTTGCGGAACTCAACGCCGGACTGGAACAGGGCATGCGTGCCGACCGCGATGTGGCTTTCGCCGGTGCGCAGCCGCTCGAGGGCAGCACGGCGATCGGCCGCAGGCATCTTGCCGGTGAGCAGTTCGATGCCGAGGCTAGCCTTGACGCAGATCGGCGCCAGAGAGCGGTAGTGCTGGGCGGCAAGCAGTTCCGTCGGCGCCATCATGGCGGACTGCGCGCCGCTCTCGGCCACCGCCGCCATTGCCATCAGCGCGACCACGGTCTTGCCCGCGCCGACATCGCCTTGGACGAGGCGAGACATGCGTTCGGGCGCGGCGAGGTCCTTGCGGATGTCCTCGACGGCGAGGCGCTGGCCTTCGGTGAGCGTGTAGGGCAGGGCGGCCGTCACTGCCGCGGTGATCTCGCCGGTGAAGGTGCGCGGGATGCCGCGCGGGGAGACGAGTTGCGATCGGACGATCAGCAGCGCCAACTGGCCGGCGAGATACTCGTCGTAGGCGAGGCGCATGCGGTTCTTCGACCAGAGCTGCGCGTCATCGGGCGTCTCGGGGACGTGGGAGGCCGTCATGGCGGCGCGGAAGTCGGGCCAGCCGAACTCGGCGATGCGCTCGGCGGGCATCCATTCGGGTAGAGCTGGCAGGGTGTCGAGCACCTGCCGGGTGAGCTTGATGAGCGCCCGGGAGCTGAGGCCGTGGGTGAGCGGGTAGACCGGCTCGACCAGCGGCATGTCCTCGAACTTGTCGGCTTCGACGACGTAGTCGGGGTGGGTGATCTGCTTCTCGCCGCCGAAGAAGCCGATGGTGCCCGAGACATACCGGGTCTCGCCGACCGGCAGGAGCTTCTCCACCCAGCCGCCCTGGGCGCGGAAATAGACGAGCTGGATCTCGCCAGTCTCGTCATGCGCGAACACGCGATGCGGCACGCTCGGCCGGCCGCGCGGCGGAGGCTGGTGTCGGTCGATATGGAGCTTCAGCGTCGCGATATTGTTGTGGACCGCGCCGGCGATGCCATCCATGCAGCGGCGGTCGACGACGCCGGTCGGCATGTGCATGAGGATGTCGAGCGCGATCGCTTCCTGCCCCTCCGGCGCGCCGAAGAATCGGGTGAGCAGCGCGCTGAGCTGCGGCCCCACACCCTTGATGGAGTGGAGCGAGCGGAACAGCGGATCGAGGATGGACGGGCGCGCCATGCCGCCATGTGTGACGGCCCGGGCGCGGCGGTCAAGTCAGCGGCGTGGACACTGGCCGGGCAAGCGCGTAAACAGCGTGTCCACATCCCCCGAGACCACCCGATCATGGCCCTTCAAAAAGACGCCGGTGAAGAATTGGCTATGCGGCTGCGCCGTTTGCGCTACCGCGCCTGGCACCGTGGCACCAAGGAAATGGACCTGCTGCTCGGGCCATATGCCGATGCGCGGCTCGAGGGCATGGGCACGGTGGAACTCGATCGGTTCGAGACGCTTCTCGAGGAAGCCGACACCGACCTGCTCAAGTGGCTGATGGGCCAGGAGCCCGCGCCCGCCGACGCCGACCACGAACTGCTTGCCGAACTCCTCAGGTTCCGGACCTCCCGATGACCGATATCCGCGCCGACCGCACTATTTCGAACGTCCCCGACGGCATGCAGCCGGTGGTCTTGGCGCGACTCGTCGAGCAGCGGCTGAAGGCCACGCCGGACGCGGCCGTGAGCGCCGTGTTCGTCGCGCGCGACGGACGCCGGCTGCAGCGCATGGCGGAGATTCTGGCCCAGCTGATGCCCGGGCATCAGATCCTTACGCTGCCGGCTTGGGACTGCCTGCCTTACGATCGCGTATCGCCCAACGGCGTGACCATCGCGGCGCGTATGACGACGCTCTCGACCATTGCGAGCGGCGCGGCCAAGGGCGCGATCGTGCTGACGGCAGTGAACGCGCTGGTGCAGAAACTGCCGCCGCGCGACGTCGTGGCGAGCATGAGCTTCGCCGCCGCGGCGGGGCAGGTGGTGGATAGCGAGAAGCTGATCGGCTGGGCCGCGAGCAACGGCTATCTGCGGGTGCCGACGGTGCGCGAGGCCGGTGAGTATGCCGTGCGCGGCGGTCTCGTCGATCTCTATCCCGCCGGGGCGGAAACCCCGCTGCGCTTCGATTTCTTCGGGCGTCAGCTCGAAACCATCCGCACCTTCGATGCGGACAGCCAGCGCACGACCGGCAACGTCAAGCGCATCGCGCTCGCGCCCATGAGCGAAGTGCTGCTGAGCGAAGAGGCGATCCGCCGCTTCCGGGCGCGCTACACGACGATGTTCGGCGGCAACACCGTGGACGATCCGCTCTACGCCGCGGTGAGCGCCGGTCAGCGCTATCCGGGCGTCGAGCACTGGATGCCGTTCTTCTTCGAGGAACTGGATCACCTGGCCTCGTACACGGACGAAGCGCCGTTCGTCTTCGACGACCAGGCGCGGGAAGCGTTTGCGGATCGCCAGACCCAGATCTCGGACTACTACCAGGCCCGCGAGGACGCACGGCACGAGAAGCAGACCGGGGCCGCTCCGTATAAGCCCATACCGCCGGCCCAGCTCTACGAGATGGAACGGCCGATCTACAGCCTCGCGCCGGACAAGGGCGTCGTGCAGCTGTCGCCCTTCATGGCCCCCGACGCGAAGAAGGCGGACGATGCTGCGGGCCGCATGGCGCCGAGCTTTGCCGCCGAGCGGCAGGCGCAGGACGTGAACCTGTTCGAGGCGGTGGTGAAGCTGTTCGCCACCCAGCGCAAGGCGGGGCGCAAGACCATCATCGCCTGCTGGTCCGAGGGTTCGCGCGATCGCATGGCGCAGGTGCTCGCCGATCATGGGCTGGCGCATCCGCGCATGGCCGAGAACTGGCGCGACGCGGAAACGACCTCGCCGGAGACGACAGCGCTGGTGGTGCTCGGGCTCGAGAGCGGCTTCCAGACCGATGACATGCTGGTGCTGTCCGAGCAGGACATCCTCGGCGAACGACTGTTGCGGCCGCAGAAGCGCAAGCGCGCCTCCGACGCACTGACCGAGGCGGCCGGCCTCGCTGCGGGCGATCTCGTCGTTCACGTAGACCACGGTATCGGCCGCTTCCTCGGCCTCAAGACGATCGAGGTGCAGGGCGCGCCGCACGACTGCGTCGAGATCGAGTACGCGCAGAACACCAAGCTGTACCTGCCGGTCGAGAACATCGAGCTGCTGTCGCGCTATGGCTCGGATTCGATCTCCGAACTGGACAAGCTCGGTGGCGTCGCCTGGCAGGCCAAGAAGAGCCGGCTCAAGAAGCGCATCCGCGAGATGGCGGACCAGCTCATCAAGATCGCGGCGCAGCGCCAGCTGCTCACCGTGCCGCCGATCGACATCCAGCCGGGCCTCTACGAAGAGTTCGCCGCGCGCTTCCCGTACGACGAGACCGAGGACCAGCTCGCCGCGATCGCCGCGGTGTTCGAGGATCTCTCGTCCGGCAAGGTCATGGACCGGCTGGTCTGTGGCGACGTCGGTTTCGGCAAGACCGAGGTGGCGCTGCGTGCAGCGTTCGCCATGGCGATGTCCGGGCGCCAAGTAGCGGTGGTGGTGCCGACGACGCTGCTGTCGCGCCAGCACTTCCGGACCTTCACCGAGCGCTTCTCCGGCCTGCCGCTGCGCATTCGCCAGGCCTCGCGGCTCGTCTCGGCCAGTGAACTCAAAGGCACCAAGGAAGAGCTCGAGAAGGGCACGGTCGACATCGTAATCGGCACCCACGCGCTGCTCTCCAAGAACATCAAGTTCAAGGACCTCGGGCTGCTCATCATCGACGAGGAACAGCACTTCGGCGTCGCTCACAAGGAGCGGCTGAAGGAGCTGAAGGGCAATGTGCATGTGTTGACGCTCACGGCGACGCCGATCCCGCGCACGCTGCAGCTTGCCCTGACCGGAGTCCGCGACCTCAGCCTGCTGGCGACGCCGCCGGTAGATCGCCTGGCGGTTCGCACGTTCGTCTCGCCCTTCGATCAGCTCTCGATCCGCGAGGCGCTGCTGCGCGAGAAGTACCGTGGCGGGCAGGCTTTCTATGTCGTGCCCAAGATCAAGGACCAGCCCGATATCGCCGAGTTCCTGCGCCAGCACGTGCCGGAGGTCAGCTACGTCGTCGCCAACGGCCAGATGCCGCCGGGCGAGCTGGATGACATCATGAACAACTTCTACGACGGCAAGTTCGACGTGCTGGTGTCGACGACGATCGTGGAATCGGGCCTCGATATTCCAAACGCCAACACGCTGGTCGTCCATCGCGCCGATAATTTCGGTCTCGCGCAGCTCTATCAGATCCGTGGCCGCATCGGCCGCGCCAAGCAGCGCGCCTACGCCCTGTTCACCGTGCCGCCCGACCGCAAGCTGAACGACACCGCCGAACGCCGACTGTCCGTGCTGCAGTCGCTCGAGACGCTGGGCGCCGGTTTCCAGCTGGCCAGCCACGATCTCGATATTCGTGGTGCGGGCAACCTGCTCGGCGATGAGCAGTCGGGGCATATCCGCGAGGTCGGTTTCGAACTCTACCAGGCGATGCTGGAGGAGGCCGTGGCCGCCCTGCGCGACGGAGACGTCGAGTACGAGGATCGGAACGAGTGGAGCCCGACGATCTCGCTCGGCATGCCGGTGATGATTCCCGAGTACTACGTGCCGGACCTGCAGCTGCGCATGCAGCTCTATCGCCGGCTGGGCGACCTCAGCGACGCGCGCGAGATCGATGCGGCGGGAGCCGAGCTGATCGACCGCTTCGGACCGATTCCGGAGGAAGTGGAAGCATTGCTGAAAGTAATTCTCGTGAAGGCGCTGTGCCGCACCGCCAATGTCGAGAAGGTGGACGCGGGGCCGAAGGGGGCCGTGATCACGCTGCGCCACAGCCAATTCCCCAATCCAGCGGGGCTGGTGCGCATGGTTTCGGATCCGGCGATGATGGTCCGCATCAAACCTGATCAGAAACTTGTGTTCAGCCGCGATTGGCCCACTGCTGACGCACGATTGAAGGGCACAGCGGCTATTCTGTCCAAGATGGCCCGTATTGCCGGTGAATCGAGCGCGGCAGCAACACTTGCAGGTTAAAGCTTCCGGAAGCCTGTCCGGCCATGCTATTGCCCGATTTCGTGCATTGAAGAGCGCACGAATAAGGGTGGCCGGGAGAGTCACCGATGGTAGGACACCACAAGGAATTTCAATGACCCTTAAAAAGCTCGCCGTTGCTGGTTTCGCGGTCGCCGCGCTGATGATGCCCACTTACGCGGCGCTCGCGCAGGATGCGGCTCCGGCAGCCCCCGCCGAAGCTCCGGCGGCTGCGCCCGCCGAAGGGGCCGCGGCTCCGGCTGCCGCACCCGCTGCCAATGCAAATCCCGCACAGAACTGGCTGAAGGTCTGTGACCCGATCGACGGCGGCAAGCAGGCCTGCATTATGCGCCAGGTCGTCGTTGCGAACGGCCAGTTCCTTGGCTCGTTCCTGCTGCGCGACGATCCGGGTCAGGAGAGCCGCCTGCTCGCCGTTGCCGCCGTTCCGCTCGGGGTGCTGCTGCCGTTCGGCCTGACCTGGCAGATCGATGGTGGCAAGCCGATCCGCGTGCCGTTCATGCTGTGCGATCCGCAGAGCTGCGCCACGCAGCTGGTCATCAACGAGGCCTACGTGAACAGCCTCAAGAAGGGCGGCGTGCTCAAGCTCACCGCTAAGAATCGTCAGAACAAGGATCTGGTGATCGACATCAGCCTCGGCGGTTTCACCGCTGTCTATGATGGCGAGGCGGCCATGACCTTCGACGAGTTCAACAAGCAGCAGGCCTCGCCGAGCGCGCTCGAGAAGCAGCTGCAGGATCGTGCCGAACAGCTGCGCCAGCAGATGGGCACCGAAGGTGGCGCAACGCCGCCGGCCGAAGCGCCCGCCGCGCCGCAATAAGCGGACAAGGCAGAGAATTCAAAGGGGCGCCCGATCGGCGCCCCTTTCGATTCAACGCTTGCCCATCCCGAGCCCGAACGCCTGCTTGCGCAGGCCCGGCAGCAGTCGCAGCGCCCACAGGCCGCCGGCACGCGCGGCCTGTGCCGGCAGGTAGTCGCTCAGCAGCGAACGGAACAGCGCGTCCACCATGCCTGACGTGCGATCGAGATCATCGGCGCGAAGCTGCGCGTAGCGCTCGCTGGCCAAGGTTGCCCAGCCCGGCTGGCCGCGATCCGCTTCGGTGAGGACCGTCGACAGATCTGCCACGTCGCGGAGGCCGAGGTTGAGTCCCTGCGCGCCGATAGGGGGGAAGGCATGCGCCGCTTCGCCAGCGAGGACGATGCCCGCCATGCCGGCGCGATCGACGGTCAACGTCGACAGCAGGAACATGTGCGCGGGCGTCAGCAGCTTGATGTCGCCGAAGAGGCGCTGGGATTTGCTGAGGAAAGTCTCGCGCAGGCCGTCCGGCCCGGAGGCCTGGGCCGCCTTCAGTACTTCGCGGTCGTCGATCCACACGAGGTTGGCGCGCGAGTCGCCGGCAGGGACGAGCGTGAACGGGCCTTGCTCGTAGTGGAACTCGACCGAGTCGCCGCCGAGTGGCCTGCCCAGTTCCAGGTCACAGACCAGGGCCGATTGGGTGAAACCGTGCTCGCGGGCGCGGAAATCGGTGGCGACCCGGACGAGCGACTTCTTTCCGTCTGACCCGATGACGAAGGGCGTTACGACCTCGGACCCGTCCGAGAGGACGAGACGCCAATCGTCGCCGCTTCGCTCAATCGAGCTCAGCGCCAGTTCCCGTACCTCGAGGTTCGGCAGTTCACGCCGCGCCTTCTCGAACGACTCCAGCAGCTTCACGTTGGCGAAGTTCCAGCCGAATGCCTCGAGGCCCGCGTCCGCGCTGTCGAACAGGGTCTCGGGCGCGCGGAGCAGGCGGTTGGTCGCATCGATGATGCGGATTCGGGTCAGCGGGTGGCCGACGGCGGCCGCTTCCTCGATCAGGCCGGCCTGGAGCAGGAAATCGACGCTTGGTCCCATTAGGGCCGACGTGCGCCGGTCGGGCGGCCCTTTCGGCGCGAGATGCAGGGTATCGAGGCCGGCACGGGCAACCGCGACCGCTGCCGCGACACCGGCAAGGCCACCGCCAACTACGACTGCTTCGGGTTTCGTGCTCATCGTGCCATCGCCAATCGCTTGTCATGGCCGCTGGGGATCACCAGCGCTCCAGCATAGGAGCCGATGAACATGGCGGCGAGGAATAGCAGCAGGTCGGGCGGCCAGAACGCGATCAGCGAAATGGCGGGGCCCGGGCAGATGCCCGACATGCCCCAGCCGATGCCGAACAGCACGGCGCCGCCCACCAGCGGCGCATCGATATGGGTGAACTCGGGCTCGTTGAACTCGGCATCGAACAGCGGCTTGTTGCGCCCGCGGCCGATGCGGACGGCAACGAACATCACGACGATGGCCGGCACGATGACGAAGGCGAGGCTCGGATCCCAGCCGCCGGTCGGGATGGCGGTGAAATCGAGAAAGCGCAGCACCTTCAGTGGATCGACCATCTGCGAGATGTAGAGGCCGGCGCCAAACAGCAGGCCGCTGAGCGCAGCGGTGGTGAGATAGGGCAGGCGGGTGGTGGTGGCCATCAGACGATACCGGTGAGAGTGACGGTGAGGATGGCGACGCTGAAGAACACCGCGACAGCGACGAACGAGCGCTTCGACAGCCGCGCGATGCCACAGACGCCGTGCCCGGAGGTGCATCCGTTGCCGATCTTGGTGCCGAAGCCGATGAGAAGGCCAGAGACGGCGATCCACAACGGAGCCGGCATCGCCCAGCCCGGCGGGGGCGATGCGAGCTGTGCGGGCTGGCCACCGGGCCCGCCGACGCCGAGGCCCGGGAACAGATAGGACGCGCCGAGAGCTCCCAGCACCAGCATGACGAGGAACAGCAGCCGCCAGACCACGGTGCGCGCCGGCGGCAGCAACTGGCCGAAGAGGCCGGAGATGCCGGCGATGCGCCCGTTGCCCAGCCAGAGCAAAGCGGAGGCAAGACCGATGAGCACCCCTCCGGCGAGGGCGGGGATCGGCGAGAAGGAGTCCATTGGGGAAGTTCCTGGAGTAGCGGGTCGACGCAAGTCTAGCAGTGAGAACAGGCACGTAACAGGCGCGGCAAAGCCTGATTGTCCCACGCGCCGTGGCTGCGATGAAAAACCACACCCGATGAACTCTTTAATGCGCACTCTTCCAACTGCGGGCGCTCCATCCTAGTTATGGCGGCCTGCCAGAGATCTGAACGGAGAAGTCGATGCTGGAACTGCTTTACGATCCCAACGTCTGGGCTGCCTTCCTGACCCTGACCGCGATGGAGATCGTCCTCGGCATCGACAACATCGTCTTCATCTCGGTGCTGGTGTCGCGCCTGCCCAAAGAGCAGGCTGACCGGGCCAGGCGTCTCGGCCTGTCGCTGGCGCTGATCTTCCGCATCGCGCTGCTGCTGGTGATCTCCTGGATCATCGGGTTGACGCAGCCGGCCTTCGACATTCTCGGTTTCGCCCCGTCCTGGAAGGACCTGATCCTCATCGTGGGCGGCGCCTTCCTGATCTACAAGGCGACGCACGAGATGCACGCCGAGATCGAGGAGCCGCACGAGGAAGAGGACAACCTCAAGAAAACTGCCTCGATGGCGTTCGCGGCCATCATCAGCCAGATCATCGTCATCGACCTCGTGTTCTCGATCGACTCGATCGTCACCGCGGTAGGCATGGCCGACCATGTTGAGGTGATGATTGCCGCGGTGATCGTCGCCGTCGGCGTGATGTTCGTGGCGTCCGGGCCGGTGGCCGATTTCGTTGCCAAGCACCCGACCACCAAGATGCTGGCGCTGGCCTTCCTGCTGCTGATCGGCACCTCGCTGGTCGCAGACGGGCTCGGGTTCCACATTCCCAAGGGCTACATCTACTCGGCCATGGCCTTCTCGGTGCTGGTCGAAGCCGTGAACATCTTCGCCAAGGAGCGCAAGCTGAAGCGGGCAGGGGGCAGCACGCCGCTGAAGTCAGCGGCTGCTGTGCCGTCGGAGGCTCTGGCAGCCCGCAAGCCGAAGTCGACCTCTGCGTCACGGGCGCGCTCGAAGCCCAAGTCAGCGCCGAGAAAGTGACATGACCCGCGCCTTCGTCATTCGCGAATATGGTGGACCGGAAAAGCTCCAGTTCGAGGACATCGAGGTGGGAGCGCCCGGTCCCGGTGAACTGAGGATCCGCAACCGGGCGATCGGGCTCAACTTCGTCGACGTCTACCAGCGTACCGGGCTTTACAAGACGCCGTTGCCCTTTGTCGCCGGCAACGAGGGAGCAGGCGACGTGGTCGCCGTCGGCCCCGGTGTCACCGGCTTCGCCGTGGGCGACCGCGTGGCCTACCAGGGACCGGTCGGCGCCTACGCCGAGGAACGCCTGCTGCCGGCCGAGAAGGCCGTGCACCTGCCGGTGGCCGTGAGCTACGAGGTAGCGGCTGCCGCCCTGCTCAAGGGTGCCACGGCCTACTATCTTCTGCACTGGACCCATGCCCTCAAGGCTGGCGAGACAATCCTCGTGCACGCTGCTGCCGGCGGCACCGGGCAGATCCTGACCCAATGGGCCAAGGCCATCGGTGCAAGGGTTATCGGCACGGCTGGATCGGACGAGAAATGCGAGATCGTCCGCCGGAACGGCGCCGATCTCGCGGTGAACTACAAGACCGATGATTTCGTCGCGAGGGTGAAGGAGTTCACCGGTGGCAAGGGTGTCGACGTAGTCTACGACGGCATTGGCGCGGCAACATTCGAGCCGTCGCTCGATTGCCTGAAGGTCCGTGGCCTGATGGTCAGCTTCGGCAACGCCTCGGGGCCGGTGTCCATCCCGAAGCTCGGCGTGCTGGCCGAGAAGGGCTCGCTGTATGTGACACGCCCGACCGGGGCCAGCTACTTCCGCACCGCCGACGACCTGCGCACCGCCGCCAGCGCGCTGTTCAATCTCATCGGCATTGGCAAGCTGGAGATCGCCATCGACCAGACCTGGCCGCTGGCCGAAGCGGTCGGGGCGCATCGCGCCCTCGAAGCGCGAAACACCACGGGTTCGACGCTGCTCTTGCCCTGATGGACGGCTCCCGCTAAACGCGAGAGCGTCGGGCAGGTGGCAGAGCGGTTGATTGCTCCGGTCTTGAAAACCGGCGAACGTGCAAGCGTTCCGGGGGTTCGAATCCCTCCCTGCCCGCCAGATTTCGCTTAGTGGTCCACTTTGGGGGAGGGACCTGTCGGTGGAGACCAAGAAGGCAACCGGACGACAGGGTTGGTGGTTCGCGGTTGTGGACGGAGCCGCCTTGCCGTGTGTGCATAAACACTGGCTCACCGGGCTTAGCTACCACGACCCCTTCAAGCGACACGAACACAAGAATATCGGAGCCAAGATCGGCGAGTATGTGGATGCCGTTGCAGCCGGTAGGAGGGTCATCCTTACGGACGACGACGCCACGCTGGATAGTGACGGCGAAGTCATCGCCTTTGCTCGGTCGCGCTACATCGCGGTCTTCGAGGTCGATGATGTAACGTATGCCGCCCCCGACGGATTGCGCTTTCGGTTGGTGGACCGGCTCTGTCATCTGGAGCCGTGACAGAGGCTGCAAAGAAAAAGGGCGCCTTCTGGCGCCCTTCGTTTTCACCTGGCCCCTTAGGCCGATCTTTGTATCCGCTCCTGCTGGATCATGCTGCCGTCCTGGTTGGCGAGGAAGATACGATTATCCCCGCCAGTCCGACGCGACATGTCGAATGCCGCACGCAGGGCACGCTCGGACGTGGGGTGGTTGCCGAGCATGGTTCGACCGACAGAAAGAACCCAGCGATCGTTGCTGGGGGTGACTACGAATGAGAGTACTTGCATTGCTAACCTCGGGTGGCCTCCGATTGTCGCAAGGTGCATACCGCTGCGTTATGACAACGTTAGTCATGTGGCAAACCCGTAACGCAGACTACGGATGCACCCAATACGTCTGAACGACTCCGCGGTCGATCAGTTCCATATCCCGTGCCTCGAGACCCGCGCCGGGAAGTACAAAACGCGGGTGACCCTTGGTGAAGCACGGGATTCCGTCTTCAAGGGTCAGGCCACGGACTTCTGAAAGGACGAATCGGTCATAGTAAGGCAGGAACAGGTCGAAGGTGCCGGTGCCCCCCGTAATGGCAATTGTGCCACTACCTATTTCGAGGCGGGCAAGAAGGGTCTGGACGTCCATCGCCGCGGGATTCCAGAACGTCGCCAGCAGGTCCTTCGGATCGGGAGCGAGGTCGGCCACTGACCGTGTGAGCACCAATCTGCGGCGGCCAGGATTGGGGTGACGGTCATGCCCGAGCCGGCCCAGCACCACGAGGGCCGAGCGATCGAGCGCCGCCTGGAAGAACTTCCAGTCGGCATCGCTGCGCAACTCGGGCGGCATGCTGCCGTCGGCGGCGGCGATCATCCCGTCGACCGAGACGATGGCGTGGCCTTCAACAGTGACGCTGCTTCCAGGAATGGGCATGTGAGAGGCTGTAGCGAGTGGCGCGACAGCCCGCAAGCCGCGTGCTAGTTCACGGCATGGCCTTCGGGATGCACGCAAATTGACGCCGACGATCATGCCGCTCGGCGACAGCGGGCTGCTGGTGCGCTTCGGCGACGGCCTGACGGACGAGGCCAACCTGTCGGCGATTCGGTTCGCCGGGCTTGCGGAAACCGAGGCGCTGCCGGGCGTGCTGGAGATCGTCCCGAACCTGATCTCGGTATTGCTGCGCTACGATCCCTCGGCCATCGGATTCGACCAGCTTGCCGGTGAGGTGAGGCTGCTGGTGGCTCGCCCGGGCGAAGCGCCCCATGCGGCCAGCGAGCATGTCATCGAGGCGGTGTTCGACGGGGAGGATCTTGCCGAGCTAGGCGAGACGCTGGGGCTCTCGAGGGATGCCTTCGTGCTGGCGCACAACGCGTCGCCGCTGCGGGTGCTGTCGACGGGCTTTGCCCCCGGCTTCGTCTACTGCGGCATGCACGACCCCAAGCTGGTCGTGCCGCGACGGCAGATCGTGCGGCGACAGGTTCCCGCCGGAACGGTGCTGTTCGCGGCTGGGCAGACCGCCATCACGTCGACTGCCATTCCCACTGGCTGGCACGTTGTCGGGCACACCCCGTTCCGCAATTTCGATCCGTCCCGCGACCCGCCGGTTCCGGTGCGGGCGGGCGATTATGTCCGGTTCGTGAGCGCCTGATGCCCACGATCCGCATCCTTCGCGCCGCGCCGTTGACCACCCTGCAGGACGCCGGGCGGCCAGGCTGGCTTCGCTTCGGCGTTTCGGCGTCGGGATCGATGGACCAGGGCGCGTTCGAGAGAGCGGGAAAGTGGCTTGGGGGCGTTGGCGCGACGGGTGTCGAGTTCACCTCCGCCGGACTCGGCTTTAGGGTGGAAGGCGGCTCGCTCGGTGCCGCCTTCGATGGCGGGGCGTTCAAGCTCAGCATCGATGGAAAGGCGCAGCCGTGGCCCACCCGTGCGATCCTGAAGGTCGGGGCAATTGTGGACATCACGCCGGGCACCGGCGGCAATTACGGGTATGTCCGGTTCGACCGCGAGATCGATGTTCCCATTGTGCTCGGCAGCCGCGCGACCAGTTCGATCGGCGGCCTGGGCGGGCTGGAGGGCAGGGCGCTGGCCGCGGGCGACGTGATCGGCTTTGGCGCCTCCGTCGCCGGACGACCGGGGCCGCATCCGCGTCCGGCCGAACAGGTCGATGGACCGATCCGCATCGTCTGGGGCATTCACGCCGACCTGTTCGAGAACGAGCGGCGTGAGCGCTTCATCTCGCAGCCGTTCCGGATCTCGCCGCAGCTGGACCGCATGGGCGTGAGGCTCAGGGACGAGGCAGGCGTGTTCGCCGAAGCAAGGATCCTGTCGCTGGCGTCGGATGCGATCGTGCCGGGCGATATCCAGATCCTCGGTGATGGAACGCCAATCGTCCTGATGCGCGACCATCAGCCGACGGGCGGTTATCCGCGCATTGCAACGGTGATTGCGGCGGATCTCGACCGCTTCGCCCAGTTGCCGCCGGGGGCCGAGGTCCGCTTCATGCCGATCACCGTGACGCACGCGCAGGGAATTCGCCGATGACGACGCTCGACCTCAACGCCGACCTTGGTGAAGGCATGCCCGGCGACGAAGCGCTGCTCGACATCGTCTCGTCCGCCTCCATCGCCTGTGGCGGCCATGCCGGCGACGCCGAGACGATGCGGAGGACGCTGCGGGCGGCGAAGGCGCGGGGCGTTGCCGTCGGAGCCCATCCCGGCTTTGCCGATCGCGAGAATTTTGGGCGGCGAAGGGTGGTGCTTCCGCCGGACGAGCTCGACGAGCAGGTTCGTTCGCAGGTGCGGTTGCTGGTCGAGATCGGCGAGGAGGAGGGCGTCGATGTCCGCTACCTCAAGCTGCACGGCGCCCTCGCCAACATGGCGGCCGAGGAGCCGGCTGTGGCGGCACTCTGCTTCGCGTCGGTGGCCGGACTCGTTTCCGACCTGGCCATTCTCGCCATCGACAACAGTGCGCAGGTCGAGGTCGCGGAGACACTTGGCTATCCCGTGGTGATCGAGGCCTACGCGGACCGCGCCTATCAGCCGGACGGGCTGCTGGTGCCGCGCGCCCAGCCGGGTGCGGTGCTGCACGATGTCGGGGCAATCGCGGAACGAGCGGTGCGGCTCGCGAAGGCGGGAGAACTCGTCGCCATCGATGGCAGCGTCATCGAGACCCGTGCGACCTCCCTTTGCATTCACGGCGACACTGAAGAGGCGGTGGCGATAGCCCGTGCCGTCCGGCAGGCGCTGGAAGCGGAGGGGATCACTATCCGCGCGCCCTACTAGTTGCGCCGGCTGACGACTTGGGTCATATCGGCGGCGCCAACAGGAGTGTCGCTATGACCGCCAGGATCATCGACGGGAAGACCTACGCCGAGGGCCTGCGCGCCCGCATCGCCGGCCATGTCGAACGGCTGAAGCGCGATCACGGCATCACGCCCGGCCTCGCGGTAGTGATCGTCGGGCACGATCCCGGCAGCGAGATCTACGTCAGCCAGAAGGCCAAGCAGACCGTCGAAGTCGGCATGCACTCCGAAAAATACGAACTGCCCGAGGATGCCTCCGAAGCTGAGGTGCTGGCGCTCGTTGGCAAGCTGAACGCCGATCCAGCCATTCACGGCATCCTGGTGCAGTTGCCTCTGCCCAGGCAGATCGATCCGAACAAGGTCATCGCCACCATCTCGCCGGACAAGGACGTCGACTGCTTTACGCCCGCCAGCGTCGGCAAGCTGCAGATCGGCCTGCCGGGACCGGTGTCGTGCACGCCGCTCGGCTGCCTGATGCTGCTGCGCGATACGCTCGGCTCCCTCGCGGGGCTGAATGCGGTGATCGTCGGTCGCTCCAACCTCGTGGGCAAGCCGATGGCGCAGCTGCTGTTGCGCGAGAACTGCACCGTGACGATCGCGCACTCGAAGACCAAGGACCTGGCCGATGTCGTGCGGCAGGCCGACATCGTGGTTGCAGCTGTGGGCCGCCCGCAGATGATCAAGGGCGACTGGATCAAGCCGGGCGCCACGGTCATCGATGTGGGCATCAACCGCATCCCGGCGCCGGAGCGCGGAGAGGGCAAGACCCGGCTCCTCGGCGACGTCGACTATGCAGCGGCGTCGGAAGTTGCGGGCGCCATCACGCCCGTTCCCGGCGGCGTGGGGCCGATGACGATCGTATGCCTGCTCGCCAACACGGTGACGACGGCGTCCCTCATCAACGGCCTCGAGCCGCCGAAGGACCTTACCCCCTAGTCGCCGTCGAGCGGGTCTGGGCATAAGCATCGGCGAGCCGTTTCGGCGCGCGGAAACGCCAAGCGTCCTCGAGGCGGAGCGTCAGTTCCTCGTCGCTGATGACTTCGAGGCGCACCAGCAGGCCGGGCCAGCCCTTGAAATGGTCAGTCTGCCAGTAGACGTCGGGTGCCATCTCCATCAGCAGGTCTTTCTGCTCGAGCGGGCAGTGCAGCACCATCTCCTGCGGGCCGCGCACGGAGGCGAAGTTCTTCGACTTCACCTTGATCGACGGCGCGCCGTAGCTCGTCGACTGCGTGACCTCCGGCAGGCCTCGCTTGGCACAAAGCCGCAGCATCCGCTCGATCTCGGCTTCACGCGCCATTCGCCATCTCCCTCGCATCAAAGCAAAAAGCGACTGTCGACCTGCCGCCAAGTCTGGCGCATTGCGAGCCGATTGGCTACACCAGCCTTAACCCGAAGCGCCAGCCTCCCGGGGTCTCCATGACCGACGAATCCAACACTGCCGAACTTGGGGAAACCCGGCCGGACCCGAACGCTTTTCGCGACTCCGAGGATCACCTCAATCCGGAGTGGCTGGAGCGGCTGCGTGCGCACCTGGCGGCCGGCGACGAGCACGATCTCGCCGAGATGATGGAGCCGCTGCACGCGTCCGATGCGGGCGACGTGCTGGAGGCGCTGGAGGCAGACGAACGCGTCGCACTGGTCCAGATGCTGGGCGACAAGTTCGACTTCCTCGCCCTCACGGAAGTCGACGACTCCGTCCGAGCCGACCTCATCGACGAACTGCCCAACGAGGAAGTGGCGCGTGGTGTCGCCAGCCTCGACAATGACGACGCCGTCTACATCCTCGAGGACATGGATGCCGGCGACCGCGAGGAAGTGCTGGCCCAGCTGCCCGCCTTCGAGCGGCTCAGCCTGAAGCGCAGCCTCGACTTCCCCGAAGACTCCGCCGGCCGCCGCATGCAGACGGAGTTCATCGCCATCCCGCCGTTCTGGAGCGTCGGGCAGACCATCGACTACCTGCGCGCCGAGAAGGAGCTGCCCGACGAGTTCTACCAGCTCTACGTCGTCGATCCCGGCTACCGCGTGCTCGGCACGATCCCGCTCGACAAGTTCCTGCGCGCCAAGCGGCAGGTGCGGATCGAGAACCTGATGAACCACGACGTCCTGACCGTGGACGCGACCGAGGATCAGGAAGAGGCGGCGCGCGACTTCGAGCGCTACGACCTCGTCGAGGTCGGCGTCGTCGACGAGAACAAGCGGCTGGTCGGCGTGCTGACGGTCGACGACATCGTCGACGTCATCCACGAGGAGGCCACCGAGGATATCAAGCTGCTCGGCGGCGTTGGTGACGAAGAGATCTCCGACAAGGTGCTGTCGACGGTGCGTAGCCGCGCGCCGTGGCTGATGGTGAACCTCGTCACCGCCATTCTCGCCTCCTTCGTCATCAGCCTGTTCAACGCCACGATCGAGCAGATGGTGGCACTGGCCGCGCTGATGCCGATCGTCGCCTCGATGGGCGGCAATGCCGGCACACAGACGATGACGGTGACCGTCCGGGCGCTGGCCACCCGCGATCTCGACCCGAGCCGGGTGCGGCGGCTGGTTACGCGCGAGATCACGGGCGGGCTTCTCAACGGCTGCATCTTTGCCGTGCTGATCGGCGGCGTGACCTGGCTGCGCTACATGAATCCGGGGCTGGGCATCGTGATCGGGCTCGCGATGATCGTGAACATGCTGGCGGCCGGCTCCGCCGGAATTCTGGTGCCGCTCGCACTGGACCGGCTGAAGGTGGACCCCGCCATCGCATCCTCGGTGTTCGTCACGACGATCACGGATGTGATTGGTTTCTTTGCCTTTCTCGGTCTCGCCGGGCTCTGGTTCGGTCTGTTCTAGCGTTCCGCTCGACGGAATACTCGACCTGTCCACTGTGGCTTTCCCGCCACTTCCCAACCACCCCGTTGTCGAGTTAACGAATCATTACTGTCGCAATTCCGTCACCGTTGGTGGTTGCGGCAGTGCATGAGAACGGCAAAGAGGAGCTTTGATGAACGTAGATTCAAAGACTGCCTGGTGGCGTTCGGCACTCCCCACAGTCTCGTGGACCTTGGTGTGTTTGCTGGCAATGTCGCTTGTCTTCACTATCGTTGCCGGCGCCTAGGACGGAGCGCAACTGGACCTGAATGGTCTTCGATAGTAGAGAGTTTTGGAAGGGCGCCGGGCCACTCGGCGCCCTTCCGCATTGAGGCTCCCCGATGAAACTGATCTTCGCCAATCGCAACTACTCGAGCTGGTCGCTCCGCGCCTGGTTGGTGCTGAAGCATTTCGGCATCCCGTTCGACGAGGAACTGGCATTGCTGAATGGCGAGGGCTGGCAGGCGAACATCCGGAAGAAGTCGCCGAGCGGCAAGGTGCCGGTGCTGGTCGACGGGGATGTCGTCGTGCCGGAAACCATCGCCATCATCGAGTACCTGAACGACAAGTACCCGGCCAAAGGCATCTGGCCATCCAACCGGGTGGAGCGAGCGCTGGCGCGTGCCGCCGCGGCGGAGATGCATGGTGGTTTCTCGGCGCTCCGCAATGCCGCGCCCATGAACCTGCGCGCTTCGCATCCCGGCAAGGTCGATGTGGACGCGGTGGCCGACGACCTGAAGCGCATCGAGCGCATCTGGGGCGATCTGACGAACCGGTCCGGCGGTCCGTATCTGTTCGGCTCGTTCAACGCCGCCGATGCGATGTTCGCGCCCGTGGCCACCCGCATCCGCACATATGAGCTGCCGGTGAGCGACGCGGCCCAGGAATATGTCGAGGCGATCTACGCACTGCCGGCGTTCCAGGAGTGGTTCGCCGAAGCGGTGAAGGAGCCGTGGGTGGTCGAGCACGACGAGATCGACATCATCCTCGCCAAGCGGGACGCGGCCGGCAACGCATGATGCATATGATAAAGCTCTGCGTCGGCGTTTCGACGCTGGAGGAGCTGGAGAGTTATCGCGAGGAGCGTGCGCACTGGTGGGGGGCCGACTACGGCGAGAACGTACACGTCCACCGCACGCGGACGATGCCGAAGCGTCGCGACGAGATGGAAGGGCAGGGCTCGATCTACTGGGTGATCTCAGGCGTCGTGCGCTGCCGCCAGCCGATCCTCCGTCTGGCCGAGGCCGTGGACGACCAGGGCCTCAAATGCTGCGACATCATCATGGCGCCCGACATGGTGCGGACCGTGCCGCGCCCGAAGTCGCCGTTCCAGGGGTGGCGCTACCTTGACCCCAAGGACGCGCCGGCCGACCTGTCGCATGGCGGGTTCGAGGATGGGGGTTCCGTCGAACTGGCCGAGGAACTGGCAAAACTGGGATTGATCTGATGCGTTTCGAGACTATCGGCAACATCAAGTCGGCCTGGTACGAGGGTGCGCCCCTGACCTCGGAGCGCGAGGCCATCGATGTGATCGGGGAAACCTACGGGCAGGACGTCGATCTCGTGGTGTTTCCGGCCGAACTGCTGCCGGACGACTTCTTCTGGCTCAGCACCGGCCTCGCTGGTGCGGTTCTGCAGAAGTTCCAGAACTACGGGTTCCGCGTGGCGATCGTCGGCGATTTCGCGCGTTTCGTCACGGAGAGCCCGTCGCTGCGCGATTTCGTCTACGAGAGTAATCTGCGCGGCCAGACGCTGTTTCTTGCCGATCGACTAGAGCTAGAAGCGCGACTTTAAGGACACGTCCAGTCGAGTTCGATGCAATAGCATCGACGAACACCCCTTGAAACGCGCGGGCTGATCCGACCATTCTTTTTGCGCAGGGCAGGCAACGTCGAATCCCCAATGGGCGTCGGGTAGGGGATCGGCAGAGGATGAAGCATGGCCGGTGCGGGGACGCACGTCATTGTCGTGGGCAATGAGAAGGGTGGTTCGGGCAAGTCCACCACCGCGTTTCACCTTGCCGTTTTTCTGATGTACCAGGGCTTCCGCGTCGCCTCGATCGACGTGGACAGCCGCCAGCAGACCCTGACCCACTACGTCCGCAACCGGCGCAACTGGGCCCAGGCGCACGACCTGAAGCTGCCGCACGCGACGCACTTCCACCTGCCGCTGTCGAAATCCGACTCCGTCAAGGAGAACCAGCGGGTCGAGTTCGACCTGTTCCGGCAGGCGATCATCGAGGTTGAGGGCGACGCCGATTTCCTGATCGTCGACACGCCCGGCTTCGATACCCACCTGACCCGGCTGGCGCATTCACTGGCCGACACGCTGGTGACGCCGCTCAATGACTCGATCATCGACCTCGACGTGATGGCACATGTGGATCCCGTGACCGGCGACCCGCGCGAGATGAGCCACTATGCGCGGCTGGTGCAGCGCGCCCGCACGGAGAGGCTTTCGATCGACGGTCGCACCATTGACTGGGTGATCGTCCGCAACCGCATTTCCATGCTGCCGTCGCGCTCGACCAAGATCGTCCAGTCGGCGATCGAGAAGATCGCGGTGCGGTTGGGGTGCCGGGTGGCGGACGGCATCGCGGAGCGCGTGATCTTCCGGTCGCTGTTTCCGACCGGGATGACGGTGTTCGACCCGCTGGACGAGGAGATGCTCGGCGGCTTGCCGTCGATGTCCCACCTCAGCGCGCGTCAGGAATACCGCGCGCTGGTTGATGCCCTGCGCCTGCCGCTGAGCGAACGGGCCAAGTCGCGCATCGAGGGCGAGAAGGCACTGGCCGCCAGCGCCAGCGAGCCGGCCAAGTTCGAGCATATGGCCGGCGAATAGCGCGGATCAGTGCGGCCGGAAGGGCAGGGTGACCCGGACCGCCCGCGAGCCATCGGGCCCGAAGACGTCGAGTTCGATGCCAACCTGCGGCATGAGCATGCGGCGGGTACGGGCGCTCAACGCCATCACCACGGCCAGCAGGTCACCGACGCCGCGTCGCCGCAGCTGCGGGTTAAAGCGCATCACCATGGCATTGACCGCCTGCCTGCGGACAACGGCATCTTCGGATGCGAGGCTCGACTGCCCTACAAACCGGGCGAGTTCAGTCAGACTAGACGTATCGCTCATTTGGGCTACTCCAACACAGGCCACAAATTCGCTTCCCTGGGCGGCTGCTCTGCATGCTTAGGACTGCATTGCCAGGCAGCTCATCTTTGCTTTCTTCATCTCGTTGCACACGCCGGCCGCATCATCGCGACCGACGAAACCGCTGAAGCGGGCACGGAAGAACACCTGCCCGTTCTTCTCGAAGCGCTCGACGTAGGGCTTCATGGAACCGAGGGTGCCGACCTTCGAAGAAGCGTCGCTGATCAGCGAGTTCGCGCCCCCTTCGGTCGGCGAGGCGCCGATCTGGACGATCCAGCCGGTCGGCTGCGAGGCGGCCGGCTCGGGCTGGGCTTCGGCCACCGCAATCGGTGCCGGGGCAGGCTGGTTTTCCACCGGCGTGGCCGCAACGGCGGTGCTGCCAGAGGTCATGAGATCGAGCGGCTCGCCTTCCTCGCCGATGCCGACGGGCGGCAGGAGCGGGGCGGAAGGCGCAGTCTGGCCAAGCGCAGTCGGTGCAGCGCCGAGCGAGAAGGTGTCGCTGAGCCAGGCACCGATGACGTCGAGCGGACGATCGGGTTCCGGAGCTGCCGCCACGGCAGCAGGCTGCGCCAGCGACTGGGCGGCCTGAACGGCCTCGTCGAAGCCGAGGTCGGCCGGACGTGTGCTGGGCATGGGCGCGGCTTCGCCGATCGACGCGACGGTAATGTCGTCCGGCTGCTGGGTAGCTTCGGTTGGCTGCATCTGCGCGGCCACGGAAACGGTGCCGCCATTCAGGCGGAAGGACGGGTAGGGGAGCGGCATCACCGGCGTCGGGTCGGCGGACGCGACCATGACGGTAGCGCCCTTGCGGCCCGGCTGCGGGATCACGGCGACGTCGAGATAGCCGCCGCTGCGGCCCTTGGGCAGGTACTTCTTGACCAGCTCGCGCACCTTGGCGTCGCGCTTGCCGCTGGAATCGAAGCCGAAGCCGGCGACGACGATGTGGCGGCCATCGGTGCGCGCCGCGGTCAGCAGGTTAAAGCCGGAGGCATTGGTGTAGCCGGTCTTGATGCCGTCCACGCCGTTCGAGCCGAGCAGCCGGTTGTGGTTGCCGTAGGTCCGTTTGCCGTAGGAGAAGGACTTGGTCTGGAAGTACTCGTAGTACTTGGGGAAGTGCATGTAGACGGCGGCGCCGAGCAGCACCTGGTCGCGGACCGTCGTGACCTGGCCCGGATTGGGCAGGCCCGATGCGTTCTTGTAGGTGGTGTGAGCCATGCCGAGTGCGCGTGCCGTGGACGTCATGCGCTGCGCGAAGGCAGTCTCGGAGCCCGAGATGTTCTCGGCGATCACCCGCGCGATGTCGTTGGCGGAGATCGTGACCAGAGCCTTGATCGCGTTCTCGACGGTGATGGTCGATCCGGCCTTGATGCCGAGCTTGGTCGGCACCGCGGAGGCGGCGTACTTCGAGACGTTGAACTTCGTCTTCAAGGTAATGTTACCGGCCTCAAGCTCCTGGAACAGGACGTAGAGGGTCATCACCTTGGTGACCGACGCCGGATAGCGCGCCGCGTCCCCGTTCTCTTCGTAGAGGATCTTGCCTGACTTCGCGTCGAGGACGATGCCGGCGTATTTTCGTGGCACCGAGGCGGCTTCAGCAGCAGAAATGACCGGAAGCAGCAGGGCTGCCGCCATCAGGATCGCGGCCGCCACACGAGGAAGAAGCTCGCGCAAGTGGGAAAAATGCTTCGACGAAAGCACCCGGTACTCCAACTACACTCGGGCGCTAACACCGCCCGTACTCTACACTTTGGAGAAGCGAGGCTGGCCCTCCCAAACCGGACCCGACACGCTCCCTGTCGACCCCAAGCTTAGGCAGTGCGCCTTACCATTTCGCTAAAATGCGATGCTTTCCGGGCACTTGGTGAGGAGGCGGCCGCAGGGCCCACCTGCTCCAAAGTTTAGGTACTTGGGCACTTAACAAGCGGAGCACTTAGCCTACATAATGACCTCACCATGCTGCTTCGAACCGACCTCTCCCAGACCCGAGCCATGCGTGCCGCCCCAGCCGTGGAGACCGCGCCGACAGGCGTAGCGAAACCTCTGATGGGTGCCGGAGACGACGGCGAGGATGGCCGGGGGAACGGCGGAAGCAAGCAAGACACGGGCACCATCACCAAGCCCAAGACCAGGAACAAGCGGCCCAGCCTCTATCGGGTGCTGCTGCTCAACGATGACTACACTCCCATGGAGTTCGTCGTCTTGGTCCTGCAGGACGTATTCAACAAGACCCGGGAAGATGCCATGCGGGTCATGCTGCATGTGCACAACCAGGGCGTGGGAGAGTGTGGCGTTTATCCGTTCGAAGTGGCGGAGACCAAGGTCACACGGGTCATGGATGCGGCTCGCAAGAACCAGCATCCGCTGCAGTGCGTGATGGAAAAGCAATAGGAACCGACATATGCCCTCTTTCTCCCGCGGACTTGAGAAGGCCCTCCATCAGGCGATGAACCTGGCGCGCGAGCGTGCCCATGAGTTCGCGACGCTGGAGCATCTGCTGCTTGCCCTCACCGACGACCGTGACACCATCGCGGTGCTGACCGGTTGCGACGTCGATATCGAAGCGCTGAAGTCCGATCTCGAGGACTTCATCAACGAGGAGCTCGACAGCCTCGTCGTGCCCAACGGGCAGGACGCTCGCCCGACTGCCGCTTTCCAGCGCGTGATCCAGCGCGCCGTCATCCACGTCCAGTCCTCCGGCAAGGAGGAGGTTACGGGTGCCAACGTGCTCGTCGCGATCTTTGCCGAGCGCGAGAGCCATGCTGCCTACTTCCTCGAGCAGCAGGACATGACGCGGCTCGATGCGGTGAACTTCATCTCGCACGGCATCACCAAGTCCGGCCCGAGCGAGGAGCGCCGCGTGCGTGGCGCCGAGAACCCGGCCGGCAGCGGCCAGGGTGAAGACGGCGAGCGCTCCGGCAACGGCCAGAGTTCGGCGCTTGCCGACTTCTGCGTCAACCTCAACGAAAAGGCGCGGGCCGGGAAGATCGACCCGCTGATCGGCCGCGACTCCGAGCTGCGCCGGACGATTCAGATCCTCTGCCGCCGGT
Organism: Pseudomonadota bacterium; assembly: GCA_023393475.1. Lineage (GTDB taxonomy): Bacteria > Pseudomonadota > Alphaproteobacteria > Rhizobiales > Devosiaceae > Devosia_A. Next base: position 152,569 of record JAEWLC010000025.1, read on the forward strand.
CCAAGAACAACCCGCTCTATGTGGGTGACGCCGGCGTCGGCAAGACTGCCATCGCCGAGGGCCTCGCCCGCAAGATCGTCGAAGGCGACGTTCCGGAAGTGCTGCGCGAGGCGACCATCTACTCGCTCGACATGGGCTCGCTGCTGGCCGGCACGCGCTATCGAGGCGACTTCGAAGAGCGGCTCAAGGCCGTGATGAAGGAGCTGGAGAAGCATCCGGACGCGATCTTGTTCATCGACGAGATCCACACCGTGATCGGCGCCGGCGCTACGTCGGGAGGCGCGCTCGATGCATCGAACCTGCTGAAGCCGGCACTGGCTTCCGGCGCCATCCGTTGCATCGGCTCGACCACGTTCAAGGAATATCGCCAGTTCTTCGAGAAGGACCGGGCCCTGGTCCGGCGCTTCCAGAAGATCGACGTCAACGAGCCCTCGATCCCCGATGCGATCGAGATCGTGAAGGGGCTGCGCCCGTATTACGAGGACTATCACAAGCTCAAGTACACCGATGACGCCCTGAAGGCCGCGGTGGAGCTGAGCGCTCGCTACATCAACGACCGCAAGCTGCCCGACAAGGCGATCGACGTGATCGACGAGACGGGCGCGAGCCAGATGCTACTGACGCCGGAGAACCGCAAGGCCATCATCGACGTCGCGGAGATCGAGCAGACCGTCGCAACGATGGCCCGTATCCCGCCGAAGTCGGTGTCGAAGTCCGACGCGGAACTGCTGTCTAATCTCGAGAGCAGTCTCAAGACCGTCGTCTTCGGGCAGGACGAGGCGATCACCGCGCTTTCGTCGGCGATCAAGCTGGCTCGTGCCGGGCTGCGCGAACCGGAAAAGCCGATCGGCTCTTACCTGTTCACCGGCCCGACCGGCGTGGGCAAGACCGAGGTGGCGAAGCAACTGGCGGATACGCTGGGCGTGGAACTCCTGCGCTTCGATATGTCGGAGTACATGGAACGCCACACCGTCTCGCGGCTGATCGGCGCCCCTCCGGGCTATGTCGGCTTCGACCAGGGTGGCCTGCTCACCGATGGCGTGGACCAGCATCCGCACTGCGTGGTGCTGCTCGACGAAATCGAGAAGGCCCACCCGGACCTGTTCAACATCCTGTTGCAGGTGATGGACCACGGCAAGCTGACGGACCACAACGGCAAGTCGGTCGACTTCCGCAACGTGATCCTGATCATGACGTCGAACGTCGGCGCGATGGAACTGCAGAAGTCGCCGATCGGCTTCGGCCGCAAGCGCGAGCAGGGTGACGACGAGGAAGCGGTCAACCGGATGTTCACGCCGGAATTCCGCAACCGCCTCGATGCCATCATCTCGTTCGGCCCGCTGCCGCCGCAGGTGGTGCGCCGCGTCGTCGAGAAGTTCGTGCTGCAGCTGGAAGGCCAGTTGGCGGAGCGTGGCGTCACGATCGAACTCACGCCGGAGGCCGCCGAGTGGCTGGCGATCCGCGGCTACGACGAGCGCATGGGTGCACGGCCGCTGGGTCGCGTGATCCAGGAGCACGTGAAGAAGCCGCTGGCCGACCAGGTGCTGTTCGGCGAACTGGTCAACGGCGGCTCGGTCACCGTTGCGGTGGTCGGTGTCGGCCCCGATGCGAAGCTCGAGCTGATCGCGGTGCCACCGCGGCCGGCCAAGCCGAAGGCACTGCCCAAGCCCCGCAAGGCCAAGGCCGAAAAGGCCGAGGACAAGCCGGCCGAGGAAAAGAACTGAGTTCCCATGCAGGGAAGTGAGGCAAGGGCCGGGAGCAGTCCCGGCCTTTTGCTTTTGGATCAGGCCGGGACGGCGTGATTGCGGGCGGCGAGTGCCTTGTGCGCGGCGGCCAGTGCATCCTCGATGCTGCGCTCGAACAGCACCGCGGGCGCGTTGACGCCGTGAGTGTTCAGCGCCTTCCTGACGGCCGGGGTGGCGCCGGAGACGAGGAGGAGCACTCCGTGCCTCTCGGCCTTCCGCGCCACGCCCTGGATCGTATTGGCGGCCGTTGAATCGATGAACGGCACTGCCGAGAAATCGACGACGAAGGCACGGTGCTGGTCCGCGATGCGATCGAGCAGGGCGCCGACTGTGGCTGCCGCACCGAAGAAGAAGGCGCCCGTGATGCGATAGACGGCGACCTCGGGATCCGTCGCGATGGCCGGGTCATAGGCGTGCCGGTCGGCGCCGGCGTCGTCCGCCTGGTCCTCGGGGATCGGCGGCACATGCGTCTCGACATTGGCCGAGAGCGCCATGCGATGGATGAACAGCAGCGCGCCGAGCGCGAAGCCGACCACGATACCCTCAGTGAGGCCGCGGAAGACGGTGAGGAAGAAGGTCGCGAGAAGCACGATCGCGTCGCCGGCGGAGGTGCGGACGAGGATCGCAAAGGCATGTCGCTCAGCCATGCTCCAGGCGACCACGACGAGCACGCCGGCGAGCGCCGCCAGCGGGATGTAGCTGGCGAGTGGCGCCGCAACCAGCATAAACAGCAGGATGAAAACGGCGTGGAACATGCCGGCCAGCGGGCTGCGGGCGCCGGAGCGCACGTTGGTCGCCGTGCGCGCGACGGTGCCGGTGGCGCAGATGCCGCCGAACAGGGCCGAGCCAATGTTGGCGATGCCTTGCGCGACCAGTTCCATGTTCGAGCGGTGGCGGCGGCCAGTCATGCCGTCGGCCACCATGGCGGAGAGGAGCGACTCGATCGCGCCGAGCAGGGCGAACGATATTGCATCGGGCAGGACTGCCAGCACCTTTTCCAGCGATAGCGGCGGCAGCGACGGCGCCGGCAGGGTGCTGGGAATGCCGCCGAAGCGCGTGCCGATTGTCTCCACCGGCAGGCTGAGCAGCGCTGTGGCGAGCGAGGTGACGACTACGGCGATGAGGATGCCCGGCCAGTGCGGCCGCCATCTACGGAGCGCGAGGATCACGCCGATGCTGAGCGCCGCGATGCCGATGGCGGCCGGATTGGCGGTGCCCAGCGAGCCGGCGAGGACCTCGAGCTTTGGCAGGATGTCGGCCGGCTCGCCATCGGGGATCGCGAGGCCGAGGAGGTCGTGGATCTGTCCGATGAACAGAATGACCGCGATGCCGGAGATGAAGCCGACGGTGACGGGGTAGGGGATGAACTTGATGTAGCTGCCGAGCCGCAGCACGCCCATCAGCAGGAGGATCAGGCCGGCCATGATGGTGGCCAGCATCATGCCGTCGAGGCCGTGCCGCGCGATGGTGCCGGCGACGAGCACGGTGAAGGCGGCAGCAGGACCACCGATCTGGAACCGGCTGCCGCCGAGGGCGGAGATCAGGAAGCCGCCGATGGCCGCGGTGAAGAGCCCGCGTTCGGGCGTCGTTCCCGACGCGATGGCAATGGCCATCGAGAGGGGCAGGGCGACGATTGCGACGGTGAGGCCGGCGAGGATATCAGCCCGCAGATCGCTCGCGCGATACCCCTCGCGCAGCACGGTCACGAGCTTGGGCGTGAAAAGGTCCGTCAGGGCGGGCTGGCTAGTGCGAGGGGTGGAGTCCGTGGAGGCCATTGGGTCGTGCACCCTGTTGCGAGCTATGTCGTCTATGGCTGGTGGGGGTTAGGGCTGGTCGGGTTCCTTCGCAGGCCGTCGGAGCCGCACGCCGCGGCCGCCCGAGACGCTGGTGGCGTTGTCGCCGACCAGTTCGACGCCGGCCTCGTTCAGCGCCTCGATCACCTTGGTGAGGGTATCGACCACGCCACGGACGGTGCCGTCGCTGGCTTCCATGCGCTGGATGGTGGGAAGGGAAACATGCGCCATCTCGGCCAGGGTCTTCTGGTCGATGCCGAGCAGGGCGCGGGCAGCCCGCAATTGGGCGGCGGTCATCATCGGTTTAATGCCTGGACAGTGAAGTCTCGTGCACAGAGTCGACGAACTGATGCGTGACGCATCACGTAACCCGACTCTTACCAGAATCCGCTTTCGCCGGGAAGCTGGGGGCTAGCGGCGCGCTCGTACCACGTCGCCGACGAAGAACAGCAGGTACACGGCACCCGGAACCATCAGGGCTCCGACCTGCCATTGGCCGTAGGCAAAGGCACCGATGGCCGCCCCGAGCAGCAGCGACAGCCAGACGAGAAGGTGCTGCACCCAGCGCCACGGTGGCGCCTCGCGGCGAACGGCGCGGGCCATATCCTGCCCGGCGGCGAACAGCGTGCCGGTCACGAAGGTCGTGCCGAGCCGAGCAGAGCCGCTGTGCGGCAAGGCGGCGTTCTGCGCCCCGGCGGCCGCTGCCAGCGCAAGCATGGCTTGCGCGGGCGAAAAGCCGTTGGCGTGCAGCGTAAGGGTAAGCAGAAGGCCGGCGAGGACAATGGACAGCACCCCGACGCGGCCACGCCTGCCGCCGAGCGAGGAGACGAGCGCGCCCATGAAGCTGCCGATGACAAACATGGCGATGAGGCTCGCCGGAAGCAGCGGGGAACTCCCCATGCTCGCGAGGCCGGCGCCCAGCTGGGTCGTGTTGCCGCTCATGAACGAGGTGTAGAAGCCGCCGAGTTCGATGAAACCGACGACGTCGATCATGCCGGCCGCGGCGGTGAGCATGAGGCCGAGGAAGAGGTGCGATGCAGGAGTCAATTCAGCTGTGCGGCGATGGCCTTGGCCTGTTCGGCCAGTTCCCCGTCGTCAGCCTTGCCCTGGCCGTGGCGCCCGAGCTCTACGCCCTCGTAGGCAGGAATGACGTGGAAGTGGAGGTGGAACACCGACTGGCCAGCCGGCGCTTCGTTGAACTGGGCGATGCGGATGCCGTCGGGCCTGAGTGCAGTTTTCACCGCGTTGGCGACACGCTGTACATGCGCGATAGCCTTCGCGAGGACGGCAGGATCGGCATCGAAGAGGTTACGCGATGCAGCCTTGGGGATGACCAGCGTGTGGCCCTTCGACTGCGGGAAGATATCCATTATCACCAGCACGTCGGCGTCCTCGTACACCTTGTGCGCCGGGATCTCGCCGCGGATGATCTTGCCGAAGATGTTGGCGGGGTCATAGGCGGTCACGAGGCGGCTCCCATCTCTTCGTCGGGTTCGTAGTAATTGCCGGGGTAGGTATCGATCGTCTCCTCGACGATATCGGCAGCGAGGCCCGTGCCGTCCTCGAGGATCAGCTTCTCGCGCAGTTCGGCAGCCGCGATCTCGAACGAGGGATCAGTGTCGAGTTCATCGAGCGCGTTGGCGAGGATGCTCGGCGTGAGCTTCCTCAGCTTCACTGGCGCGGGGCCGCAGCCAAGCTCGTAGACGCGCCGCCCCCAGTAGGGCTGGTCGAAGAAGTGCGGCACGACGAAGGTCGGCTTGCCGGCATAGAGGCCGGCATAGGTAGTGCCGGCGCCGCCGTGGTGGACGAGGGCCTTCATCAGCGGGAAGAGCTTGGTGTGGGGGGCCTTGTCGATTGAGTAGACCGTCTCGGGCAGGTCCTCGGCCTTGATGCCGCCCCAGCCCTTGCCGACGACGGCACGACCGCCCCATTCCCTCAGCGCCTTGGTGACGATCTCAGTGTTGCGCTGCGCGCCCCACGGCATCGAGCCGAACCCCAGGTAGATCGGAGCATCGCCGGCATCGAGGAAGCGGCGGAAGCTCGCATCGGGCTCCCAGCCAGTCGTGTCGTCGAGGCGCCAGAAGCCGGTGACCGTGGTGGTCTCGGGCCAATCGCCAGGCGGCGGGGAGATGGTGCGGGAATAGGCGTGGAGCGCCGGGATCGGCTCGCCGCGGGCATTCTTCGCAAAGCCTGAGCGCTTGCGGCTGCGCAGGCCAAGGAGCTTCGCCCGCATCCGGTCGCGTGGGAAATCGTAGTAGCTCTGGTGAGCCGCCTGCACCACGTAGCTCAGCCGGTTGAACAGCGGATCGAGGCTGATGCGGTTGAACAGCGGCTCGGGGGCAGGGCCCTCGTAGCCGAAATAGGGGAACTCGCCGGTCGGATTGATCGGCTGGAACGCAGTCATGATCGCCGGTACATCCAGCGCTTCGGCGACGTCGACGGCGAAGTTGGTGGTCTGGTGGAAGACGATGCAGTCGACGTCCTGAGCCGTGGCCCAGAGATGCCGGCAGGCGTCCTTCATGATCTTCTGGCCATCGCGCAGCAGCTTCGGCGCGTAGAGCAGGGAGTTCTTCTGCATCACCAGGTCGAACTGGCTCTGGCGCAGGAAGGCCTGGATATCGCTGCCCAGCGTGGCGAACTCGATGCCCTGTCCGGTGACGAAGCCCTCGAAATCGCTGGTGGCGCAGAGGACGACCGAATGACCGCGCTTCATGAGCGCGAGCGCCAGCGCCGCGAAGGGCTGCACGTCACCCATCGTTCCAATCGCCGCAATTGCGATGCGCTTGCTCATTCAGTCTCCGTAGCCGGGGCAGGGCACTCCTTCCCCCGGCAGTGTGGCCTCGCTGAGGCGGAAATTACTGCGCCGGACGACCTTTCGTCTAGCTGATGACTTGGAACCACAGCCGAAGCGGCGGTGCAACTCAATGCTACTGGCGCTCCCCATGTCTGAAGGGCGTGTAGCGCTCGAGCTGCTCCTGTTCGCGCGCGACGGATGCCCGTTCCTGGGCAACGAACTGGGCCACCGCATCGCGCAGGCCCGGGTGGCCGATCCAGTGCACCGAGCGGGTGGTCGCCGGCTCGTAGCCTCGTGCCAGCTTGTGCTCGCCCTGCGCCCCGGCTTCGACGACCTGCAGCTTGTGCGCGATGGCGTAGTCGATGGCCTGGTAGTAGCAGAGCTCGAAGTGGAGGAACGGCACGTTCTGCGTCGCGCCCCAGTAGCGGCCATAGAGCCGGTCGTGCCCGATGAGGCTGAGCGTGCCGGCGATCGGCTCGTCGCCGTCATAGGCGAACATCAGCAGGATCCGGTCGGCCATGGCGGCCGAGAGCAGCGAGAAGAAGCGGCGGTTCAAGTATGGCCGGCCCCACTTGCGGCTGCCGGTGTCCTGGTAGAATTCGAAGAAATGGTCCCAGGCCGTCTCGGTAAGATCGGCGCCCGTCAGCCATTTCACCGTCAGGCCCTCGGCGCCGAGGGCATCGCGGCGCTCGCGGCGCGTAACCTTGCGGTGACGCGAGGAGAGGGTCTCGAGGAAACCGTCGAAGCTCGAAAACCCCTGGTTGTGCCAGTGGTATTGCGTGTCGTGCCGCACCAGCCAGCCGGAGGCGCGGGCAAGGTTTGCTTCCTCCTCGCCGACAAAGGTCGCATGGACAGATGAGACGTTGTTGCGAGTCGCCAGCTGCTCCGCGGTGCGGAGCAAGGCGGTGCGGTGAGCATCGTCGTGGGCGAGGAGGCGCGGGCCGGTGACCGGGGTAAACGGTACGGCACACTGGAGCTTCGGATAGTAGTCGCCGCCGGCGCGCTGGAAGGCGTCGGCCCAGCCGTGGTCGAAGACATATTCGCCCTGCGAGTGCGACTTGAGATATAGCGGCATGACGCCGACCGGATCGCCGGCGCCATCGCTCAGCAGCAGGTGTTGCGGAAGCCAGCCGGTTCGCTCGCTGGCTGAGCCCGATTGCTCCGCCGCGAGGAAGAAAGCGTGGTCGAGAAAGGGATTGTCCACGACGCCATCGTGGCTCGGCGCCAGTCCGTTCCACACCGAGGCGGGAATCTCCGCGACGGAGCCAACGACATTGGCGCTGAGCGGGGCGTCAGGCACTTGGCGGTTCGAACCCTTCGAAGACGATCTGGTCGGCCTTGCCGATCACGGCCATAGCAGCCACAGGGGTTTTGACGGTCCAGGCGGTCACGGGGATGCCGAGGGCGCGGAAGAATCGGACTGCGGGCAGGTCGAGCGACTGGTCGCGACAGGAGATGAACTCGAACCGGCTGAGCGGGTAGTGGAGCAGGTGACGGAGCACGAACTTGGTGCTGTCGCTCAGGTGCTGGTCCCACTCGGGTTCGTCGTAGCCATAGGTGACGATGCCGAGCGGCATCTTGGCGCCGCGCTTGCGCACCTCGATGAGGAGCTTGGGATCGAAGGATTCGATGGTCACCGGGCCGCTATAGCCCTTGAGCGCATCCATCACGGTCTGCGCCAGGACTTCGGTGGCGGCCTGGTTGGGCTGCTGCTTGAGCTCGATCTGGAGCAGGGTCCGTCCGGCGATCTGCGCCAGGAACTCGGTGAAGCGTTGCGGCGTGTCGCCGGCGGCGGAGTCGAGCAGCTTGTAGCTCGCGAGCTCCGCCATCGTCCGGTTGCCGACGGGACCTTCGATGCCGGTCAGGCGATCGAGGTCGTCGTCGTGGAAGATCATCGGGATGCCGTCGCGGCTGAGCTGGACATCGCACTCGATGGCGTAGCCCTTCGCGATCGCGGCGGCGAAGGCACTGGCGGTGTTCTCGATGATGCCGCGCCCGCGGTCATGCAGGCCGCGATGGGCGATGGGGCGATCGAAAACTGGTTTGGCGCACATGGATCAAGCCGTCATATGGGGTTGCGAGCGGGCGGCCGCTAGCACCCCCGCATGACAGTTTCGTATCGGCGGGCCTCAGTCCTCGACTTCGATGATGCCTTCGACTTCGACGGCCGCGCCGAGCGGCAGGGCGACCATGCCGACGGCGGAGCGGGCGTGCTTTCCCTTGTCACCCAGGACGCCGACGATGAGGTTGGATGCGCCGTTGGCGACGAGGTGGTGTTCGGCGAAATCAGGGGTCGAGTTCACGAACACCGTGAGCTTGAGCACCTTCTTGACCTTGCTGAGGTCGACGCCGGCCGTGTGGACGATCTGGCTGAGGAAGTTCACCGCGGCCAGTTCGGCGGCGTTGCCGCCCTGCACGACATTCATGGTCTCGCCGAGCTTGCCCTCGGCGACGCCGTTGGCGTCCGACGAGATCTGGCCGGAGACGTAGACGATGTTGCCCGTCCGCGTGATCGGGATGTAGGTGGCCACCGGCGCCTTCGGCATGGGCAGTTCGTAGCCATACTCGCGGAGCTTATCGAGGGGGCTGGTCATCGTTGTTCTCTTCCGTCTGTTCGTCTTGTTTGCGGGCGGCGCGAGCCTTGACCCGATCATAGAGCTTGCCGCGGATGACCGCGTCGCGCCCGAATTTGTCGCGGACCCGGTCTATGGCGCGCTCAGCGGCGGCGCGACGCGCTATTCCTGGTTCGATCAGATCGACCGGGTCGACGCCATCCGCCTCCGATATGCCGCTGACCCCGATGCCGATGAGCCGGAACGCCGTTCCATCGATCTCCCGGGCGAGCAGTTGCATGCCGGTTTCATAAAGCACGTTCGCAAGTTGCGTCGGAATCATCAAGTGCCGGGCACGCGTTCGCAGCCGGAATCCTGCGGACTTCAGCTTCAGCGTCACCGTGTCGCCGAGGATGGCCTTCGCCTTGAGGCGTTCCGAAAGCCGTTCGCACAGGGCGAGGAGTTCGGTGGAAAGCTCGTCGAAGCCCTTGAGGTCGGTGTTGAAGGTCGTCTCGGCCGACACCGTCTTCATCTGGTCGTCGGTCGAGACTGACCGGGAATCCTCGCCACGGGCCAGCTTCGCCAGCCGGGCACCGGAATCGCCATAGCGGCGCATCAGCTCGATCGGATCGGCCTGCTGGAGCTGGCCGATCGTGTCGAAGCCATCCTTGTGCAGCGTCTCGGCGAACACCTTGCCGACGCCGAAGATCAGGCTGACCGGCTGGCGGGCCAGGAACTCGACGGTCTCGGCCTTGCCGATCACGGCGAAGCCGCGCGGCTTGTCGAGATCGGAAGCGGTCTTGGCGAGGAACTTGTTATGGCTGAGCCCCACCGACAGGGTGACTCCGACCTGCTGCTCGACCTGCCTGGCAAAGCGCGCCAACACCACGGCAGGCGGGGCCCGGTGCAGGGTCTCGGTGCCGGTGAGATCGAGGAATGCCTCGTCGATGGAGAGGGGCTCCACCAGTGGCGTCAGCGCGTCCATCATGGCCCGTATGTCACGGCTGACGGCGACGTACTTAGCCATGTTGGGCGGAATGATCACCGCATGCGGGCACAACTCGCGGGCCTTGAACATCGGCATGGCGGAGCGGACGCCATACTGCCGCGCGATGTAACAGCAGGTGGAGACGACGCCGCGCACGCCGCCGCCGATGATCAGCGGCTTGTCCACGAGGCTGGGGTCGTCGCGCTTTTCCACCGAGGCATAGAACGCATCGCAATCGACATGGGCGATCGACAGGGCGCCGAGCTCGTCATGCGCGATGATGCGAGGCGAACCGCACGTCCGGCAGCGGGCGAGCGGCTCGCTAGAGGTCACCGTCGCTGAGCAGTCGCGGCAGAGCGAGAGCATCGGTCATCCCGAGGGGTTGAGCCGGGCCCAGACCCGCATGAAGTCGTCGGGCTTGAAGCTGTTGTTGGCGCAAAGGGCCAGCAGCAGCGCTTCGTTGGTGGCGAAATAGTCGATCAGCCCGTGGTTCAGCCCATCGGTGCCCGAGGCCTTGCGCAGCGCATCGGGCGAGTAGCCGGTGAGGCCCATGAACTCGGCCAGCTGGGACGGGTTCTCGGCGAGGTGATGGAGGCAAAGCTCGCCGAGCGAGTTGGGCGTGAGTTCGAAGGATCTGGGCAAGGGCAGGGGCCGTCGTTGGCGGTTCGCTAATTGATTGATGTTACCCTGAAACTACGTCAGAACACGAGGCCTGCCGGCGCACGCCGGGATGGATTCGAGTGCCAATGCCCAAGACCGTGATGATCGTTGAAGACAACGAGCTCAACATGAAGCTCTTCAACGATCTGCTTGAATCTCGTGGATATTCCATCGTCCAGACCCGCAACGGTCTGGAAGCGCTGGATCTTGCCCGCGCGCACCGGCCCGACCTGATCCTGATGGACATCCAGCTGCCCGAGGTCTCGGGGCTGGTCGTTACGCAGTGGCTCAAGGAAGACGATGAACTGATGTCGATTCCCGTCATCGCCGTCACCGCCTTCGCCATGAAGGGCGACGAGGAGAGAATCCTTCAGGGCGGCTGCGAAGGCTACATCTCCAAACCCATCTCCGTGCCTCACTTTTTGGAAACGATTGCCCGATACATTGGGCCAGCCAACTAGCTGGCAATCAGGCAGTTTTCCTCAAATCGCGGGGCTTGAGGTCTTTGACGGCGCGGGTGCTGATCGTCGATGATATTCCAACCAATGTCCGCCTCCTCGAGGCGCGGCTGACGGCTGAGTATTTCGATGTGGTCACCGCTGCGAACGGCAACGACGCGCTGGCGATCTGCGCCGGTGGCGACATCGATCTCGTGCTGCTCGACGTGATGATGCCCGAGATGGACGGGTTCGAGGTCTGCGCGCGGCTCAAGGCCGATCCCGCGACCAGCCACGTCCCGGTGCTCATGGTCACCGCGCTCGACCAGCCCTCCGACCGCGTGCGCGGGCTCGAGGTCGGCGCCGACGACTTCATCACCAAGCCGCTCGACGACATCCAGCTGATGGCCCGGGTGAAGAGCCTTGTGCGGTTGAAGGCCCTGACCGACGAGCTTCGCGCCAGGGCGCGCACCGGCCAGGAGATTGCCGTCGAGGACGCCATGCAGGCCATGGCATCGATCGACCATGACAATGGCAGGATCCTGCTCGTCGATACCGATCCCCGCCATGCCGAGCGCCTGAAGGGGTATCTCGGGGCGGGCAACCGCGTGGACGTGCTAGCGCATCCGGCCGATGCCGCGCTGGTTGTCAGCAGCGGCATCTATGAGCTGGCGCTCGTTTCGATGGCCCTCAACGATTTCGATCCGTTGCGCGTCTGCTCGCAGATGCGGACGGCGGAGCTGTCACGGACGCTGCCGCTCATCCTGATCGCCGAGGAAGACGACAAGCCACGCGTCGTGCGCGGGCTCGACCTCGGCGTCAATGATTTCATCATGCGGCCGGTGGAGCGAAACGAGCTGCTGGCGCGGGTGCGGACCCAGATCCGGCGGCAGCGCTATGCCGTGGAGCTGCGCCGCAGCGTGAACAATACGCTCGCCCTCGCGGTCACCGACGAACTGACCGGCCTCTACAATCGCCGCTATTTCGAGCGGCACCTGGCGATGATGCAGGCGAAGGCCATCGAGCAGCAGCGCGATATGGCCGTGATGCTGATCGACATGGATTACTTCAAGCAGGTCAACGACAACCACGGCCATGACACTGGCGACGCAGTGCTGCGCGAATTCGCCGATCGGCTGCGCCGGAACATTCGCGGCGTCGACCTGGCATGCCGATTCGGCGGCGAAGAGTTTGTCGTGCTGATGCCGGACACTGACTTCCAGCAGGCTCAGGGCGTTGCCGAGCGGGTGCGTCAGGCGGTGGCGGAGAAGGCGTTCGACAACGGGAAGGGGCGGACGCTGCCTGTGACGGTGTCGATCGGCCTGGCGCTGAACGACCAGCGTGCCGACACCCCCGAATCTCTGCTGAAGCGAGCGGATGTGGCCTTGTACCGCGCCAAGCGCGAGGGCCGGAACCGCGTGGTTTACGACGCCGCATAGGCTGCAGCGTCACGCCGAAGCTTACAACGGCGTAATTAAGGTTAAGGGTTAGTAACGTTACTCGCAGCCTATTTAAATAGGCGCGGGAAAGCGTTAAGTTAGCCGCCATCAGTTACCGCGGACACTATCTGTGTCAGCAGTTACCCCTACGGTTCTCCTCAGGTCCGCCGCAACTCCTGGGTCCGTAGGGAGGCTGGTTCGTAGCGGACAAGAGTGGCCTCTTCGACATGCCGCTACGGACCAGCCGACTTAATTTAGAAACGCCCGTCCCGTATACCGGGGCGGGCGTTTTCCATTCGTGACGCGCATAACGCAAAACCCCGCGCCAGGGCACGGGGTTTCAATTTTCCTCGGTGGAAGGCCGGTTTATTTGATCTTGGCTTCCTTGAACTCGACGTGCTTGCGCACGACGGGATCGTACTTCTTGAACGAGAGCTTCTCGGTCTGGGTACGCGAGTTCTTCTTGGTGACGTAGTAGAAGCCGGTGTCAGCGGTCGACACGAGCTTGATCTTCAAAGATACGGCTTTGGCCATCGTTCGGGTTCCTTTACGCGGGCCACGGGACCGCTGAAATTTGGCCGGAAACTACGGATTTTCGGCCCGTTGTCAAGGCGCTACCGAGGTAGCTTTGCTCAGACGTCGCTGCGCGCGATTTCGGCCGCCGAACGGGCGGGGTCGAAGCCGTACATGTAGTTGGCCCACTGCAGGCCAACCACAGCGCCCTTGATGGACGGCAGCATGACAAGCGGCAGGATGATCGCCGCGGGGATCATGGTCAGAACGTAGAGCATGGGATCCACCGCCCCGCTCATTTCCGCATGCAGCATCCAGCCAATCAATACGTGGCCGACGATGAAGATTGCGATGTAGGGCGGGAAGTCATCGGCCCGCGCTGCGCTGAGCTGGAGGCCACAGTTCGAGCAGGTCTCGTTCACCTTGAGATAGGAGCGGAACAGCTTGCCCTTGCCACAGTTCGGGCACTTGCACGCAAGTCCGTTGGCAACCGCCTTCATCAGCGAGCGGGGCTCGCGAAGTGTCTGGACCTCAACAGCCATTGCTATCTCTTCTTCCCGGCGTGCTTACGATAGGCGCCCGCCTTGCCTCGGTGCGTAGATGGTCCTTTGCGGCCGCGCTTTCCAGATGACGGAACGCCGCGGCTGCCTTCGCTCAGGAGTTCGAAGCGCAACGCGCCGGCAATCGGCGCTGCCTCGAGCAGGCGGACCTGAACATCGTCGCCGATGCGGAAGGTCTCGCCGGTCCGGTCGCCGACCATCGCCTGCATCTCCTCGACATAACGATAGTAGTCCGCGCCGAGGGTCGATGCAGGGATGAAGCCGTCGGCGCCGGTATCCCTGAGTCGCACGAAGAGGCCGGAGCGAGTGACACCGGAGATGCGGCCCTCGAACTTCGCGTTGATATGCGCCGCAAGGAACTGTGCGAGCAGCCGGTCGATGGTCTCACGCTCGGCCAGCATGGCCCGGCGCTCGGTGGACGAGATGTGCTGCGCGATGCCGGGGAGCTTGGCGATCTCGCCGTCGGTGAGGCCGTCCTTGCCCAGATCGAGCGCGGTGATCAGCGCACGATGCACGATCAGGTCGGCATAGCGGCGGATCGGCGAGGTGAAGTGGGCATAGCGATCGAGGTTGAGGCCGAAATGGCCGTAGTTCTCGGCCGCGTACTCGGCCTGCGCCTGGGTGCGGAGGACGATCTCCGAGACCTGCTGGATCTTGCCGTCGGCTCGCGCCTTGTCGAGGATGCGGTTGAAGTCCGAGGGACGGACCGCATCGGATTTCGGTGCCGGCAGGGCGAGCGAGGACAGGAAGTCGCGCAGGGCGACGAGCTTCTCCTGGCTCGGGACGTCGTGGACCCGGTAGAGCAGGGCGCTCCTGTGCTTTTCCAGCGTCTCGGCCGCGGCGACATTGGCCGCGATCATCATCTCTTCGATGAGACGGTGGGCATCGAGTCGTTCCGGCACCTTCACGTCAACGACCATGCCGGCCTTGTCGAGGACGATCTTGCGCTCGGGCAGGTCCAGATCGAGTGGCCCGCGGGCATCGCGCGCCTTTGCCATGACGCCGTAGGCGGCCCAGAGGGGGCGCAGGATGGTATCGAGGATCGGGCCGGTCTTGTCGTCCGGCTTCCCGTCGATCGCTGCCTGCGCCTGCTGGTAGTTGAGCTTGGCGGCGGAGCGGAACAGCACGCGATGGAAGCTGTGGCTGCGCTTCCGGCCGTTCTGGTCGAACACCATGCGGACGGCGAGCGAGGGGCGGTTCTCGCCTTCGCGGAGCGAGCAGAGGTCGTTCGAGATCCGCTCGGGCAGCATCGGCACGACGCGGTCAGGGAAGTAGACCGAGTTGCCGCGGATATAGGCCTCGCGGTCGAGCGGCGTGCCCGGGCGCACGTAGGCGGCGACGTCGGCGATCGCCACATGGACGATGTGACCGCCGGCGTTCTTCGGGTCGGTGTCCGGCTCGGCGTAGACGGCGTCGTCATGGTCCTTGGCATCGACGGGGTCGATGGTGACCAGCGGGATATGCCGCCAGTCCTCGCGCCCCTTGAGCGACACTTCCTTGGCGTCCTCGGCGTCCTTCGTGACGGAGGCCGGGAAGCGGTAGGGGATATCGAGGTTGTGGATCGCGATCATCGAGATCGCGCCCTCGGTCTGCGGATTGCCGATGACGTTGGTGACCCGCGCCTTGGGGATCATCAGCCGGCCGGTGAACTTCACCTCGACCTCGACCAGGTCGCCGTTACGGGCGTCGCCCAGGTCGGCGCCGTCGATGCGCATTTCCTTCTGCTTGCGGTCGACCGGGACGAGCCGGGCACCGTCCTCGTCGAGGCGCACGATCCCGATCTGGCCGCGGCGCGGCTTATCGAGGATCTTCATCGCCTTGGCGGTGTAGTTGGGCAGTTCGCCCTTGCCGGGATCGACACGCGCAAGGATGCGGTCGCCGGGCGCCGGGGCGACCCGGGCATCCCGGGGCTGGCGGATCATTACGCGGGGGCGCGCACCTTCGTCGTCGTTCCACTGGGCCGGGAAGGCGTGGAGATTGTCGGGATCGGCGTCGGCAGGAATATCGAGGACGGTCACGGCGGGCAGGGCGGCCGTCGGCCGGATCTGCTTGCGACTACGGGCGATGAAGCCCTCGCCTTCCATCTCCTTGAGCATCACCTTGAAGGGTGTGCGCATGTCACCGTGGATGCCGAAATGCCGCGCGAGGTCGCGCTTGCCATCGAGGCTCGGGTTCTCGGCCATCGCCTGCAGGATGGCCTCACGGGAGGGGAGTGTGCCCACGAGAAACTCCCGCGGGGCTTTGGTCTTGGTCTGTGGTTTTGGCGCTTTGGCCATTGTGTCTTTCTTTTAGGCGGAGTTCTCCGCCTTCGATTTCGAAGCAGCCTTGGGCTTTTTCGCCTTGGCTGCCGGTTTCTTTGCCGTCGCCTTCTTCGCCGGAGCCTTCTTAGCACCCGCGGTACGCGACGAGGATTTCTTGCCTGCCGAAGGGCCTCCCTTGGCGGCGATGAGTTCGAGGGCCTTCTCGACGGTCACGTCTTCCGGCTTCAACTCCTTGGGCAGCGTGGCGTTCACCTTGCCCTGATTCACATACGGGCCATAGCGGCCGGCGCGAACCGTGATCGGGCCATCGGCGTGCTCGAAGGTTTGGATGGCGACCGGTGCGGCACGGCTGCCGCGTCCGCCACCTGCCGCCTTCTGCGCGATTAGGTCCACTGCCCGGTTGATGCCGACCGTGAAGACTTCCTCGACATCGGGAAGGTTGGCATAGGTGCCATCATGAAGGACGAACGGCCCGTAGCGCCCGATGCCGGCGCTGATCGGCTTGCCCGTTTCCGGGTGGTTGCCGACTTCGCGGGGGAGCGAGAGCAGTTGCAGCGCCCTTTCGAGCGTCAGGCTGTCCTGTGACCAGCCCTTCGGGAGCGAGGAGCGTTTCGGCTCCGCGCCGTCACCCAACTGCACATATGGGCCGAACCGGCCGGACTTCAAGGCGACCTCGAGCCCGCTCTCGGGATCGGTGCCGAGAATGCCGTCACCGGCCCCCGCTTCGCTCGCTCCGCCGGTCGCGGCATCGCTGAGCTGCATGGTGTAGCGGCACTCGGGGTAGTTGGAGCAGCCGATGAAGGCGCCGAACTTGCCGAGCTTGAGCGACAGCTGGCCCTCGCCGCAATTGGGACAACGGCGTGGATCGGACCCGTCGGCCTTGGCCGGGAAGATATGGTCGGCCAGCATCTCGTTGAGGGCATCCAGCACCTCGGAGACGCGAAGGTCCTTGATGCTCTCGACATGGGTCTGGAATTCCTTCCAGAAGTCGCGCAGCACGTCCTTGTAGGCGAGCTTGCCGTCCGAGATCAGGTCCAGTTGCTCCTCGAGGCTGGCGGTGAAGCCGTACTCGACATAGCGGTTGAAGAAGCTCTCGAGGAATGCCGTGACGATGCGGCCGCGATCCTCGGGAATCAGGGTGCGCTTTTCGAGCCGGACGTAGTTGCGGTCCTGCAGCACCGACATGGTGGCGGCATAGGTCGATGGGCGGCCGATGCCGAGCTCTTCCATCTTCTTGATGAGGCTCGCTTCGCTGTAACGCGGCGGCGGCTGGGTGAAATGCTGCTCGATCAGCGCTTCCTCGAGCTTCGGGCGGTCGCCGACGTTGAGCGGCGGAAGCTCGCGGCTGTCCTCGTCGTCCTCTGTCTCCTCGGTACGGTCTTCCTTGGCCTGCACGCCATAGAGCGCGAGGAAGCCTGGGAAGGTGACGACGGAGCCGACGGCGCGCAGCGCGATGTCGCGGGTGGTGGCGAAGACGGAGATGTCGGCGGTGGTGCGCTCGATCTCGGCCGAGCGCATCTGGCTCGCGAGGGTGCGCTTCCAGATCAGCTCGTAGAGGCGGTGCCGGTCCGGATCGCCGCGCAGCTCGTCCGGATGCTTGAACATGTCGGTGGGGCGGATGGCCTCGTGGGCCTCCTGCGCATTCTTCGCCTTGGTCTGGTAGATGCGGGCCTTCTCGGGAATGTAGTCCGAGCCGAACTCCTTGACGATGGCGCGGCGAGCCTGGTCGATCGCCTCGGGCGCCATCTGCACGCCGTCGGTTCGCATATAGGTGATGATGCCATCCTCATAGAGCCGCTGGGCGATCTGCATCGTGCGGCTGGGCGAGAAGCCCAGACGCGACGAGGCATCCTGCTGCAGGCTCGAGGTGGTGAAGGGCGCGTAGGGATTGCGCTTGGTGGGCTTACGGTCGACGGAGCTGACCGAGAACGTGCCCGCGGCGATTGCCGCGCGCAGCGCTTCGGCGTCAGCGGCAGTGCCCACGTCGAGCTTGTCGGTCTTCTTGCCATCGACCGAGTAGAGGCGCGCCTCGAAGGACTTGCCCTTCTCGCTGAGGCGAGCGCCGATCGACCAGTATTCCTGCGCCTTGAACTTCTCGATCTCGCGCTCACGGTCGGAAATGATGCGGAGCGCCACGGATTGCACGCGTCCGGCGGAACGCGAACCGGGCAGCTTGCGCCAGAGGACCGGGGAGAGGGTGAAGCCGACCAGGTAATCGAGCGCGCGGCGGGCGAGATAGGCATCGACCAGCGGCTCGTCGATGGCGCGCGGATGCTGCATCGCCTCGGTGATCGCGGCCTTGGTGATGGCGTTGAAGACGACGCGGCTGACCGGCTTGTCCTTGAGCAGCTTCTTCTGCCTCAGCACATCGAGCACGTGCCAGCTGATGGCCTCGCCTTCGCGATCAGGGTCGGTCGCGAGGATCAGTTCGTCGGCATTCTTGAGCGCGTTGCCGATATCGGAAAGCCGCTTCTTGGAGGCCGTATCGACCTCCCAGGTCATGGCGAAGTCCTCGTCGGGCAGCACCGAGCCGTCCTTGGCCGGCAGGTCGCGCACATGGCCGAAGCTCGCCAGGACCTCATAGTCCTTGCCGAGATAGTTGTTGATTGTCTTGGCCTTAGCCGGACTTTCAACGATGACGAGCTTCATCGGACGACGCTTTCGGGAGTGGCTTTCAAACGCGGCGCAACATGGTGAACCGCTTGGGGGCTGTCAACCATGCCGGGGCCGCCCCCCGGCATTCCCCTTCGGGGAAGATTCTGGGGACTGGCATCGGCGTTAACCGGGGGGTGCTAAGGCTGCACCACCGTTCGGGGGCAGGCTATGCGCACGGTCAAGGCGCTCATCATCTTCTTCATCGCTCTGGTGGCCTTCATCCGCTATGCGCCGGAGGATGGCCGCAACCCGCAGCACATCACCCGCACGGCGCTGGCCATATCGATCACCGACGGACGGCTCGATATCGACCGCTTCGCGCGCCTCACCGTCGACAAGGCGGAACACGCCGGCCACTTCTACGCCGACAAGCCGCCGGGGCTGTCGCTGCTTGCCGTGCCGGCGGTAGCGGTGTCGCGCCAGGTGATGGCGGCCGGCGGCAACGACAACCCGGACGATATCGTGGTGTTCGTTCGCTACGTCACGGTTGCGACCGCCAGCACGGTGAGCCTGCTCGCGGCGCTGGCGGCGGCGGTGCTCTATCTCTTTACCGGCCGGCTCGGGGTGAGCGACGCGGCCGCGCTGTTTGGCTCGGCCGCCCTGGCATTGGGAACGCCGTTCTTCGGCTGGTCGGCGACCTTCTTCGCCCACGCAGCTACCGGCAGCATGCTGCTGTTCGCGGTGGCGATCATCGGTTGGGTCGACCGCCCTTCGGCGTGGCGGCTTGCCGGAGCCGGGTTGGTGCTCGGCTACCTGATGGCGATCGACCTGACCGCTGCACCAGCAGCATTGTTGATCGTGATCTGGGCGATCGTGCGGACGCCGGACCGGTGGCATGCGGCGGGTGGCCTTCTCGCCGGTGGCGCCATCGGGATCTCGCCCTTGCTCATCTACAACGCGCTTGCATTCGGCTCTCCATTCCGTCTGGGCTACTCCCAGGTTGTCGGCTTCGAGGGGATGAAGTCGGGTCTGTTTGGCGTGTCGCTGCCAGACCCGATCGTGCTGGGCGAACTGCTGTTCGGCCATTTCCGCGGCTTGCTGCCGATGGCACCGGTGTTGCTGCTCGTGCCGTTCGGACTGGCGGCGATGTGGCGAGTGGGGTTGCGTGGGCTCACCGTAGTCGTGGCCGGCACAGTCGTCAGTTACCTGCTGATCAACGCCGGTTATCACTATTGGGACGGCGGCTCGTCTACCGGGCCTCGCCACCTGGTGGCGATGCTGCCCCTCGCTGCGATCGCGCTCGCATTCGCCTGGCCCGCCGGGGCGCTGCAGCGCGCCATCGTGTTGGGGCTGCTCAGCGTGAGCCTCGTGCTGTCGCTGGTGGCGGCGAGCACGGAGATGTTCGCCAATGCCGACTTCCCAAACCCGCTTGCGGATGTGTTGCTTCCGGAACTGCTGACGCCCGCCGGCCTCGCCAATGCCGCACCGGTGCTGCTGCATTGGGCGGCGTTCGCGGCGCTGCTGCTGCTCAGGGAACGATCAGGGCCGGAGGGCCACCAGTTGGCCGCTTGATCACTCGATGCGGCCATCGAGGTCGAGCTCCAGTAGCAGGGTCTGCACCCGGCCGATGCCGATGCCGGTGGTCTTGATCACGTCGTCGACGGGCACCGGCGTGATGCTCAGCGCTTCGATGAGGCGAGAGCGCTCGTCGGTGGAGGGCGGCGCGGCGTCGAACACATCCACGTCCGGGAGCCAGTCCGGCTCGAGCAGGCTGGTCCGCGACGGGTCGGCCTCGCGTAGCGTCCCGATGACATCCGCGGCGCCGGTGATGAGCTTTGCCCCTTCCTGTATCAGCGCGTTGCCGCCCTCGGCCCGCGGGTCGAGCGGTGAGCCGGGGACGGCGAAGACTTCGCGATTCTGCTCGAGCGCGAGGCGCGCCGTGATGAGCGAGCCGGACCGCTTGGCCGCCTCGACCACGACGGTGCCGAGCGACAGACCTGAAACCAGCCGGTTACGCCTCGGGAAGTCGCGGGCCCGTGGTTCCCAGCCGACGGGCATTTCGGTCAGCAGCATGCCACCCTGCGCGACGATCTCCATCGCCAGCGGGATGTTCTCGCTCGGGTAGATGTGGTCGAGGCCGCCGGCGAGCACGGCGATGGTGCCGGTACCGAGCGCGGCGGCATGGGCGGCCGCATCGATGCCCCGGGCAAGGCCCGAGACGACGGTGTAGCGCGCGTCGCCCAGGTCCGCGGCCAGCATGCGGGCGAACTTCTGCCCGGCCGTCGAGGCGTTCCGGGCGCCGACGATGGCGACGGTCCGGCGCAGGTCGAGCCTGTTGCCGCCGGCGATGGTGACAAGCGGCGGGGCGCCGGAGATGTAGCGCAGGAGCGGCGGATAGTCCGGTTCGCCCGAACCGACCAGCCGGCCGCCGAGCTTCGCCGTTCTCGCGATTTCATCTTCGGCTTCGCTGGCGGAGGGGATGCGCGCGGTGTTGCCGACGCGGCGGAGAAGGCCGGGCAGGGCCTCGAGCGCAGCCTCGGCCGAGCCTTCGCGATTGAGCATCTGGCGGAAGGTCTGCGGGCCGACATTGTCGGTCCGGATGAGCCGGAGCCACGCGGTGCGTTGCGACGGCGTCAGTACGATGCCGTCGCGCGCCATGAGTTCAGCTGGCCTTCTTTTCTGAGCCGATCTTGGGTTCGGTGCCGTTCCACAGGCGGCGGATGTTCTGCCAGTGCTTGAAATAGAGCACGAAGCTGAGGAGGGCGCAGGCGGCAGCGAAGGTGAAGCCCTGCGTGTCGGTGGGCGACAGCGTGTAGGCAAAGATCGGCGCGGTCGCAGCGGCGGTGAGGGCGGCGAGCGAGGAGAAGCGGCGGGCAACCGCGATCAGCAGCCAGACGGCGCAGAAGATCAGTCCGACGATCCAGTTCCAGGCAAGCAGCACACCGATATACGTGGCGACGCCCTTGCCGCCCTTGAAGCCGAGCCAGACCGGGAAGACATGGCCGAAGAAGGCGGCAATGCCCGCGCCATAGACGATGTAGTCGGCAGCCATCGGCGAGTCCGCGCCGGGCGCGAAGAAATAGCGGGCGATCAGCACGGCTGCGGCACCCTTGCCGGCATCGAGGAGGAGGGTGCCCGCGGCGAGCCAGCGATTGCCTGTGCGCAGCACGTTGGTGGCGCCGATATTGCCCGACCCGATGGAGCGGATGTCGATGCCGTTGGCGCGCGTCAGCAGTAGGCCGAAGGGAATCGAGCCCAGCAGGTAGCCGATGACGACCGGGATCAAGAAGTTCACGCGGTTGCGCCCTCCCGGGTCGCAGCATGGCTGAAGACCGGCTTGCCCGCAACGAAGGTGTGCATGACCGCCCCCTGCATTCGGGCGCCCTCGAAGGCCGTGTTGCGGGAGCGGGAACGCAGGTCGCGATCCTTCACTACCCACGGGAAATCCGGATCGAGGATGATGAAGTCGGCCGGAGCCCCGACGGCGAGGCGGCCGGACTTGAGGCCAAGGATTTCGGCCGGCCGGCTGGTCATGGCACGCAGAATGGTCAGCAACGGCACGTCGCCCGAATGGACAAGCCGCAGCGCCGCGGCCAGCAGGGTTTCGAGGCCCACAGCGCCGTCCGAGGCCTCGGCGAACGGCTGGCGCTTCACTTCGCTGTCCTGCGGATCGTGGGCCGAATGGATGGTGTCGATGGCGCCCGACTTCAGCCCCTCGATCACGGCCTGCCGGTCGTCTTCGGAGCGGAGCGGCGGCGCAAGCTTGAAGAACGTGCGATAGGGCGCGACGTCGTTCTCGTTGAGCGCGAGATTGTTGATCGAGATGCCGGCGGAGACGAGCGGCACCGTCGGGCTGCCACTCAACTTGTCGCGCAGAGACCAGTTCTTGGCATCTTTGATCAACTTTACAGACGCTCCGGTCGAAATCTGGGCGGCATGGTAGCGGACACCGGTAAGCGCAGCGAGCTGCAGGTCACGTGCTAGAGGGATGGTCTCGGCCTCGATCGGGATGCCCTTGAGGCCCGAGACCGTGGCGAGCGTACCGGCATTCATCACGCCGTCGCCGACCAGCGTGTAGTCGGCGACGTGGTGGATCACCGGCATGTCGAAATTCGCGGCGTAGGTGAAGGCGGCACGCAGCAGGCCGGCCGACTGAACCGAGTTCCGGCCATCGGTAAGTGCGACGGCACCCGCCTCCCGCAGCAGGCCGTACTCGGTGATCTCCTCGCCCCTGAGGCCGCGGGTCAGCGCGGCGGTGGGGAGGATGTTGACCGAGGCGGTGGCCCCGGCCCGGCGCAGCAGGAAGTCGACCAGCGCCCCATCGTCGATGACCGGCGTCGTATCGGGCATCAGGACGAAGCTCGTGACGCCGCCGGCAGCGGCGGAGTTGGCGGCGCTCTGCAGCGTCTCACGGTACTCGTGGCCGGGCTCGCCGGTGAAGACGCGCATGTCGATGAG
The DNA here is from genome assembly GCA_023393475.1 of Pseudomonadota bacterium. GTDB lineage: Bacteria > Pseudomonadota > Alphaproteobacteria > Rhizobiales > Devosiaceae > Devosia_A. Next base: position 175,364 of record JAEWLC010000025.1, read on the forward strand.
ACCCGGCGCGACGACCAGACCCCTGGCGTCGTAGACTTCCGCGCCATCGGGGACGCCCTGCGGCGCGCCGTTGGTCAGGCCGGCGATCCTGCCGTCCTCGACGAGGATGGCGCCGGCGGAGTCGCGGTCGGTCGCCGGGTCTACGATGCGGGCATTGGAGATGACGACGGGCTTGCTCATGCCGCTGCCTCGCGATCGGCGAGGAGGGTATCCAGCACCGCCATGCGGACGGCGACGCCCATCTCGACCTGCTCGTTGATCACCGACCGAGGGCCATCGGCGATGGCCGGATCGATCTCGACGCCGCGGTTCATCGGGCCGGGGTGCATGACGATGGCGTCGGGCTTGGCGTAGCTCAGCTTTTCCTCATCGAGGCCGTAGAAGTGGTAGTACTCGCGGACCGACGGGATCATCTTGCCGCCGGCGCGCTCGTGCTGGAGGCGCAGCATCATCACGACATCGGCGCCCTCTAGGCCCTTGCGCATGTCGGTGTAGACCTCGGAGGTCAGCGCATCGATGCCCGAGGGGATGAGGGTGCGGGGAGCGACGACGCGGGTGCGGACCTGCATTGCGCCGAGGAGCAGCAGGTTCGAGCGGGCGACGCGGGAGTTGGCGATGTCGCCGCAGATGGCGACGGTGAGGCCGGCGAGGTAGCCCTTGTGCTGGCGGATGGTGAGCGCATCGAGCAATGCCTGCGTCGGGTGCTCGTGGGCGCCGTCACCGGCGTTGATCACCGAGCAGCCAACCTTCTGGCTCAGCAGTTCGACCGCACCCGAGGCCGCGTGGCGGACGATGATCACGTCCGGGCGCATGGCGTTGAGGGTGGTCGCGGTATCGACCAGCGTCTCGCCCTTGGCGACGGACGAGGTCTTCACCGACATGTTGGTGACCTGCGCGCCGAGGCGCTTGCCGGCGATCTCGAAGCTGGACTGGGTGCGCGTCGAGTTCTCGAAGAACAGATTGATCTGGGTCTTGCCGCTGAGGGTTGGCAGGATCTTGCGCGGCTGGCGCGAGATCGGGATCATCGCCTCGGCGCGATCGAGCAGTTCGACGATTTCGTACTGGTTCAGCTGGCTGATGCCGAGCAGGTGCCGATGGCGGAATGGGGGTCGCGAGGCCGTCTGGCCCGGGGTGACCGATGCTGGCGAGGAAGTAGCCATGCCGCTCCGTTCCGAATGTTCGAGGCGACATATCGCACGAGGCGTCTGCTGTATAGTTTGGCTGCACATTTTCCACGCCGCGCGTGGAGTGAAACTCTAGAGGGTACCCCGTCGCAGCCTCGCGTCGATAACCTTCATGAGCGCCTGAGGCGCTCTAATGCCCCCTGCAGAATGTAGCTCGCCGCCAGTTTGTCGACGACCTCGGCGCGCTTGTCGCGGCGCACGTCGGCTTCGATGAGCGTGCGGGTGACGGCCGAAGTCGAGAGGCGTTCGTCCCAGAAGACGATGGGGATCGAGACCTTGGTCGCGAGGTTGCGGGCGAAGGCGCGGGTGGACTGGACGCGCGGACCCTCGGAACCATCCATGTTGAGCGGCAGCCCGAGGACGAAGCCGACCGCCTGGTTCTCGGCGATGAGTTCGATGAGGCGCGCGGCATCCTGCGTGAACTTGGAGCGCTTGATCGTCTCGAGCGGGGTCGCCGAGTAGCGCATGCCATCGGAGATCGCGACGCCGATGGTCTTGGTGCCGAGATCGAGGCCAAGCAGCTTGCCTGTGGGAGGCAGGGCGGAGAGCGGATTGGTGTCGGGGTCGGTCAAGCGATGCCCTTTGCATGAAGCTCGGTTGTGGCTACCTGTGCCCTAACAAAGAGGCAAGCGATGAAACTCACCTGGTTCGGCGGCACGACGATCCGTATCCATATCGGCGGCAGTATACTCGTTTGCGATCCGGCGGGGATCGGCGGGGTGGATCCAGACGAACTTGTGTCGGGGGCGGATCGCGTTTTCGCGTTGGATGAGTTGGCTGTCGTCGATCCGGCCGTCTGGCAGCCGGGGCGCGTCGGGTCGATGCTCGACGAGGCCGGTGCCGTATCCGTGCTTGGCATCGAGGGCGGAGCCATAGTCGCTGCGCGCGGCGAGGCTCCACTCGTACTGGTCAAGGCGACCGTGTCGCGGCTGGGGCGGTGGGCCAGGGATGCCGTCGTCGTCGTGTTCGGCGATGGCGCAGACCGACAAGCCTCGGATGTACTCGATGCTGTCGAGCCGAAGCTGATTGCGATTGCCGCTGGCGAAGAGATCGTCGACCGGGCCTTCACGGCGCTGCGGGATCGGCTCGACGGCACGGGGCTCGCTTCGCTCGAGGTGGGCCTGGCGCTGGAAGTTTGATGGCGGCCATCAAGGCTTTTCGTTTTGCGTTGCGGCGCGGCATTGCTAGAACGCCGCAAATCGTGACTTTCGGAGTGCCCTATGTCCGTTGACGCCGCCACCGTGAAGCGTATTGGCCGCCTCGCCCGCATCCGCATCGAGGACGGCGAGGTCGAGACCTACCAGAACGAGCTCAACACCATCCTCGGCTTCGTCGAGCAGCTCGGTGAAGTAGACGTGACCGGCGTCGAGCCGATGACCTCGGTGATGCCCATGAAGCTGCGGCTGCGCGAGGACAAGGTGACCGACGGCGGCTACCCCGAGCAGATCGTCGCGAACTCGCCGCTGACCGAAGACAACTTCTTCATGGTTCCCAAGGTCGTCGAGTAAGCCGCCATGGCGATCACCATTGCCATCGAGACGCCGTTGCAGGACGACGTTCGCGAACTCGTCAGCGAGTTGAACGCGCACCTGCTGCCGCTGTCGCCGCTGGAATTCCAGTTCAAGATGACGGTGGAGCAGATGGCGGGCGACGACACCACGGTGTTCGTGGCGCGCGACGACGCGGGCAAGGCCGTGGGCTGCGGCGCGCTGAAGCTCTATTCGGCCAACGAAGCCGAAGTGAAGCGGATGTACACCAAGCCATCGGTGCGCGGACAACGGGTCGGCTCGGCACTGTTGGACGCGATCACCGAACTGGCGCGGTCCCGGGGCGTTTCGCATCTGATGCTGGAAACCGGCACCGGCCCAGGCTTCGATGGCGCGCACCGGCTCTACAGCCGAAGCGGCTTCACTCCGCGCGGCGCGTTCTTCGACTATCCAGAGAGCGAGTGGTCGGCGTTCTTCGAGAAGCGTCTCGATGCGCTTTCTGTTGCGTAGGTTGCGATAATCGCAACACCCCTTTAGGAACGGCGGTAAATTTACCGCTCTCATTCCCGCGAGCTTGCCTTGTCCGATCTTACCCGCCTGACCCTTGCCGCCGCCCGTGACGGGCTGAAGCGCAAGGATTTTTCGTCCAGAGAACTCACCGGCGCCTATCTCAAGGCGATCGAGGCCGCGAACCCCAAGCTCAATGCCTATGTGGCGGTGACGGGGGAGCAGGCGCTGACGCAGGCCAAGGCCAGCGACGAGAAGCTGGCCGCGGGGCAGGGCGGCTCGCTCGAAGGCATCCCGCTCGGCATCAAGGACCTGTTCGGCACCAAGGGCGTGCATACGCAAGCCGCGAGCCACATCCTTGATGGGTTCAAGCCCGAATACGAATCGACGGTCACGGCCAACCTGTGGCGCGACGGCGCGGTGATGCTCGGCAAGCTAAACATGGACGAGTTCGCCATGGGCTCGTCGAACGAGACCTCCTACTACGGCCCGGTGATCAATCCGTGGCGCGCCACGAACTCGAACGCCCAGCTGGTGCCGGGCGGCTCGTCCGGTGGCTCCGCTGCTGCCGTTTCCGCCTGGCTTTGCGCCGCCGCGACCGCCACCGACACCGGCGGCTCGATCCGCCAGCCGGCAGCGCTGACCGGCACCGTGGGCATCAAGCCGACCTATGGCCGCTGCTCGCGCTGGGGCGTCGTGGCGTTTGCCTCCTCGCTCGACCAGGCCGGCCCGATCGCCCGTACCGTCGAGGACGCTGCGATCATGATGACGTCGATGTCGGGATTCGATCCCAAGGATTCGACCTCGGTCGAGCTGGCCGTCCCGGACTTCGCTGCCGCCGTCGAGCGTGGCGTGAAGGGCCTCGTGATCGGCATTCCGCGCGAGTACCGCATGGATGGCATGCCGGCCGAGATCGAAAAACTCTGGCAGCAGGGCATCGAGTGGCTGAAGGCCGAGGGCGCGACGGTCCGCGACATCTCGCTGCCGCACACCAAGTACGCGCTGCCGGCCTACTATATCGTGGCGCCCGCCGAGGCCTCGTCGAACCTGGCCCGCTATGACGGCGTGAAATACGGCCTGCGCGACACCGGCAAGGACATCACCGACCTCTACGAGCTGACCCGCGCCGATGGTTTTGGCCGCGAGGTGAAGCGCCGCATCATGATCGGCACCTATGTGCTGTCGGCCGGCTACTACGACGCTTATTACGTGCAGGCCCAGAAGGTCCGCACGCTGATCAAGCGCGACTTCGAGCTGGTGTTCAACGACGGAGTCGATGCCATCCTGACGCCGGCGACCCCGTCGGCTGCCTTCGGCATCGGCGACGAGGACATGAAGGCCGACCCGGTGAAGATGTATTTGAACGACGTGTTCACGGTGACCGTGAACATGGCGGGTCTCCCCGGAATCGCGGTGCCGGCGGGCAAGGACGGGGCAGGGCTGCCCCTCGGCCTGCAGCTCATCGGCAAGCCGTTCGACGAGGAAACCCTGTTCGCCGCTGGTCGCGTCATCGAGCGTTCGGCGGGCATCGATTTCAGCCCGGACCAGTGGTGGTGATAACCACGGGAGCTCGAAACCGCTTGAAGCCTAGCGGTTTCGGCACTATTTGCCGCCCATGCGCAAATTGAGACTAGTCGAACTCCCGGTCCGTCCGGTGGTTTCGTATCAAAGGATTGGCTCCATGGCCGACGTTTTCACGACCCTCGACTGGTCGGCACCGCCCAAGGACCTCTCCAAGCCGCTGCAGGCCCTGTGGTGGATGAAGAAGGGTGAACTGCGCGTCGGCCCCGAATGGGAAGAGGCGCACCGGATCGTCCAGGCCATGGAAGGCACGTTCGAGTTCGACTGGGTGCATGCTCTGCTGCACTGGATCGAAGCCGACATGGGCAATGCCGACTACTGGTACCGCCAGGCCGGCCGCAAGCGCGCCACGGCGAGCGTCTCCTCCGAGTGGGAGCACATCGCGCGCGAACTCAGCGGAATGACGCAGCACTAAATACCCGACTGGCTCGCGCCATCGAGTTTCACCGCAGTCTGTGCCGCGCCTGACGTGCGGCATGGGCGGGACTTCGTCCCTGTGCCGGTCGTCCGGCAAACTGTACAAGGTTGGGACTCTCGCCCCGCCCATTGCGAACGGTCTTTTGGCCCGCCGGCACCACGAAGCGATGCAGGAACCGACTGACCCTGGCGAGGACGCCCCTCGCCGGCCCGAACCCCCACCGCGACGCCGCGTAGCGCCTCGCATCGATGAGGTGCGGGGAGAATACGATGGGGTTGGGGGTGGGGGGACTAGTTTTGTTTGGCGGTCCGTGAACCGACGCCCCAACCCGGTGTCATGACGCCGGTTTGGGGCGATGGTGCCCCACCGCAAGCCGGTGGGTAGGCGGGGTGTTCCCAACCACCGATGTCATCCCTGCGCAGGCAGGGATCCAACTCGCCGCTAGCGCGGGCTGTGAGATGGATCCCAGCTTTCGCTGGGATGACACCGAGTGGGTGGTGGCATGGTGGCCCAACAACCGCAACCTACCGGTTGTCCAGTTCCGACCGCACCAGTTCGAGGCCGCGCCTGGTGATGCGGTAGGGGCGGCTGTCGTTGGAGGCTATGGCCTTCTTGCTCTTGAGTTTCCGGAACATGCCGAGCGTCATGGGTATGAGCCAGCCATCGCGGCTGTAGAGCTCGATGCCGTTGATCTTGCCGTTGTCGGTCTTGAGTGCGTGAATGGAGCCGCCCTGCGCGAGCGCATGCAGCACCCGCTGTTCTTCGCGGGAAATATCCATGGGATGTCAGTGCCTTGGGATGCGTCGAAGCGAGCCGCCGCCAGCATCGCGCCTGGCAGCAACCTGGTTCAGACCCCGAGCAAACGCATCGATCGCTTAAAGCGATCGTGGTCGTCGGGGGTGTTACGCAATCTCCGGCAGGCTAGACATACGACGTTCTCCGTCAGTGCGGCTGTCCCAATGACGCAGCCCCGATGAACGGGCAATGAATAGCGGCTGAAGTCCCCATCGGCCAGCCCCCGGTTGCAAACGAAGGCGCGGCGGTGCAAACCAGCAACTCTCACCTTTCGACCGAGTGCCTCCCGTGACCAAGACCCCCGCCGAATGCCAGAGCAAGGAAGACGTGCGCGCCGAGATCGACCGTATCGATCAGGGCCTGCTGTCGCTGCTCGCCGAGCGCCACGCCTATGTGACGCGCATGGCCGAGATCAAGACCGATCCGCATGAGGCGTATGACCCGACCCGCATCGAGTCGATCATTTCCAAGCAGCGCAAGCGTGCCGAGGAACTGGATCTCGATGAGGACCAGGCCGAACTGATCTGGCGCACGCTGATCAACTGGAATGTGAACTACGAAAAGGGCATTATCGCCGCCCGCAAGCGCCACGGCTGAGCTAGGCTGGGGCCGCGGAGTCCGAGAACGGATCAACAGATGACGTCGTCCGAGATCATCGTCAGGAAGGCAGTAGCAAGCGAAGCGGAGCGGCTGGCCGATCTGGCGCTGCTCGCCTGGGAGCGCGACCTGCGCCCGTTCCTGACGGGCGAGGCGGCGAGCCGGCAGAACGAAAAGCACCGGCTCGGCAACGCAGTGCATGAACTGCTGGACCGCACGATCGTCGCCGAAATCGACGGCAAGCCTGTCGGCTGGTGCTCGCGCGCCCGCAGCCGGGCCTATATCCCATACCTGTTCGTGACGCCCTCGCTGCAGAACCAGGGTATCGGCAAGCTGCTGCTGCGCCGGATGGAGTCGATGCTCGAACTCGAGGGCAACGACCGGGTGCAACTGGATACGCTCAGCGACAATGTCCGGGCGGTGAACTTCTACCAGCATCAGGGCTATCGCATCCTGGTGCTCAAGCGCGAAGGCGGCCAATCGAGCGACGGCCAACTCAGTGTCCGGCTCGAAAAGCGCCTCTCACCATACCGCGGCCCGCTGGCCGACGACGACGAAGAATAGGAACGCCCACTTGACCCTCATCGATACCAGAACCCCCAACCCCAAGAGTTTCATCAAGGGTGCGACAGGGGATTGGGAGATTGTGATCGGCATGGAAGTCCATGCCCAGGTGCTCTCGGAATCGAAGCTGTTCTCGGGCTCCTCGACCGAGTTCGGCTCGCCGCCGAACGCGAACGTGAGCTTCGTCGATGCCGCCATGCCCGGCATGCTGCCGGTGATCAACGCAGAGTGCGTGCGTCAGGCCGTGCGCACGGGCCTCGGGCTCAAGGCGCAGATCAACAAGCGCTCGATCATCGACCGCAAGAACTACTTCTATCCGGACCTGCCGCAGGGCTACCAGATTTCGCAGTTCAAGGACCCGATCGTCGGCGAGGGCTCGGTGTTCCTCGACATGGGCGGGGAGGAGCATATCGAGATCGGCATCGAGCGGCTGCACCTCGAGCAGGACGCGGGCAAGTCGATCCACGACCAGCACCCGAACATGAGCTTCGTCGACCTGAACCGCTCGGGCGTGGCGCTGATGGAAATCGTGTCGAAGCCCGACCTGCGCAACTCCGACGAGGCCAAGGCGTATCTCGGCAAGCTGCGCACGATCCTGCGCTACCTCGGCACCTGCGACGGCAACATGGAAGAAGGTTCCATGCGCGCCGACATCAACGTCTCCGTGCGCAAGCCCGGCGGCGCGTTCGGCACGCGCTGCGAGATCAAGAACGTCAACTCGATCCGCTTCGCCGGCCAGGCCATCGAGTTCGAGGCACGGCGCCAGATCGACATCCTCGAGGATGGCGGCTCGATCGACCAGGAGACGCGCCTCTACGACCCCAAGACGGGCGAGACGCGTTCAATGCGTTCGAAGGAAGAGGCGCACGACTATCGCTACTTCCCCGATCCGGACCTGTTGCCGCTCGAGTTCGACCAGGCCTTCATCGACGACCTGGCCCAGCACCTGCCGGAGCTGCCGGATGACCGGCAGGCCCGCTTCATCAAGGAATACGGCGTGACGCCGTATGACGCGATGGTGCTGACGCTGGAGCGCGAAGGCGCTGACTATTACGAGGAAGCGGTGAAGTTCGGCGGCGGCAAGCGCGACGGTAAGGCCGTGGCCAACCTGCTCAACGGCGACATCGCCGCCTATGCCAACAGCCAGGGCCTGAGCGTTTTCGAGACGCATATCAAGCCGGGCCAGATCGCCGGCATCGTCGACCTCATCGCGGCCGGGACGATCTCGTCCAAGGGCGCCAAGGACGTGCTGCAGATCATCATCGCCGAAGAGCCTGAGGGCGACCCGGCCGATATCGTCGAGCGCCGCGGCCTGAAGCAGGTGACCGACCTCGGCGCCATCGAGGCCGTGATCGACCAGATCATCGCCGCGAACTCGGGGCAGGTGGAAGCCGTGAAGGCGAAGCCGACCATGCTCGGCTGGTTCGTCGGCCAGGCCATGAAGGCCTCGGGCGGCAAGGCCAACCCGCAGGCGCTGAACGAGCTGCTGAAAAAGAAGCTGGGGATCGAGTAGCAAGGAGGGGGCCGATGGCCAAGGGCTACTGGGTTGTGAACGTCGAAACGTCTGATCCGGTCGCCTACGCTACCTACCAGGCGTTCGTCGGCCCCTATCTCGCCTCGCGCGGCGGGACTTTCCTGACCCGCAGGGGACAGCGCGTCGTCAAGGAGGGCAACGCCCGGGCGCGCACGGTGGTCATCGAGTTTCCGAGCTACGCCGAGGCCGTCGCGGCCTACGAGGACCCGGAGTATCAGGAGGGGCGGAAGCTGCGCACGGCGATCAGCTCCACCGACTTCGCGATCATCGAAGGCGACTGATAGGCGCCGCCTTGCGCGGGCGACCGCGCGGGCACATGCTCCGGCGAGGCTGGAGGGTCGGCAGATGCCACAACGTGACTATGACGAGCGCCTGCTGCGACAGACTTTCGGCGTGGCGCTGAGGGCGCGTGATGCCGGGGAGCATCCCTTCGGCTCGCTGCTCGCCGACAAGCATGGCAATGTCCTGCACGAGCAGCTCAACGGCTACAAGGCCGGCGGCGGGGACCGCACGGCGCATGCCGAGCGGCTGCTGGCGCAATGGGCGCGGGTGAACCTCACGGACGAAGAGCTGGCCGAATGCACGCTCTACACTTCGGCCGAACCCTGCGCCATGTGCTCTGGCACCATCTACTGGGTCGGCATCGGCCGTGTCGTCTACGGCCTGGCCGAGCATGACATGAAAGCGCTGACCGGCGCTCACGAGGAAAACCCGACGCTCGACCTGCCATGCCGGACCGTGTTCGGGGCGGGTCAGCGTCCGACGGAGGTCGTCGGCCCGCTGCTCGCCGACGAAGGGGCGCAACTTCATATCGATTTCTGGAAGGACAGGTAGCGGTCGCACCTGCGAGCGGTGCCGGAAATGAAGAGGGCCCGACCAGGAGGTGGAAACTCCGGACGGGCCCAAACCAACGGGCGGCGAAGCCCGTCAGCGGCTTTCACATAGGCGTCACGGACGCGGATGGCAAGGGGCAGGTTGTTTGTTTTGATCCGCTCCGTCTCTCCCACGATCTCGCGTGGATGACGATGGTGAGAGGGGTGCGGCGCGTAAGGTTCGACCGCTACTTCCCCACCGCAAGCTCCGCCCGAACCTCCGGATCCTCGTCCAGAAAGCCGGCCTCGGCCGTTGCGCCGACCGCGTCGAAATAGCGGCTCATGAAGTTGCGGTATGACGCCGCGAGGGCGATGTCGGCGATGTTGAGGTCGGTGAAGCCGACCGCGCGCAGGCGCTGGATGTCGGCTTCGGTGATCTTCGAGGCATCGCGGGTGATCTGCTCGGCGTAGGCGAGCATCTCGACCTGCTGTTCGGTAAGGCCGGCGTTACGGTAGTCGCGATGGATCGCGAGCACCTGGTCGCGCCCGATCATGCCCGAAAGGCTGCGGAAATAGACGTGCGAGCAATAGCTCGAGGGCACGTGCTTGGCGGCGATGAAGGTGATCAGCCGGAAATTGAGCAGCCCGAGCGAGAAATCGTTCCGCATCTGGTGGAGCAGGCGTTCGATCGGCAGGAGCATGTCGGGCCGGGCCGACCAGCACCGGGTCGCCTCCATGACCGTGCCCATTGTTGCGCGCTCGGCGGCAAACAGCTCCGCCACTTCGCCGGTGGCTTCGTCGTCCGAAATCGTCCTGAGGTACATTTGCGGCCACATCTCCACTTCATTGACGCCACACTGCCTTGCGACGGTGCCGCTGTGAAGTGACGGGGCCGGAACCGCTGTGCCCGCCGCCCGTTCAGTTACCGACAGGAAGTTCGATGGAGGCCACCATGCCCGTACTCAACCGCGTGCTGTTCAACGTGCTGTGCAAGGACCTTAGCGACAGCGTCGCCTTCTATCGCGAGCTGTTCGGGCTCGAGACGGTTTACGATAGCGACTGGTTTGTGGTCCTCAGCCCGGCCGGGCAGCCCAGCGTGCAGATCGGGCTGATCGACCAGGTGAGCGAGTACACCCCGCGCCATGCCTGGGGCATGCACGAGGGCACGTATCTCACCTTCGTGGTTGACGACGTGATGGACGTGATGGACCGGGCGCGCGCCATGGGCGCCGACATCGTGTCGGAAGCGGTGGCGCTCGACTACGGCCAGACCCGCGGACTCATCCGCGACAAGAACGGCATGGTGATCGACATCTCGACCCCCACCGAGCTGTTGGCGGCCCGGGACGAACACGGCATCGACTTCGCCGATCGCGATACGATGGTCGACCAGAGCCAGCCGGGCGATGAAGCGCGGCCGTTCTTCTAGGCCGGAGCGCGCCTCAACCGCTTGACCAGCCGGCCATCGATGAAGACGAGGCCGAAGAAGATCACGATGATGCCGAGGATGTGGATGGGCTCGAAGCGCTCATGCAGCACCAGCACGCCCAGCAGGATCGCCGAGATCGGGGTGATGAAGGTGTTGAGCGAGAGGTTCGTCGGGCCCACTCGCGGCAGCAGCCAGTAGACGAGCAGGAAGCTGAAGCTGGTCGAAAAGACCGAGATGCCGATCAGCGCGCCCCACGTTTCGGGCAAGGTGATCACGGGGACGCCCGAAAAGATCAGCGCTACTGGCACGGAGACGAGCGCCGCGCCGGTGAGCGAGCTTGATGCGACGGCGTATGGCTCCACCTTGGCGAAGCGGCGCGCATAGTTGAGCGTGAGCGCGTAGCAGCAGGTGGCGGCGAAGGCCGCGAGCAGTCCGATCACCTGCGCCGAGGCGCCTTCGCTGAACGAGGGCAGGGCGAGGATGATCGCCCCGGCAAAGCCAATGAGCACGCCGGCGACCTTGTTCCATGTCGCTTTTTCACCACCCGGCCAGAGCTGCGAGACGATCACCGTGGTCATCGGCGTCATGCCGTTGATGACGCCGACAATGCTGCTGGCGACGGTGACTTCGGCGAAGGGGAACAGGGCGAAGGGGATCGCGTAGTTGAGGATGCCGAGGACGAGGAACTGCGGGTAAAGCCGGAGGTCGGTCGGCAGCTTCTTGCGGGTGGCGAAGAACACGACCCAGCAGATGGCGGCGCCGATGGTGACGCGCCCGGCTGCGACCCAGAGCGGGCTGATTTCGCGGATCAGCACCGCGTTGAACAGGAAGGAACAGCCCCAGACGGCGCCGAGGAGGATGATGAGCAGCCAGTAACGCAAGGGCACGGGTCAGACCTCGATCTTGAAGCTGAGTTCGATATCGACGGCGGACTGGCCCCTGAGGCCCCAATTCTCACGGGGGACCTCGACGAGGTAGACCTTGAGATCCGCCGCGGCGACGCCGAAGGCCGATAATTCGCGCGCCAGTGCGGCGAAAAGCCGACGCTTCGCCTCGAGCGAGCGCCCGGAGAAGAGGTTGATCTCGATCACAGTGTAGTTCTCGCCACGGCCCGGCGGTGGTGCGAAGGCGTGCGGCGGATACTCGAGGATGCGGATGCAGCGATCGTTCTCGGGAATGCGGATGCCTTCGATCAGCGCGGCCTGGACCGCGGCAATGAGGGCTTCGTGCCGGTCGCCGATCCAGCCGGCCCGGGTCTCTATGCGAGTCGAAGGCATTGATGTTCTCCGTTTGTGCGCACGGTACGGGCCCATCGCGGCGGCGTCGAACCGATTTTGACGATGGGTTCGATCGATTCCGGTGATGGCTAGCGGCACGCCCGATAATATGTTAGCACTTACATAACTCGTGCGAGGGACGCGCCATGAGCTATCTTTCCGAAATGGGACTGCTGTCTCTGGGCAGCCAGCTGAAGGCGATCAGCGACCAGCTCTACGCCATGGCCGACGACGTTTACGCCCGCCACGGCATCGAGCTTCAGGGCCGCTGGTTCCCGATCCTGCGGCTGCTGCATGATCGCGGGCCGATGACGGTCGGCGAGATCGCGACGGCGGTGGGCCAGACACACTCGGCGATCAGCCAGCTGGCGACGAAGCTCGTGCGCGAGGGATGGCTGGACGCGGCCAGCGACGCCGATGACCGGCGGACGCGGCGCCTGTCGCTGAATGCGAAATCCCAGGCGGCGATCCGTCAGGCCAAGCCGCTGTGGCGCGCGATGCGCGAGGGGCTGGAGCAGCGGGTGCGCGCCACTGGGCTCGACGCCTCGACGCTCGAGGCACTGGCAGAGGTGCCGGGTGCGGAACTGGCGGAGACGATCCTCCAGCGGGCGGCTGAGTATCGCGACGAGGGCATCCGGATCGTCCCGTTCGCACCTGAACTGCGGGAGCACTTCTACCGGCTGAACGCGGAGTGGGTGGAGCGCTATTTTCATCTCGAGCCCTACGACATCGAGGTCCTGTCGAACCCGGAGCGCGTGATCCTCTCGACCGGTGGCGCGATCTTTTTCGCCATGCTGGGCGATGAAGTGGTGGGCACCTGCGCCCTGATGCAGGTGAGCCCGGGCGAGTATGAGCTGACCAAGATGGGTGTCGATCCTGCGGCGCAGGGGCTCGGCATCGGTCGCAAGCTGATCGAGGCGGCGATCGCCGAGTTCAGGCGGCTGGGCGGCCGCCAGCTCTATCTCGAAACCAACACCAAGCTGCAGACGGCCATCCGGCTCTACGAAAGCAGCGGCTTCGTGCACCAGCCGGCGGTGCGGCCCGGCACGCACTACTCGCGCGCCAACGTCTACATGATCTGGCAGGGGTAACGCAGCGGCTGAGGGGCGCCAGTGATAGGGCGAGGCGTCGTGCCCGATCAGCCCGTATAGGTCGCGGCGCCGCGTGCGACGAGCGCCAGGGCTTCGGGATAGATCCGGTGTTCTTCGATGAGCACGCGCTCGGCGAGGCTTTCCGGCGTGTCGCCGGCAAGCACCGGGACGCGGGCCTGGAGGATGGTCGGGCCTTCGTCGACGCCGGGCGAGACGAAGTGGACCGTGCAGCCATGCTCCTTGTCGCCGGCTGCGATGGCGGCTTCGTGGGTGTGGAGGCCCTTGTGGAGCGGCAGGAGCGAGGGGTGGATGTTGATCATCCGGCCCTTCCACTTCTCGGTGAACTCGGGCGTCAGGATGCGCATGAAGCCGGCGAGCGCGATGATATCGGGCCTCCAGAGCCTGAGCACATCGGCGATGGCGAGTTCGAACCCGGTGCGGCTCGGGTAATCCTTGTGCCAGCGCCAGGCGGTGGCGATCCCGTGGGTGGCAGCGACCTGCAGGCCGGGGGCGTCGGGCTTGTTGGCGAACACGCCGACGATCCGCGCCGGATAGTCGGGCGCCTTGGCGGCCTCGATCAGGGTCGACATGTTCGACCCGCGGCCGGAGATCAGGATGGCGACGCGTTTCTTTGGTTCGTTCACAGTTCCAGCGCGCCTTCGAAGGTCACGGGTTCACCGTCTCGCGGGCGGAGTTCGCCGACGATGGAAGCAGTCTCGCCGGCCGCGGCGAGATGTTCGACCAGTTTCGCGGCATCATCCTTGGCCACGGCGCAGAGCATGCCGACGCCGCAGTTGAAGGTGCGGAGCATTTCGCGCTCTTCCATGCCACCGACGCGGGCGAGCCAGGAGAAGACCTTGGGCACGCGGATGCGGCTCAGGTCGACATGGGCGGCGAGCTCGTCCGGCAGGACCCGCGGGATGTTGTCGATGAAGCCGCCGCCGGTGATGTGGGCGAGGGCCTTGATGCCGATGCCGGCCTTGAGGGCGGATAGCAGCGGCTTCACGTAGATGCGGGTGGGAACGAGGAGGGCATCCGACAGCGACTTGCCCGGCTCGAACGGCGCGGGCAGGTACCAGTCGATGCCCGAGAGCTCGACGATCTTGCGCACCAGCGAATAGCCGTTGGAATGAACGCCCGAGGACGCGATGGCGACGAGCACGTCGCCGGCAGCGATATCGGGACGGGGCAGCAGCGTGCCGCGTTCGGCGGCGCCGACCGCGAAGCCCGCGAGGTCGTAGTCCTTGCCGTGATACATGCCCGGCATCTCGGCGGTTTCGCCCCCGAGCAGCGCGCAGCCTGCGATGCGGCAGCCCTCGGCTATGCCCTCGACGATGGCGGTGCCGGTCGTAACGTCGAGCTTGCCGGTGGCGTAGTAGTCGAGGAAGAACAGCGGCTCGGCGCCCTGCACGATGATGTCGTTGACGCACATGGCCACGAGGTCCTGGCCGATGGTCGCGTTGTTGCCGGTTTCGATGGCGATCTTGAGCTTGGTGCCGACGCCGTCATTGGCGGCAACGAGGATCGGATCAGTGAAACCAGCCGCCTTGAGGTCGAAGAGGCCGCCGAAGCCGCCGATCTCGCCATCCGCGCCGGAACGCCGTGTCGAGCGGACGGCGGGCTTGATTGCCTCGACAAGCGCGTTGCCCGCGTCTATGTCGACGCCGGCCTGCTTGTACGAGAGCCCGTTTGATGGCACGTTTTGCGCGTCGGACATGGGCGTGTTCGCCATATTTCAGGGGTAGCGGATTTGTCGAGCGCTGATAACCGCTCCACCTCGGTGACGCAAGCGTCGCCACAGACCTTGAGCCTCAGATATCAGGTGATGATCTGGGCTGGGCTGTTCCTGCTCACCATCCTGTTCCTCTGGATATTCCGGCCGATCCTGCTGCCGTTCGTCGTCGGCATGACCATCGCCTACCTGCTCAACCCGGTGGTGAACTGGCTGCAGCGTGTCGGAATCGGCCGCAGTTTCGGCGCCATGATCGCGCTGACCGGGGTGATCATCGCCTTCATCGGCCTGCTGCTGGCGGTGGTGCCGCTCGTCACCGTGCAGATCGGCGGCCTCGTCGCCCGCCTGCCGGACTACATTTCCGACTTGCAGGGGCTGCTGCGGCAGTGGGCGCCGCAGTTCACCGAATGGCTCGGGCCCGAACGCACGGCGCAGCTGCAGGGGAGCCTCACCGACCTGATCGGGCGGGCGGTCGAGTTCGCCGGCTTCGCAACGACGACGCTGGCGCAGAGCAGCCTGAGCGTGCTGGGCACGATTGCCGTGCTGTTCATCACCCCGGTGGTCGCTTTCTACCTGCTGGTCGACTGGGAAGGCATGGTCCGCAAGGTCGACGACCTGCTGCCACGCCGCTACCGCTCGGAAATCCAGGGCGTGCTGCGCGACATCGACCGTGCGATGGCCGGCGTGATCCGCGGGCAGGGCGGCGTGATCCTCGTGCTCTGCATCTACTACTGCACGTCGCTGACGCTGGCCGGCGTGAACTACGGGCTGGCCATCGGCCTGATCGGCGGGCTGCTGAGCTTCGTGCCCTATGTCGGCTTCCTGATCGGCTTTACGCTCTCGATGATCGTGGCGCTGACGCAGTTTCTGCCGGGGCAGTGGATCTTCGTCGCCATCGTCCTCGCCATCTACGGGGTCGGGCAGTTCCTCGAGGCGAACATCCTCTATCCCAAGCTCGTGGGGCAGAGCATCAACATCAACGCCGTCTGGCTGATGTTCGCCCTGTTTGCCTTCGGCCTGCTGTTCGGTTTCGTGGGCGTGCTGCTGGCCGTGCCGCTGGCCGCCATCACCGGCGTGCTGACGCGCTATGCGATCCAGAAATATAAGGAATCGGCCCTCTACCATGGCACCGAGCCACCACCGGAAGACGCCCCGGTGGTCGAGACTCCGGCGCGACGGACGCGTGTCGCCGCGGAGAAATGAGTACCACCGGACCCGCCGCACCCCGACCCGGCCAGCTGGCGCTGGAACTGGGTCACAAGCCTTCGCATGCCGAGCATGATTTCATCGTCGGCGAGGGCAACCGGCTGGCGCACGCCCACATTCTCGGCTTCGAAGGATGGCCGGGGCCCATGACGCTGATCGAGGGACCGGCGAGTTCCGGCAAGTCGCATCTGGCGCGAATCTGGTCCGAACTGACGGGGGCGGAATACGCCACGCCCGCCACGGCCGAAGAGCTTTCCCGCGTTGGCGGGACGCTGCCGCTGGTGGTCGAGGATGCCGATCGCGCCGGATACGATGAGGCGGCGCTGTTCCACCTGCTCAACCAATCGATGCGCGACCGGCGGCCGCTGCTGCTGACGGCGCGCGAGCCCGTTGCAAACTGGCCTTTTGCGACCGATGATCTGAAATCGCGAGCACGACTCGCAGCCCATTTCAGCGTATCATTGAGCGACGACATCCAGTTGTCACAGATGTTCGTGAAGTTGTTCGACGACCGCCAGGTGGCGGTCGATCCCCGGATCATCGCCTATCTGGTCGCCCGCATGGAGCGTTCCGCTGAGGAGGCGGTGGCCCTGGTGGAACTGATGGACCGCGCGGCGCTTGAACGTGGAACTGCGATCACCCGCGCGATCGCCAACGAAGCCTTGCAGCAGCGCGGCGCCACGCGCGATGAGGGGCAGATGGAACTGGCGCTCGACTGGGGAGTCGACGACGATGAATGAGATGAGCGAGATCGTGGAAGAGGCCGCCGAGGCGCCCGATGTCGCGGAGCTGCGCCAGAGCCCGGCCCGTTTCGTCAACCGCGAGGTGAGCTGGCTGCAGTTCAACATGCGCGTTCTCGAGGAGGCGGGGAACGTCAATCACCCGCTGCTCGAGCGGCTGCGCTTCGTCTCGATCTCAGCCACCAACCTCGACGAGTTCTTCATGGTGCGTGTCGCCGGCCTCAAGGGGCAGCTGCGCGCGGGGCTTGGCTCGAAGAGCGCGGACGGGCTGACGCCCGCCGAACAGCTCGAGGAAATTGCGACGCTGGCGCAGCACCTGCATCTCGAGCAGCAGGACCACTGGCAGCAGCTGCGCGAGGAGCTGTTCGCCAAGGATGTGGTGATCCACGAGGCCGACGACCTGACGCCGGACCAGGTCAAGTACCTGCAGAAGCTGTTCCGCGAGGAAATCTTCCCGGTGCTGACGCCGATCGCGGTCGATCCCGCGCACCCGTTCCCCTTCATCCCAAACCTCGGCTTCACGCTGGCTTTCGAGATGGTCCGCGATGGCTCGACCCAGACGCTGACGGCGCTGGTGCGCGTGCCATCGAACCTCGACCGCTTCATCAGCCTGCCATCCGACTTGACGGCGGGCGGGCGGGTCGAGGTCGTGACCATCGACACGCTGATCAACCTGTTCATCAACAAGATGTTTCCCGGCTACACCGTGTCCGGGTCGGGTGCCTTCCGCATCATTCGCGACAGCGAAATCGAAATCGACGACGAGGCCGCGGACCTCGTGGTGGAGTACGAGTCCGCCCTGCGCCAGCGCCGCCGCGGCATGGTGATCCGCCTCGAGATCGAAAAGAAGATGCCACGCGCGCTGCGCCGGCATATCTCGGAACGGCTGGGCGTAGGGCCGACCGACACTTTCGAAGTCCAGGGCTTCCTCGGCCTCGCCGATGCCAGCTGGATCTGCTCGGTGGACCGGCCTGACCTGCGGTTCGTCCCGTACCTGCCGCGCTTTCCGGAGCGCATCCGCGACTACAACGGCGATATCTTCGCCGCCATCCGGGCCAAGGACCTGCTGGTCCACCATCCGTTCGAGAGCTTTGACGTCGTCGCGCAGTTCCTGATGCAGGCCGCGCGCGATCCGGACGTGGTGGCGATCAAGCAGACGCTCTACCGCACCTCGCGCGACAGCCCGATCGTCAAGGCGCTGGTGCAGGCGGCGGAGGCGGGAAAGTCCGTCACGGCGCTGGTGGAGCTGAAGGCCCGCTTCGACGAGGAAGCCAACATCCGCTGGGCGCGCGACCTCGAACGCGCCGGCGCGCAGGTGGTGTTCGGCTTCATCGAACTGAAGACGCACGCCAAGATGAGCCAGGTGGTGCGGCGCGAGAACGGCAAGCTGGTGAGCTACTGCCATCTCGGGACGGGCAACTACCACCCGATCACCGCCAAGATCTATACCGACCTCAGCTACTTCACGACCGAGCCGTCGATCACCCGCGACGTCGCGCGAGTGTTCAACTTCATCACCGGCTATGCGCGGCCCGCCGAAATGGAGGCGATCGCGTTCTCGCCGGTGACGCTGCGGCAGACGCTGCTCGATTCCATCGCGAAGGAAGTGGAGTTCGCCGAGCGCGGTGAGCCGGCCAATATCTGGCTGAAGATGAACGCGCTGGTCGATCCCGAGATCATCGACGCGCTCTACGACGCGAGCCACAAGGGCGTGAAGATCGAGCTGATCGTGCGCGGCATCTGCTGCCTGAGGCCCGGTATTCCGGGCTTCTCGGAGAACATCCGGGTGAAGTCGATCGTCGGGCGCTTCCTCGAGCACTCGCGCATCTATTGCTTCGGCAACGGTGCGGCGATGCCGTCGCGACGGGCCAAGGTGTACATGAGCTCGGCCGACATCATGCAGCGCAACCTCGACTGGCGCGTTGAGGTGATGGTGCCGATTCTCAACCCCACCGTGCACGAGCAGATACTTGACCGAACGATGGTTGCGTATTTGAAGGACAACGAGCAGAGCTGGGAGGTGCTTCCCGACGGCAGTTCCGATAGGATAAAGCCGAAGGAGGGCGAAGAGCCCTACAACGCGCACGACTATTTCATGACGCATGCGAGCCTCTCCGGCCGCGGAACCGCGCTGAAGCGCGAAACCGAAGAGTGAACTGAGTGAACCAATACTGGGGCGTCGACGCCGACCCCACAGCGCAGGGCCGCATCAAAGGCGCGCGCCCTATCGCCGTGCTCGACATCGGATCCAACTCGGTGCGCCTCGTCGTCTACGAACGGCATGCCCGCTCGCTGACGCTGCTCTACAACGAGAAGACGGCCTGTGCGCTGGGCCGCGGCCTCGCCCAGACCGGCAAGATCGCCTACGAGAACATCGACCGCGCACTCACCGCCATCCAGCGCTTCGCGCTCGTGGCGAAGCTGATGAAGGTGGGGACGACCCACATCCTCGCCACGTCCGCCGTGCGCGAGGCCAGCAATTCCAAGGCCTTCGTCGATGCCGTTGAAGAAGTCATGGGCGGCAAGGTCATGGTGCTGTCGGGGGCCGAGGAGGCGCATTTCGCGGCGCTCGGGGCGATCTCGGGGATGCCGGGCTTCGGCGGCGTAGTGGGCGACCTCGGCGGCGGCAGCCTGGAGCTGTCGTCGATCGCGGGTGGTACGGACTCGACCGGCGAGACGCACGAGCTTGGCGTCATCCGGCTGCAGGACGATTCGGAAGGCTCGGCCGCCAAGGCGGTGGGCATCGCCAAGCGCCGGCTGAAGAAATCGAAGCTGCTCGACGGCAAGGGCGGTAGCTTCTGCGCCATCGGCGGAACCTGGCGTTCGCTCGCCAAGATTCATCAGGTGCTGCGCAACTACCCCCTGCACATGATCCAGCACTACGAGGTCGGCGCGGCCGACATGCTCGAACTCTGCGAGCAGATCGTCACGGCGGCCGGCACGGGCAAGACCTATCCGGGGTCCGACCTGGCAAGCAACAGCCGCCGCGATCTCGTGCCCTTTGGCGCCGCCGTATTGGCGGAAGTGCTGAAGGCCGGCAAGTTCACCAGCGTGGTGTTCTCGGCGCTTGGCGTCCGCGAGGGGTACCTCTTCGGATCGCTGAATGAGGACGAGCGGGCAGTGGACCCGCTGATGCAGATGGCCGAGAACGTGAATATCCTGCGTTCGCGCTCGCCCCAGCACGCCGAAGACCTCGTCGAGTTCTCCGCCGGGATTCTCGACGTGCTCGGGATCAAGGAAACCGCCGAGGAGGCGCGCCTGCGTCGCGCCGCCTGCTATCTCGCCGACATCGGCTGGCGCGGACACCCCGACTATCGCGGCGAGCAGGCGGTGGACATGGTGGCTTATGGCGCGGCGACCGGTATCGACCACCCGGGCCGGGCATTCCTCGCCGAGGTGCTTGCAGTCCGCTACATGGGGCTGAAGCAGAAGTCGATCAGCGCCGGCGTGCTGGCGCTATCGGGAGCGGCGCTCAGCGCGCGGGCGCGGTTGCTCGGTGCGATCTTCCGCGTCGCGTACCCCATGTCCGCGGCGATGCCCGGCATCATCTCACGCGTCAGCTTCGAGCTGGACGGCGTGATCCTGAAACTGGTGCTGCCGCAGGAGCTGGCGTTCCTCGATGGCGAGCATCTGCGCGGCCGCCTGGATCAGTTGGCAGGCGTTGCGGGCTACAAGCTGACCGACATCGTTTCGCGCTGACCGGCTCAGGGCCGGTCGGTGGCGGTGCTGCCGTTGCCGTTCTCTTCGTGCGGCGGCGTTATCTGCTGGCCCGGCTGGCCCATCTCGTGGACATGCGGCTTCTTGGCCACCGACGGGCGGTGCATGAGGTCGAAGCGGCGCACCGTGTAGATGAACACCCCGGCGGCGGCGAGAACGAGAATGCCCGCGCCGAGGAACGGTGCGCCCGGGAAGTAGCCCGGCTCGTGCTTGGGGGCCTGTGTGAAATGGCTGAACAGCTGCGTCGCGGCGAGCGGCCCGAGGATCGAGGCCAGCGAGTTCACCGCGTTGATGGCGCCCTGTAGTTCGCCCTGCGCATCGTCGGCCACCTGCCGGGACATCAGCGAGTTGATGGCCGGGCCGGCGAGACCGGCGAGCGAGCCGAGGATGAGGAAGCCGTAGAGCGGGACCTCGGAGTGGATGAAAGCCGTCCCCGTGAAGGCGATGGCGGCGCAGACCATGCCGAGCAGCACCGTCGACCACTCGCCGATCTTCTTGGTCACGGGTCCGATCAGCAGCGCCTGGCTGAGCGCAAAACCGATACCGAACGTGCCAAGCGCGATACCGATCTGGGCGGACGAGAAGCTGAGCACTTCGATGGTGAAGAAGTTCCACACCGACGGGAACGACTGGCTGGCGAGAACGAACAGGCCGAGCGACAGCAGGAGCCAGAGCACGACCGGGCTGTTGCGCTTCAGGTTGAGAAGAACGCCGAAAGGGTTGGCGCGGCGGATGTTGAACGGCCGGCGCTTATCCTTCCCGAGGCTTTCGGGGAGAACGAAGAAACCGAACATCAGGTTGGCGGCTGCAAGCGCGGCGGCGGCATAGAACGGCCACCGCGGTCCAAGTTCACCCAGCAGGCCACCGACCACTGGGCCGAAGATGAACCCGAGGCCGAAAGCGGCGCCGATCAGGCCGAAGCGGTGCGCGCGCTTGTCCTTGGGCGTGATGTCGGCGATGTAGGCCGTCGCCGTGGCGACCGATGCTCCAGAGATGCCAGCGATGATCTGGCCGATGAAGATCAGCACGATCGAAGTAGCAAAGCCCATGGTGGTGTAGTTGATCGTCAGTCCCGCCAGCGCCAGCAGGATGATCGGTCGGCGCCCAAACCTGTCACTGAGGTTGCCCAGGGCCGGGCCGAACAGGAACTGCATCAGCGAGTAGGCGAAGACGAGATAGCCGCCGATGACGGCCGCCTGCGCGACGCTGCCGCCCGAGAGCTGACCGATCAGTTCGGGGAGCACCGGCAGGATGATGCCGTAGCCCAGCATGTCGAGAAAGATCGTGACCAGCACGCAGACAAGGGTGAGGTTGGACTGGGGCGAGACGGGCATGCGCGGCGGGATATCCCTTGTGGTGGGCGGCAGTTGACACATCGGCCCTGCCGAAGGCAAGCGCCGCAGGAGCTAGTGGACGTCCTGTCGCGGTGGCCGTGGCGGAGCCGGTACCGAGTCCGGGTCGGGAGCTGCGTCGTAGCCGTAGAGCCAGCTCAACCGCTTCAAATGCCCGCGCGTTCCCTGGGCCTTCACCACGGCGTTGCGGGCAAGGGTGAATGGCCACTCGAGGTGGAAGGCAAAACCATTCGAGTCCGAGAGCTTGCGCACACGCTCGACGCGCGGTTGCCGCAGGGCCGCGTAGCGCTTGAGAGCGGTTTCCGCTTCGGCCTCGGTCATCAGCAGCGGGGCAAGAATGGCGGCGTCCTCGATGGCCATCACCGCGCCCTGCGCCTGGAACGGCATCATCGCGTGGGCCGCATCGCCTATGAGGCCGACGCCGCCCTCGGCCCAGGTCGGGGTGACGACCGTCGACATGGGCCAGTAGCCCCAGTCGTTGCCGGCGGCTTCGCGGATCACTTCGAACTGCCGGCTCTTTTGGGCTGCCCACGGCAGGTCTGGCGCGCGCGGCGGGTTCTCGCCGAAAGCCAGCTGCTCCTTCACCTTGGCAAAGAGTGCGACGTTGACCTGCTGGCGATAGGGCAGCGGGTAGGTGACGGCGTGATAGCCGGGCCCCCACAGCAGGCCGGTGCGATTGGGCACGAGGATGCTGTCGAGCGCGGTCTGGGGCAGGGTGATGCGCCAGGCCACCATGCCCGAGTAGGTCGCCTCGGGGCCCATCAGGACGCCGGTCCGCGTGCGTGAGTTGACGCCGTCGGCGCCGATAAAGGCGAAGGCACGGGTAGATCGCGACTTGCCGTCGGCCTCGTCCACCGTCACCGAAACGCCACGGGCATGGCTGACCACGTCGTAGGCGCGGACCCCGAACAGCATGTCGATATTGGCGAAGCGCTTGCACGCCTTGTAGAGCAGGTCGGCGAGATCGGCCCGATGCATGACGGCATAGGGCGCCCCGAACTGCTGCTCGACCACCTTGCCGAGTTCGAGCGTGATGAGCGGGGAGGTGGCGCCGTAGGGATAGACGTCGATGCCGGTGGGCTCGAACGCCCGGGCGGCGATGGCGCGATCGAGGCCGAGCCGGTTGAGGATCTTGCGCGCGTTCGGGCTGAGCTGCAGCCCCGCGCCGACCTCCTGCACCGCGTCGCGCTTTTCGAGCACGACGACGGTGGCGCCGAACTTGGCGAGTGCAAGCGCAAGCGTCATGCCGGCAATGCCGGCACCGGCGATGTAGATGGTGCGTCCGTTACCGGACATGGCGGGTATCAGGCGGCTTCGGAGTGATAGATGGCCGACAACGGTTCGGAGGTTCCCGCGGCGAGCGTGGCGTCGAACTGGTACAGCGTCGAGCAGTACGGGCAGACGATCTCGTTGTCCTTGCCCATGTCGAGATAGATGTGCGGATGATCGAACGGGGGCAGGGCGCCTACGCACTGGAATTCCTTGGACCCGATCCGGATGCTCCGCAGGCCTTCGGTATTGTGGAAGTGCGGGGTGCTCTCGTGGGCCATGGGCTGATCCTCGGTTCGAACTCGGCGCGAACATAACCAAGCCCGACAGCCAAAGGAAGCGCGAACGTTCTCGCTGCGCGCGGTCCGTTATGCGCCATCGGGAATGGCAAAGAGGCGGTCGAATCCTCCGACGGCAAAGATAGATCGCTTGATTACTAGTAAAGCGAAAGCAACGAATAGGTATCGGACACTAGTGGACCGAGATCGGTACGAGAGCGTCCAGTCTAGCTTATCTTCTGGACTCGGATTTATGGCGAGGCGTACAATTCTTTGTCGGCCGATATGTACTCGGCATCCGGGAATTCCATGCCACATCAGGCAGTTGGGAACGGATTTACCACGCCTCGTGGTTCGACGTCCGCGCGGCACCGAGGGGGGTGTAAAAGCGAGGAGTGCGTTGAAATGGCAGGAAACACGAAGTCTGGTCGGTCTTCCTCCGGCCCGGGAGACGACTTCGATACCCCCACGGGTGGCGGAGATGCCGCCCACAACGGCGACGAAGGCGGCAATGAAGAGTTCGAGGCGCCGTCGAACGCCGATATGGCCTCCGAAGGTCCGCTCGCCGAAGTGGCCGAAATCGAGGCCGAACTTGGCGGCGACCTGGCCGCACTGAAATCCGAAATCGAATCGAAGCTGGTAGGCGACGCCAAGAACGTTGCCGAGGGCGCCGCCGTGCAGGATCTCGATGCTGGCAACATCGTCGGCGTCGGCTACGGCTACGACGACGGTTCCAGCGACAGCCTGGTGCCGCCGGGCCAGCCGGCACTGGTGGTCTACACCGTCGAAAAGCTCGACTCGAGCCAGCTGCAGGCCGAAGTCGCCTCGGTTGCCGGCACGAGCGCGCTGTCGACCGTGCCGATCATCCAGGTGACAACCGGTGTAGTCGATGCCCTCGCGCATCGCATGCGCCTTCGTCCGGCGCCCGGCGGTATCTCGGTCGGGCATACAAGGGTGACGGCCGGGACCATCGGTTGCCTCGTGAGGGGACGGAGCGCCCCGCGCAACAGCCGGCTGATGATCCTGAGCAACAACCACGTGATCGCCAATTCCAACGTCTCGGCGTTGGGAGACAGCATCATCCAGCCCGGCTCGTATGACGGTGGCCGCCACCCGCAGGACCAGATCGCGGTCCTCGAGCGGTTCGTCCCGATCAACTTCTCGGGCGGCATCAACTATGTCGATTGCGCCACCGGCTGGTGCTGGCCCGAACGGGTCCGCAAGGAGCTGATGTACCTGTCGGGCGGCTCGATCGCCTACTTCCGCATCGGCGCCGCACCGATGGCTCCGTCGATCGGACTCAGTGTCGGCAAGTCCGGCCGCACCACCCAGCTGAAGGCCGGCCGCATCACCGCTATCGGCGTGACGGTCAACGTCAACTACGGCAGCGGCCGCATCGGCCACTTCCGCGACCAGATCGCGATCCGCGGCACCGCCGGCGACTTCAGCGCCGGTGGCGATTCGGGATCGAGCGTCTGGCACTGGGCGACCGGCGTCCGGCCGGTGGGCCTGCTCTATGCCGGCGGCGGGGGCACGACCTTCGCCAACCGCATGGATCGGGTCGTCGCTGCCCTTGATGTGAACATTGTCTCTTAGCAGACTGTTCCACAGCCTGATCCAGACGGGCGGAGGCGTCGTCTCCGCCCGCCTGCACAAGGGGAGTGTCGACATGCCCAAATCAGAATTCGAGCCGCCCGACCTGGCGGCACTGACCGGCGGAGCACCGGCGGCTGGCAACGAGGCCGCCGCCGGAGGCGACGCAGAGGTTTCGCGTGTCCTCGGCCAGCAGACCGACGCGTTGATGAAGCGCGAAGGCGTGGTAATGGTCGGCGAGGGCCAGGACGAGGTCGGCCGCCCCGCCATTGTCATCGGGGTGAAGCAGCGCCATCAGCTGGCGTCGCTCCCGCGCAGCATCGACGGCGTGCCGGTGACGGGCTGGGTGGTCGGCGAGGTCGACGCGCTCAAGCGGTAGGGGCCGGGGGTTCCGTGGGGGCTGGCTGGTTGCTACAACCCGCCTCCCACGCAGGAGCCGCCCATGCCCCAGTTCAACTCCGCCGGCATCGCCATCGACTACGAAGTACACGGCGAGGGACGGCCGATCCTGCTGATCCATGGCTTCGCCTCGTCGGGCAAGATCAACTGGATCGATACCGGCTGGGTCGAAACCCTTGTCGGGGCCGGCTACCAGCCGATCACGTTCGACAATCGCGGGCACGGTGCCTCGCGGAAACTCTACGATCCGCAGCTCTACTTCGCCCACGAGATGGCGGAGGACGCGCGCCGCCTGCTGGCCCATCTGGGCATCAGGCGGGCGCCGGTGATGGGCTACTCGATGGGCGCGCGCATCACCGCCTATCTCATGCTGAACCACCCGGCGCTGGTCAGCTGCGGCATCTGGGGCGGCATGGGCGTGAACCTGATGACCGGCCTCGAGAACAGCGAGGAGATCATCGCGGCGCTGACCGCCGAGTCGCTCGATCACGTGACGGGCCGGGCCGGGCGGCAGTTCCGCATCTTCGCCGACCACAACAAGGCCGATCGCGCCGCGCTCGCCGCCTGCATGATCAGCTCGCGCGAACCGATGCGCGAGTCGGACGTAATGAAGATCGAAGCGCCGGTCCTCGTCGCCGTCGGCAGCGAGGATGACATGGCTGGATCGCCCTCGGAGCTGGCGGCGCTGCTGCCGCGCGGCGAGGCTTTCACCATCGACCGGCGCGATCACATGCGGGCCACCGGCGACAAGCTGTTCAAGGCGGCGGCGCTGGATTTCCTCGCACGGCACACAGGCTGAGGCACCAGGCTTCCGAGCCTGCAAGTTCTCCCAAAGGCGCTTCCGCGAGTAACCATTGGACGCGACTGGACGCGCCGCGAACTATTTTACGCGCTAAGGGTTGGTATCTGAGCACGGGTTGGCTTATATCGGCATCCGCCGATGGAGACGTGGGATGAGCTCGAACTTGAAGACGGCTGGGGTCACGGCGATCGACCCCGTTTGGGATGCAGTGGTTTCCGGGGCGCGCCAGATCGTGGCCAGCGAACCCTCGCTCACCAATCTCATCTACTCCAACATTCTCAATCACTCTGGCTTCGAGGATGCGCTCGCCCACCGGCTGGCTGAGCGCCTCGATCACCCCGACGTTTCTGCTGACCTGATCCGCCAGGCGTTCCAGGATGCGCTGGATGCGAGCCCCGAGATCGGCCTCGATGCCCGCGCCGACCTGGCCGCGACGCTCGAACGCGATCCCGCCCTGCACAAGGCGGTGGATTGCTTCCTCTATTTCAAGGGCTACCACGCCATCCAGACGCACCGCTTCGCGCATGCGCTGTGGACGAACGGCCGCAAGGATTTCGCGCTTTACCTGCAGAGCCGGTCGAGCGCCGTGTTCCAGGTCGACATCAATCCGGCCGCGCGCATCGGCAAGGGCATCATGCTCGACCATGCCACCGGCTTCGTCGTCGGCGAGACGGCGACCATCGGCGACAATGTCTCGATCCTTCAGGGCGTGACGCTTGGCGGCACCGGCAAGTCGGAAGAAGACCGGCACCCCAAGATCGGCGACGGCGTGCTGATCGGCGCGCATGCGGTGGTGCTCGGCAACATCAAGGTCGGCGACTGCGCGCGCATCGGCGCGGGCTCCGTCGTGGTCAAGGAAGTGCCGCCACGGGTGACTGTCGCCGGCGTTCCCGCCAAGGTGATCGGTGAAGCCGGCACGCCGCATCCGGCCTCGGTGATGGACCACATGGGCGTCGTCAAGGACGTCACCGGCTGATCTCCCGGTAGCGCGGCCGAAAAAAAGCGCGCGCCGGGATTGCCCGGCGGGTCGCAATGCCTATTGTGGCGAACCCAAAATCGACCACTCCCAAAGGCGGCAGCCATGAACCACCCCGAGATCATCAAGCTACAGAAATTTCTGCAGCAGAAGTTCAACAACCGGAACCTCGA
Source organism: Pseudomonadota bacterium (assembly GCA_023393475.1). Taxonomy (GTDB): domain Bacteria; phylum Pseudomonadota; class Alphaproteobacteria; order Rhizobiales; family Devosiaceae; genus Devosia_A. Next base: position 202,877 of record JAEWLC010000025.1, read on the forward strand.
CGTTCGCCCGCGCAACAAGCAGAACGACAGCGTCGAAGTGTACCTGGGCGAAGAGTTCCTCGGCCTGATCTACGTGGACGACGAGGACGGCGACCGGTCCTACAACTTCCAGATGGCGATCCTCGACGTGGATCTCGACGACATCCAGTAAGTAGACGGGGCGCCTAGAGCGCCCCGATCTGTTTCAGACGCTCGCCGAGCATCGGATCGAACTCGCGCCAGTGCATCAGCGCGGTTTCCGGGAAGGCATAGATCGCGGCAATGCCGGGACCGAGATAGACCGTGCGCAGGCATTGCCCGCCGGACGTCTTCGATATCCCCGATGAGCACTTGGCAACGAACGGTTCGGCCGACAGCGCATCGTACCAGACGGTTTCGTGGGCATAGCCCTCGGTCGGCTTGAGCGGCTTGCCGACAAGGCCGGGCGGCCCGCTGAGCTGCTCGGGCAGGAACTGGTGCAGGTAGACGCCGTCGAGCAGCGAAGCGCTGGGCCGGACACGGCTGCGCGGCAGCAGGGTCACATCCATGGCTACGGGCGTGCCGTTCCCGGCGAGCGGCAGCTCGAGCCGGAGGTCAATCTCCTTGGCAAAACCCTCGATACGCTGCTCCTCGTAGCGGAACCACGAGCGCGGGATCTCGAGATCGACGCCGCCCATGGTGCGGGTGAGGGTGGTTTCCGCATCCAGACGGTGCGGTTGAGTCCGGGCGTTGCGGCCGGCGTCATCAAGCAGGTAAGCTGCGCCCAGCCCCATCAAGGCCAGCAGCACGGCGATGGCAGCGAGATTGAATCCGAGGTTTTGGTGCGGCCCGTGGGCCTCGGCTTGGCGGGCCATTGTGGGAATTAACCAACTGCGCGCGGGACGTGATGACAGCCGAATGGGCGCCCGATATGCTTAACAAAGGGTTAAGGTGCTGCTTGGGGCTTGAGTAATGTTGCGTGAACTGCTGTTGGTCGGACTGATCATGGCGACCGGGCTCACCATCGCCGGCATGGGCACGCACCTGTACCAGGGGATCGCCAAGACCCAGGCCATGCTGCGCTACGACGGCAAGACTTTCCTGCACACGCTCGGCCACCTCGCCATGAGCTTCGTGTGCGGCCCCTACATCATGCTGCAGATGGGCTGGAAGAGCGACCAGAAGGGGACGCTGTCGCTGACGCTGGCCCTCGTGGCCGCCTTCGTCGCCTTCGGCTGGGCCTTCGTGACCGGCCTGATCTTCGTCGGCAGCTACTTCGCCGTCGTCGCCTGAGGCGAGTTCACCGGGACAAAGCCACGCATCCGGTGAGGGGGCAGTGCCCCTGCGTAGTCACGGGGGCCGAGGCTTCTGCCGTACGTAGGAGACTTACTTCGATGCGACGAAGGTGGCGCGGTCGTCCAGCAGGTCGACCCACTTGCCGGCGTCTGCCTGCGACTGGCGCTTGAGGTAGGTGTACTCGGTCTGGTTCCAGAGCAGCACCCGGCCGTCCTGGTTGTCGAGCACGAGGTCGCCGCGGTCGGTGCGGGCCATCAGGACCGCATGGCCTTCGCCATTGGGCTGGCGCACTACGGTCATCAGCAGGGTGGACGGGTTCCAGCCGCGCTGGATCAGTTCCTTGCGCTTGGCCAGCGCGAAGTCTTCGCAGTCGCCGTAGCCATCGGGATAGGCCCAGTATTCCGACACCTGGTAGAGGTCCTGGTCGGTCACCGGCACGACGGCGGCGTTGATGAGGTTGTTGATCTCGACCAGATCGTTCCAGCGCGCATCGGTCAGAACGGTCGCCGAGACGGCGCCCGGGTTGGCCTTGCACTCGGAGCGATGGGACTTGCAGAACTCGGAAGCACCAACCGGGATGCTGGTGGTCTTGCCGGCAGGGGCGAAGGCGGGATGGGCGAAATCGACCTGATCGGCGCGGGCCGGAATGGCGAGGATGAACAACGCCATCGCGAACACCACTGCAACGCTGAAGAACGACTTGATCTGGCTGGACATCTTGGAAGCCCCTTGTTGGGAACCAAGATGCCGGGGGCGAATTGCCCCGACCGAAAAACTGCAAGCTAGTTTTTATGCAAGTTTGAACGGTCCCGGTGAGGACTCGTTAGGCATAAGTACTGGGGTAGCGGATCAGTTGATCCGGAGGTTCTGCTGGACGACCGTCAGCATTTCCTGGGAGGAGACGAACTCCACCGCGACGCCGTCGCCGAAGTGGCGGACGACGCGGGCGCGCATGCGCCCCAGGGTGACCGGGGTGCCCATGGCCGGGCGGACGGCAAGCTCGATCGCCGCACCCGAGAGCGAGATGTCGATGATCTTGCAGTTGTAGCGGCGGCCATCGTCGAGGACGACGGTCGAGTGCCGGTTGTCCGGAACCACGCGCTCATGGCGGCGATCCTCGGGCAGGTTGAGGATGTCCTTGTTGGCGAGCCAGGTGAGCTGCGCCGCCATCTTGTCGCGCTTCCGCGACGTGGCTGCGATCGCCATCTTGAAGCCACCCTCGATGACCTCGGTGATGTCGCCTTCGACGCGGCCGATATGATCGAGATAGGCGATGACCCGCTCGCCGGCCACACCGGACACCGGTGCGATCACCACGGCATCGCCGGGGGACATTTCGATGACCTGGCAGGGAAACTCACGACGGTCAGTCAGCATGTAGCGACCCAGCAGGGAGGCTCGCACGCGCTGAAACTGCGGCAGCTGCGCGTAGTTGCGCGTGGGTCGCGCCAGACGAGATTCTGCGGTGAGCATCTTGCGGACCAGCCGGGCCAAGTCGTTGACGCTGGTAGGCTAATCCAGGCTTGGTTAACCGAAGGTAAGGTCTGTGTCGCGAATTGCCGGCAGATGTCGATTTATTAGCGGCGGCCGCCGTCGATGACTGCAAGGTGGGCGTAGCGCCGGGCCGAACGGCCAAAAACTGTCGCCGACATCGGGGCAGGGACGTGCGACATGCCCGTGCCGAACGCGAGATCCTCGGCCGGTACTGCGGCCATGACATCGCGTCCCATGTCGGACAGCGCGACGTCATCGGGCCAGATCAGGCGCAGGCCGGTAATGCGCTGCTCGAGGATTGGCTGCACGCCGAACCAGTAGGGCTCGTCGATCGACGTCATGGCGCCGAGCAGGCGCGTTTCGGTGCTGCCGTTGTGACGAAGCGGCAGCAGGATGGTCTCGACCGACAGGCGGGTGTGCACCGCCGTCGTGCCCTGGAATGTGACGAGGGCAACCGCATGATCCTCGGTGACGGCGCGGATCAGGGTGTCGATGGCGTCGCGGTCACGGTCGTGCCACAGACGCGTAAAGGAGCGGCCCTTGAGCTCGCGGGCATAGGCGGAGCACAGGTGCGAGCCGGCGAGGCGGAAGTCGAACTCACGGGCGTCGTTGAGTTCGAGAATGAAGGTATTGGCCAGAGCCGAACGAATGCGGGTAGGGTCGATATCGCGCCTGTCCGGCGCGCTACGGGAGCCACGAAGCGCATTCCAATAGTCGAACAGCGCCTTGGTGCTGGCCTTTTGCATAGTCTTCTTTGCCTTTTCCCAAACCCCGAAAGCCGCATCCCGGGGAAGGGGCGACCGCCGCAGGTGAGTAGAGTGGCAAAACACGTAGGCGAAATCGCCCTTAATCAATTGGTAAGGTTAACGCGGCAGGTGCCGTGTGGATAAGTCGGGGGAATGGGCTACAAAGCCCGGAAATCCGGGAGTTTTCATGTCCGACAACGAAAAAGACCAGCAAAATCAACGGGTAGGGGAGCGGCAGCCAGCCATCCTGCTGCCCGGGGTGATAACCCTCCTGCTGGGTGTCCTTCTGGCCGTACACCTCGCCAGAACCTTCGTTCTTAACGAGTCTGGCGACGTTGAGCTGCTTTATTGGTTCGGCTTCATTCCACTTCGCGGGATGCTGCCGCAGGAGTTTTCTGGGGGGTGGATTCCGCTGCTCTGGACACCCCTCTCGCATGCCTTTTTGCATGCCGGATGGGAGCACCTTTTAATCAATTGCGCCTGGTTGGCCATTTTCGGCACCCCCGTGGCGCGTCGCTACGGAGCGATTCCCACACTGATTCTCTTCGGGGCGAGTGCCGTGGCCGGCGCCGTGTTCTTCGCCGCGACGACATTGCCGCAACTACAGCTTCTGGTGGGAGCCTCGGGCGGCATTGCGGGCCTCACCGGAGCTGCCTGCCGCTTCATCTTCCAGCCGGTGATCGTGGCGCGTGACCCGGAGACAGGCGCCGCCCGCGTCCTCGGGCGGCGCATGGCGACGCTGGGCGACCTCGCGCGCAACCAGCGGGCCGCGTTCTTCATTGGTATATGGCTCGTTCTGAACGCTGCCGTACCCTTCCTGCCCATGCTGTTCGGGCAATCGGTCGGCATCGCGTGGCAGGCTCACCTGGGTGGCTTCCTAGCCGGGCTGTTCCTCGTCCCGCTGTTCGAGCGCCGCCCCAAGGAGGACGTATCATGACCATTGAGACCGAAGCCCGAAGCGACCTTGCGACTCGCATCGAGGCGCTGGAGACAACGATCGCCTTCCAGGACCAGACCATCGAGGAACTGCAGCAGGCGCTGGCGCTACACTTCAAGGAAATCGAGGCACTGAAGCGCGAGGTCCACAACCTCGGTTCGCAGTTGCGTGAAGTGGAGGCACATCCGGCACTCGCTACCGGCGCGGAACCGCCACCGCCGCATTACTGAGGTAGCAGCGGCAGTAGTCGTGCCCTTGTGCGTTTGGCATCGACCACGACGAGAGCGCCGGACTCCAGCTCTGCCGAAAACTGCGCAAGCGCCTTGCCGATCAGCGCCAGCACCGCTGGCTCCAGACCGTCTGCGCGGATGGTCACCACGCTTGGAGTCCGGGCACCGGATGCCGCAAGGATGGTGCCGAAGTCCAAGTCATGGGTGAGAAGCACGGCGGCATCTTCCGCAGCATGGGCAAGTATCTGTTGGTCCGAGGCGTCGGGTGGGCCGACCACCGACCAATGCCGAGCGAAGTGGCCGCTTGCGTCCAGCTCTGCGGCCCAACGTGGCGGCAGGTTCATGTCCAGCAGGAGCTTCACTCGGCAGCGAGCGTCACTTCCCGCTCTTCGGCCAGCCACGCGGCGTAGCGAACGGCTTCGAGGATGTCCTCGCGCGTGATGTATGGGTAGTCGGTCAGAAGGTCGTCAAGCGAACGCCCGGCGCCGATCTGGCCGGTGATCATGCCCACCGTGACGCGGGTGCCCTTGATGCACGCGCGTCCGCCCATACGGGCAGGGTCCAGGGTGATGCGAGGAAACTCGGCCATCTCATACCTCGTTGCGAGGTTCAGTATACATCCTTTGGGTCGAACAGTCTCGGCTCGCCGGTGTCGCGCAGGGTCTGGCCGTCGACGACGACGCGGTAGAAGCAGCTCTTGCGGCCGGTGTGGCAGGCGGCGCCGCGGCCGGTCTGCTCCACCGACATCAGGATGACGTCCTGGTCGCAATCGGTGCGCATCTCGATCAGCTTCTGGATTTCGCCCGAGCTCTCGCCCTTCTTCCAGATCTTCTGGCGCGAGCGCGAGTAGTAGTGGACCTCGCCGGTCTCGAGCGTGAGGCGCAGGGCCTCGGTGTTCATGTGGGCGACCATCAGCACGCGGTTGCTGCCAGTCTCCTGCGCGACGGCGGTGACGAGGCCGTGCGCGTCGAACTTCGGCGCAAAGACCGTGCCTTCTTCCTGCTCATCGTGGCTGAGGCTCTTGGGGTCGGCGAAGGATGTGCTCATGGGAGCGGGATATAGCCCGCTCCCGCTATTGTCGCCAGTGCCGGCTCAGTCGACGAGGCCGATCCAGATCTCAACTGTGCCGAGCCCGGTGACCGGGTTGAAGTCGGGGCCGTAGTACTCGATGAAACTCATGCCCTCGGCCTGCTGTTCGCCCGAGGCGGGGAGCCAGTCATCGTAGATCGCCCGAATGGTCGAGCGGATGGTCGAGATGTGGCCGCTATGGGCGATGCGGGCCCAGCGCTGCGCCGGCACGCCGAGGGCCACGAACTCGGGCGGCAGTTCGGCGGCAGGCGTGATCTCGACGCCGCAGAGATAGGTGCAGAACTGGCCGTCGCCCTCGGCGACAATGCCATAGGCGGTGCCGGGCACCGCGCCCGGGACGTTGCCGATGTACTGCTGCAGGCGCTGCCACTGGGCCGGGATCGAGTTCGACTGGCTCATGTCGTGCCGCTGCATCAGGCCGGCGAACTTTATGGCCGGCATGGTTTCGATGCGAGGCGGGGCGAGCTTGACGATGGTCTGGGCATCCATGGGGAGAGGCTCCACTAGGTTGAGGTCATTCAGGGAGCGCCTGTTCCGCAGATCGGCCGGGGTCAGCCCGAACTGGTCGCGAAAGGCGCGGGTGAATGCCTCGTGCGAACCGTAACCGGCATCGAGCGCAACGCTGAGGATATCCGGCGCTCCGTCGACCAGCGCCTTGGCCGACTCGGTGAGCCGGCGGGCGCGGATGTACCCGGAGATCGAATAGCCCGTGACGAGCGGGAAGATGCGGCTGAGGTGCGTGCGGGAGACGCCGGCCTGACCGGCCATTTCGTCAAGGCTGAGCGGGAGCCCGAAATGGGTCTCGATGAGCCAGATGGTCTTGGTAATGGCGGTCACGTCGGGTTCTCCTCACGAGGCCCCAATCATATGCCACCGGAAGAGACGCGCCATTTGATCGGCGTTGCGGTCAACGCTACCTGCGCTGTGCGAGGAGGGCGAAGAAGCGATCCTGGAGGTCGCGCTCTTCGGCAAACTTGCCGGTGAAGCGGAGCGTCGTCGTCTGGGAGCCGTGAGCACGAACCCCGCGCATCGACATGCACATGTGCTCGGCCTCGATCATGACGGCGGCGCCGTGCGGCTCGAGCTCCTCGTTGATCGCGTCGATGACCTGCTGGGTCATGTTCTCCTGAACCTGCAGGCGGCGCGCGTAGACTTCGACGAGGCGCGCGAGCTTGCTGAGGCCGACCACACCGTCGCTGGGCAGGTAGGCGATGTGCGCCTTGCCGAAGAACGGCACCATGTGGTGCTCGCAGTGCGAGGCGAAGGGGATGTCCTTGACCAGCACGATGTCGTCGTAGCCGCCCACTTCCTTGAAAGTGGTGTCGAGCACTTCGTGCGCCGTCTGCTCGTAGCCGCCGAAGAACTCGCCGTAAGCCTTGGTGACGCGGCGGGGGGTATCGAGCAGGCCTTCCCGATTGGGGTTGTCGCCCGCCCAGGCGATGAGCGTACGAACGGCCGCCTCGGCTTCTTCGCGGGTGGGGCGGGAAAAATCGGCAACAACAGGGGCAGACTCGGGCTGCTTAGCGCGGGCGTCCATTTTCTCTCTTCCGGTCAATTTCCGACGACCAACGCAATGGGTCGTCTAGCGGTTCACGGTTTGTCAGCGACGTGGACGCCCCTGACTTGATGCGTATCGAGTACTATATAGGGTGCAAAGCGTGCGGCTCAAGAAACGGTTTCGTGTCGAAGATGGATCTGAGCGATCTCTATTCCGAAAAAATACTGGAACTCGCAGGAAACCAGCCAATACCCGGACGGCTGGCCGATGCGGACGCCACAGCGCGCCGGGTGAGCCGAGTCTGCGGTTCGACCATCGAGGTGGATATCCGCGTCGAGGACGGGGTGATTACGGGATACGGACACGAAATCCAGGCCTGCGCGCTCGGCCAGACTTCGGCGGCAGTAGTTGCGACCAATGTGGTCGGCACCCCGATCGAGGAATTCCGCCGTGTTCGCGATGAGATGACGGCCATGCTGAAGGAAGACGGCCCGCCACCCTCGGGCGAGCGCTGGATCGACCTGAAATACCTCGAGCCGGTGCGCGAGTATCGTCCGCGCCACACCTCGACCCTGCTGGTGTTCGACGCGGTGTGCGAAGCGCTCGACAAGCTCGAGGCGCCACGGGTCGCGGCGGCGGGGTAATGGCCGACGCTATCAGGCTGTTCTGGACCATCGTCGACTGGCCCTTCAAGCTCGCGTCCTATGTGCTGATCCAGGGTTACCGCTACTCGCTCAGCATGTTCATGGGGCGCAACTGCCGACACGCGCCGACCTGCTCGGAGTTCACCCGCGACGCCATCTGGCGCTTTGGCTTCTGGCCCGGCGGCTGGATGGGGCTAGGGCGGATCGTGAGATGCCGGCCGGGCGGAACGCATGGCTACGACCCGGTGCCCGAGGCTTTGCCGTCGGGGTCGCATTGGTATGCGCCCTGGACCTATGCGCGGTGGAAGTAGCCGCACCCTGAACCGCCCGCGCCGCTTGGCGTAGAGCCGCGACGCGTGCTAGACACCCCGCCTTGCCGGTATTCCGCCGGCAATTCCCATTGGAGATGAAAATGATCAAGGTGACGTTCCCCGACGGTGCAGTACGCGACTATGCGCGTGGCACCACCGGGACCACCGTGGTCGAGGGCATCTCCCCGAGCCTCGCCAAGAAGACTGTCGCCATGAAGTGGAACGGGGTCCTCAGCGACCTTTCCGATCCGCTCGAGGCCGACGGCAAGATCGAGTTCGTAATGCGTGACAGTGCCGATGGCCTCGGCCTGATCCGGCACGATGCCGCGCACGTGCTTGCCGAAGCGGTGCAGGAACTGTGGCCCGCAACGCAGGTCACCATCGGGCCGGTGATCGAGAACGGCTTTTACTACGACTTCAAGCGCGACACGCCGTTCAGCGAGGACGACTTCGCGACCATCGAGAAGAAGATGGCCGAGATCGTCAATCGCGGGGCGGCCTTCACCAAGGAAGTGTGGACCCGCGACCAGGCCAAGAAGGTGTTCAAGTCGAAGGGCGAGGACTTCAAGGTCGAGCTCGTCGACGCGATCCCCGAGGACCAGTCGATCAAGATCTACAAGCAGGGGCAGTGGTTCGACCTCTGCCGCGGCCCGCACATGCGCACGGTCAAGGACGTCGGCACGGCCTTCAAGCTGACCAAGGTGGCCGGCGCCTATTGGCGTGGCGACAGCAACAACCCGGTGCTGAGCCGCATCTACGGCACCGCCTTCGCCAGCCAGAAGGAGCTGGACGAGTACCTCCACATGATCGAGGAGGCCGAGAAGCGCGACCATCGCAAGATCGGCCGCGACCTCGACCTGTTCCATCTGCAGGAGGAGGCCCAGGGCTCGGTGTTCTGGCACCCGAGGGGCTACGTCCTCTACAACCAGATGGAGGCCTATATCCGCCGGCGCGTGAACGCCAACGGGTATCAGGAGGTGAAGACCCCGCAACTGATGTCGTCCAAGTTCTGGGAGGCCTCGGGCCACTGGGGCAAGTACCGCGAGAACATGTTCGTGGTGCCTGACGAAGTGCCCGGCACCGAGGAAGAAGGCCCGATCCTGTCGGGCAAGTCCGACCTCATGGCGCTGAAGCCGATGAACTGCCCGGCGCATATCCAGATCTTCAACCAGGGCATCAAGTCTTACCGCGATCTACCTCTGCGGATGGCGGAATTCGGCTGCTGTCACCGCAACGAGGCGCACGGCGCGCTGCATGGGCTGCTGCGCGTCCGCCAGATGACCCAGGACGACGCCCACATCTTCTGCACCGAGGAGCAGATCCAGGCCGAGACCGAGCGTTTCGTCCACCTGCTGTATTCGGTGTACGGGCACATGGGCTTCGAGAACGTGGTGATCAAGCTCGCGACGCGGCCGGAGAAGTTCGGCGGCACGATCGAGCGCTGGGACGCGGCTGAGAAGTCGCTCGGCGATGCGCTGCTGGCCACCGGCTACAAGTTCGAGATTGCCGAGGGCGAAGGCGCGTTCTATGCGCCCAAGCTGGAGTTCCACCTCAAGGACGCTATCGGGCGGTCCTGGCAGGTGGGCACGCTGCAGCTCGACTACGTGCTCCCCGAGCGTCTGGGCGCCATGTACGTGGCCGAGGACGGGACCAAGAAGTACGCGGTGATGCTGCACCGCGCGATCCTCGGCTCGCTCGAGCGCTTCATCGGCATGATGATCGAGCACTACGCCGGCAAGATGCCCATGTGGCTGGCTCCGACCCAGGTCGTTGTCGCTACCATCGTCTCCGAGGCCGACGACTATGCCCAGAAGCTGGTCGACAAGTTGAAGGCAGGCGGCATTCGGGCCGAACTCGACGCGCGCAACGAGAAGATCAACTACAAGGTGCGCGAGCACTCGGTGCAGAAGGTGCCGCTGATGTTCGTGGTGGGCAAGCGCGAGGCCGAGGAAGGCACCGTGTCGGTGCGCCGTCTCGGGACCGAAGGCCAGAAGGTTGTGCCGGCGACGGATGCCATCGTCGAGCTCATGGCGGAAGCCGTTCCGCCGGACCTGAAGCAGCAGGCCGCAGCCTGATAGAATCGAGTGGGGCCGCAGCGATGCGGCCCCATCTGTTTTGTCAGGCCGCGACCCGCTTCGTCTCCATGCGGCAGTCGTCGGCGACGAGCACCGGCAGGTCCTGCTTCAGCATGTCGAGGAACGTGACTGGGATGTCGTAGTCGCAGTCTTCCTTCTGCGGGAAAAGCGATCCCTTGCTGTCAATCTGGTCGCAGTAACCGCCGGGGCGCTTGTAGCCATCCGGAGCATCCGGGCCACAGAGCGGATCGGTGGACGAGTCGGCCAAGGCGGTGCCGACACCGCCAAAGGGCGCGGCCATGGAAAGCATGAGCGTGATGACGAGGATCTTCTTCATGGTTCTCTCCTGAGGGCCAGGGAGCTGGCCATCTTGCAGCGAGCCGTTCGCTGCCATGCCCGAAGCCTAGGAGGCAGTCACTGAACCGGGGCCGAACTCGCCGTTCAATCTCGGTTCATAGTCATATGATGACTGACGTTCATTCGGAGTGGCTATCCAGGGAAAGGGGCCGCAGCAATGCGGCCCCCTTGCCGTCACATCACCAGCGTCAGCTTCTTGGTGATCGGATAGCAGTTGTCCGCGACCATCATGCGATCGACCACCGCAATCATGGAATGCAGAGCCTCGACCGCCCGGTAGTCGCAGTCGTCGTCCTGGTGGAAGAGCGAGCCCTTGCTGTCGATCTGGTCGCAGTAGCCGCCGGGGCGCTTGTAGCCGTCGGGAGCGTCCGGACCACAGAGCGGGTCAGTTGACGAGTCGGCAAGGGCTGCACCAACGCCGCCGAAAGGCGCGACCATCGTGAGCATCAGGGTGATGGCGATAAACTTCTTCATGGTTCTCTCCTGTGGGCCAGGGAGCTGGCCGCAGTCTGCAGCGAGCCGTTCGCTGCGATGTAAGGAGCCTATGAAGAATGCGGTGAACCGGGACCGAACTTGCCGTTCAACCTTGGTTCATAGTCATATGACGACTTACGATACGTGATTACTGATCCTCGGGGCCGTCGACGAAGACGCTCTCGTCGGTACCCTGCGAGTCGCTGGAAGCGAGGCTGTTGGTGCCAATCTGCTCGCAATAGCCGCCGGGGCGCTTGTAGCCCTCAGGAGCATCGGGCCCGCACAAGGGGCTGGTCGATGAGTCTGCGGCGAGGGCAGGGGTCAGGCCAAGCGAAGTGGATGAAATAAGCGCTAGGACGGTGATGGCGAGAATCGAACGCATCGATCTGTCTTTCATGTTGCGACAATGGCGCGGAGAGTGAGGCAATCCGCTGGATGGCGGACCCTTGCCGATCTCGCCTGAAGGTTCACCCAACCCTCCCTTCACCTGCAGTTCAGCCCACCGTCGCCATCGCGCGACAAACGAAAAGGCGGCCACTGGGGCCGCCGCTTCGGAGCACGGTGAGATGGCCGATCAGGCTGCGGTGAGGTGGATTGTCACCTTGCACGACTGCCGCGCGCGATTGGCCGGTGCACTGCGATGGAGCAGGTGCGCCACGTCATCGCTCGGATTGCGATAGGCGAATGTCGCGCCGGGAGGAACGCGGACGAAGCCGCCGGCGCCGACCATGGCCACCGCGCCGTTGATCATCACTTCGACGATGCCTTCGGAAACGACGATCACCGTCTCGGCGCCCTCATGGGAGAACGGGCCGGCTTGAAGGCGGGGAGCCAGGGCATGCGGCTGGGCGCGGTACTGGAAACCTGCGCCGGCCGGATTGGCGATATGGATCACCCGATCGTCGGCGAGGAAGAATGCATGCTTGGTCATTGAGGTTTCCCCCTGATCCCTGCGCGGACCTTAGCATATCCGGCTGAACCGAGCTTGAACGGATGTAGGAATCGAAAGGGGAGCGGCCAACGGGCCACTCCCCTATTCGGTCAGGTCGCGGCCGAAAGGCTCGGGACGCCATAGTAGCAGTAGTCGGCAACCTGCAGGATCGCATCGTCCGACTTCATGGCGATGTTGAGCAGCATGTACTCGCAGTCGTCCTGGGGGGTGAACAGCGAGTTGTTCGAGCCGATCTGCTCGCAGTAGCCGCCGGGGCGCTTGTAGGCTTCCGGTGCGTCCGGCCCGCAGAGCGGGGAGATGTCGGTGTCCACGGCGAAGGCCGGGGTAGTGACGGGGAAAGCGGCGAACGAGGCGGCGACGAGCGCCAGCGCAATAGTCTTCTTCATAATCCACTCCTGATGGACGGCCATTCCGCACAGGGGCGGAATGATGGAACGAGCGAGCGCTCGTCGTTGATGGCCGGACAGATAGGAGTGGAGGTTTGAACCGATCCCGAACCGCCCGTTCAGGAGCGGTTCACGGACTCGTCAGCTCTGGAACTGGACGCCGAGCTCTTTCACGGCCCGCCAGACCACGACGCAGCTCTGGGGCCGGACACGGTCGACGACCAGGTCGAAAGTGCGCGGGACGCGAGCGACGGAGGAGACTTCGATCTTGGCGCCGGTGTCCGACAGGTTGCGGATCACGCAGGGCATGCGGGACCGACCCCCATCGTAGACCAGGGTCGCCTGGATCATAGTGTTGCGACGCGCAGATTGACGCTGTTCTAGCCGAATATCCAAGGCACTGCCCCCTATAACCGAGCCTGAGAATGACGGCTTCAGGTTGGAGAACTACTGAAGCGATACGTAAAATTGCGTCATTCGAGGCCGGCGAGGCGCAATCCCTGCAGATATCGGGCCAGCAGCGACGGATACATGAAGCGCAAACCGTCGCCGATGCTGGCGACGCTCACCCCAGGATGGGTGCGACGGAAGCGCTCGAGGGCGGCACTGGCTGCCGCAAGGTCACCGTGGTGGGCGTAGTAGGTTGCGAGGTCGCGATGCGGCCAGGTAAGGCCCGGGCGCTCAGAGAGCGCCCTTTGAGCCCAGGTAATGGCCTCCTGCGGCCGCCCCGCGGCGAAGTGAGCGAGACCGACGCCGATATGGACGTTGAAGGCGAACGGATCCATCGGCGAGAGGCGCATCGCGCGGTCGAAGGCGACGAGGGCTTCCTCGGGATTGCTGAGATAGACCTGGCCCCAGCCGCGCCGCATCCAGGCCCAGGCGTGGTTGGGATCGAGCGCCAGGGCGCGATCGGCAAGCGCGGCGGCCTGTGGCACATCGAGCCCGAGCATCATCATGGCCGAGCCGAGAGCCGTGAGGGCCGTGGGATCCTCGCCTATGGTGCGGACGGCCGTCTCGATCAGCTTGCTGGCCTCGCGGCGCTCCGAGCTGTAGTCGGTGGTCCAGTTGTAGACGACCTGCTGGCCGTGCGCCCAACCCGCGAGCGATGCTGCGAGCGCGTAGTCGGGATCGAGCTGGAGGGCGCGCTTCAGCAGCGCGATGGCCTCGGCATTGTCGGTGGGACTATGCGCCCAGAGGTGGGGTAGGGCCCGCATCACGAGGTCGTAGGCCGCGAGCGTGTCGGGGCGCTTCTTTCGGGCGCGCTCGATCTCGGCGCGACGGATGGAGGGCTGGATAGCGCTCGCGACTTCCGCCGCCATGCGGTCCTGCAGGTCGAACAGGTCTGCCACCGCGCCATCGATCTTGTTGGACCAGATGTGGCTGCCCGTCTCCGTTTCGACCAGCTGCGCGGTGATCCGCACGCGTTCGCCGACGCGCCGGACCGAGCCCTCGACGACGTAGCGCACGCCGAGGTCGCGGCCGATCTGCCGGATGTCGATGCCGGCGCGGCCCTTGTAGGTGAAGGCCGAGTTGCGGGCGATGACGAAGAAGTCCTTCACCCGGCTCAGTGTTGCGGTGATCTCCTCGACGACTGCGTCGGCGAAATAGCTCTGGTCGGCTTCGCCCGAAAGGTTGTCGAACGGCAGGACGACGACGGACGGCCGGTTGCTCGGCGGTGGGGGCAGCGGCGCGTCGGCAGGCTGCGGGCGCTGCACGCCGGCCGGATGCCAGGTGTAGATGCGCACCGTCTTCGAGATGTTCTTGAGCTCGGTCGGCCCCATGTCGATGAAGGGCAGGTCGATGGTGCCGTCGAGATACTGGTACATCCACTTGGTGATGCACATGCCGCCCGGCGGGGAATGCCCTTGCACGCGCACGGCAAGGTTGATGCCCGAACCGTAGAGGTCATTGCCCGCGACCAGCACGTCGGCCAGCACGATACCCGCGCGAATCTGGAACAGTTCGCCGCCCGGAGCGTGGATCTTGCGTTCGTGGATCTCGCGCTGCAGTTGTGCCGTCCACTGTACCGCGGCAACGACACTGCTGAACTCGGCCAACAGGCCATCGCCCATGGTCTTGAAGACTTTGCCGCCAGCTTCGCCAATTGTGCGCGCAATAAGCCGTTCGTAGACCCGCTGCACAAGGCGCAGGGTCTGCCGCTCATTGCGTTCGACGAGTCGGGAATACCCCACCACGTCCAGCGATACGATTGGGACCAGTCTACGGTCGGGCTGAACCATTCACGTCTTCTGCTGCAGTAATTGCTCTATAGCATCGCCGAATGTGACGGAGATAGCGCCGCGAGCGGCAGTCCGAAACAAAACATGACATGGCGCTTATGCGCCGCAGTCGTTGGAATCAGGCGGAAGTGGCGCTTTCCGCGGCGCGGGCCAGGAGCAGTTCACGCTCGCGCTGGTTGCGCGTGAGTCCGGCGGCGCGCTCGAACTCGACCCGCGCTTCGTCATGGCGCCCCAGCTTTGCGAGGAAATCGCCGCGCACGCTGGGGAGGAGATGGTAGGCCTTGAGAGCCGGCGCCTCGGCAACGGTATCCAGAATCGCCAACCCGTCGGACGGGCCGAACGCCATGGAATGGGCCACGGCGCGATTGAGCTCGACGACCGGATTCGGCGTCGTCGCCGACAGGATGTCGTAGAGCGCGGCGATCCTGCTCCAGTCGGTGTCCTCGCCCTTGCGCGCACGGGCGTGGCAGGCGGCGATTGACGCCTGGAGGACGTATGGGCCGCGACCGCCAAGAGTCTCGGCCAGCTCCAGCGCTGCGAGGCCGCGCCTGATCAGCAGCTGGTCCCAGAGGCCCCGATTCTGGTCGAGCAGGAGGATGGGGCTGCCGTCGGGAGCGGTGCGAGCCCTGAGGCGCGAGGCCTGTATCTCCATCAGCGCGACCAGCCCGTGCACTTCGGCGTCCCCCGGCGCGAGTCCGGCAAGGATCCTGCCAAGACGGGTGGCTTCCTCGCAGAGCGCGGGGCGAGTCCAGTCGTCGCCGGCGGTAGCGGAATAGCCCTCGTTGAAGATGAGGTAGAGCACCTCGAGGACCGAGCCCAGGCGGGCAGCCCGCTCCTCGGCGCGGGGCACTTCGAAGGGGAGGCCGGCCTCAGCGAGGTTCTTCTTGGCTCGCACGATACGCTGCGCGACCGTCGCCTCCGGGACGAGGAAAGCGCGCGCGATCTCATCGGTGGTCAGGCCGCCGAGCAGGCGCAGGGTCAGCGCAACGCGCGACTCGGCCGAGATGGCCGGGTGGCAGGAGGTAAAGATGAGTTTCAGCAGGTCATCGCCCACGTCGTCGTCGAGCGGCGTATCGAGGTCGGGCGCCGTGGACTCGATCTCGCGCAGGTCGTGGCCCAGCTCGTCGAGCTTACGCGCGGCCATCTTGTTGCGCCGGAAATAGTCGATGGCACGGCGCTTGGCCGTCTGCATGAGCCAGGCGCCCGGGTTGTGCGGCACCCCGCTGTCCGGCCAGTGCTTCAGGGCGACCAGCAGCGCGTCCTGCGCCAGTTCCTCGGCGAGCCCGACGTCGCGGACGATCCGGGTCAGCCCCGCGATCACCTTCGCCTGTTCGAGCCGGAACACCGCCTCGATGGCACGCTGAGTTTCCCGTTCGGTCATGGCGGCGGATCAGACCAAATCCGATCCGCCGCGGCAACCCGCTCATTTGCCGGCGTTCTCGCCGAGGCGCATCGCCGCCTCACGCTCGATCAGCTCGGGCGTCATCGCATCGCCGAAGTCCTCGGCCGTGGCGACCTGGCGCAGCTCGAGCTCGACATTGCCGTTGCCATCCTCGGGCGGCCACTGCTTCATCCAGGCGATCGCTTCTTCGCGGGATGCGACCTCGATCATGGTGTAGCCGGCGATCAGCTCCTTGGCCTCGGCGAAGGGGCCGTCGGTGATGGTCGGCTTGCCGCCCGAGAACTTGATCCGCGCGCCCCGGGCGCTGGCGAGGAGGCCGTCGCCGCCGACGAGGACGCCGGCCTGGCTGAGCTTCTCATTGTAGCTGGTCATCGCCTCGATCAGCTCGGTCGAGGGCATGATTTCAGCCTCAGTCTCAGCGTCGGCCTTGCGGATGATCATGAAGCGCATGGGCGCGTGCTCCTCAGTTGGTGATGGGTTTCTGGTTGGCGTCGCGCCAGGCCTGCTCTTTGGCGACTTCCTCGGCGGGCACGACGTCGGCGAAGTCGGCCGCTTCGAAGACGCGACGCAGCTCGATCGTGGTGCCGCCATCAAAGGGCGCGCGCTTCACCCATTCGAGCGCCTCATCCTTCGACTTGGCGGTGATCACCCAGAAGCCCGCGATCAGTTCCTTGGCTTCGGCGAACGGGCCATCGACGACCTTGCGATCCTTGCCGTTGAAGGTGACGCGGGCGCCTTCGCTCGAGGGATGGAGGCCCTCCGCGGTGAGCAGCACACCGGCATTGATCAGTTCTTCGTTGAACTTGCCCATCGCCTCGAATTCGGACGGGTCGGGCATTGCGCCGGCTTCGCTGTTGGCATCGGCCTTGACGATGATCATGAAACGCATGGTCGTTCTCCAGTTGTCACGCAGGCCGGATCTTCGGCTGCTTCAATGACACAACGAACGGGCCAGCGATGGATCGACACGCGGCGTGAGATTTTTCTTGAGGTCAGTAGACCGTGGTCAGGACTTCGATTTCGCGGGCTGGACCAGACTGCACCTGGAACTCGCGGTTGTAGACCTGCTCGCCGCGCTTGGCCAAGACGAGGTAGTCCCCCTCCGCCAGCACGGTCGAGGGGAAGGCGCCAATGTTGGTGAAGACGGTCTGACCGTCGGCGGTCTTCACCGTCCAGTCGATGTCGGCGATAGCCTCGCCACCCGTCTCGCTGACGAGCTTGAACGAAACCTGCGCCGCCTTGTGGTAGAGGGTCGCGTCGGTGAGCTGGCCCGGCTCAACCCGCAGGTCGGCGCGGACGACGGCGTTCACGTCGCCGAAATAGGAGACGATGTGATACGTGCCGCCGTTGAGCGTCACGATGTCGTTGGGGCTGAGGTTCTGCGCCACGAGGGTCCGGTCGGATTCGTCGCCCGACGTGTAGATATCGAAGCGCAGCAGGTTGATCGGGATCGGCACGTCGCCGGTCACTGCCGCGCTGAGTCGCATCGCGCCGGCGTCGAGCACGAGCTGCTTGCTGTTGTTGCCTTCGGCGACGGTCAACGTCTCGGTGGTCTGGGCCCGGCCATAGGCGACGTGGACGACATAGTTGCCGGGCGTCAGCGCCAGGTGCGCCGTCGCATCGTCGGATTTCTGCGCGAGGATCAGGTCGCCCTGCGCATCGGTCCTCGTCTCGAACACGCGCCAGGTGACACCGTCGGGCAGGTCGCCGCTCTCCTCGGTGATCTTGGCGCTGAGCGTAACGGGCTGCGGCGTGGCATTGACCGAGGCAACTGCAGCCGCTGCGGCGGCGGCCTGCGCGGCGGCCTTCATCGCTTCCTTGGGGTCGACCTCGGGTGCGAGCGCCTCTTCGTCAGCTGGCGCTGCGGCCTCGGCGGCGGGCGTCGCGACGCCGGCAGGCATGCGGTCGGCACGGCGGGGCAGGGGCACCGGCGGATCCTCTGCGATGACCGCCATCGGGGCGAGCATCGCCGCGATCACGAACATGCCGATCCAGTGCTTCAGTCTCACCCGTCGTCCCCGCAAATGCGCCGGCCGACGCGTCGGCCTAAAGTCGACGCGTGCCTACGCTTGGAATAGGGAAAAGCTGTGTCATAAGGTCCCCACTCTCGCAAGGACCAGACCATGCCCATCAACGCCGCATTGCGTGACTATCTGAAGACCCGCCGCTCGGTCGGCATCGGCTTCCTGCAGGAACCGGGCCCGACGCCGGATCAGCTCCGCGAAATCCTGACCATCGGGACGCGCGTGCCGGACCACGGCAAGTTCGAGCCCTGGCGCCTGATCGTCATCGAGGGCGACGCCCGCGCGAGGGCGGGAGAGAAGCTGGCCGAGATCATGAAGCGCCGCCGTCCCGAGCTCGACGAAGCCGGGCTCGAAATCGAGCGCCGCCAGTTCCTGCCGGCACCGGTGACCGTGGGCGTGCTGCTGTCGCCCAAGCCGAATCCGAAGGCGCCGGAGATGGAACAGCTGCTGTCGGCCGGCAATGTCTGCTTCAACCTCTCGCACGCGGCCTTCGCGCTTGGCTTTGCGGCCAGCTGGACCAACCGCTGGTACGGCTTCGACCCGGAGGCCCAGACCATGCTCGGCGCGCGCGGCGGCGAGCGCTTCGTTGGCTTCGTGCATATCGGCACCCCGACCACGGTCATCGAGGACCGTGACCGCCCGAACATCGACCGCATCGCGACCTGGTGGGGCGAGTAAGACTTCGTTAACCAGCGCCGGGCGATTGGTTAACCGAACGTTAGCAACCGGACCCTTCGAGTCGATGGGCGTGAAGCCGATATCGGTGCCGCAGCCACTCGCCTATGCCATCGACACGGCAGGGGCGAAGAGCGACGTCGACTTCGATTACCTGCTGCAGACGGCCATCCGCGAGAGCAGCCTCAAGCCGGACGCGAAGGCGTCGACGTCGAGCGCGACAGGGCTGTTCCAGTTCCTCGACAGCACCTGGCTTCAGGTGATGAAGCAGGAAGGCCCGCGGCTCGGCTACCAGCACTACTCCAATGCGATCCAGGTCGACCGGGGCGGGGACTATTACATCGCCGACAAGAAGTTGAAGGCTGAAGTTCTCGCACTGCGTGAGGATCCGCAGGTGGCATCCGACCTCGCCGCGGCCTTCACCCGCAGCAACGGCGAATACCTGTTCGAGAAGTTCGGCCGCATGCCGAGCCCCGGAGAGCTGTACATCGCCCACTTCCTTGGGCCGCAGGGCGCGGAGAAGATGTTCACCGCCGGCCTGTCGAACCCCGACCAGATCGCGGCGAAGCTGTTTCCCAAGCAGGCCGAGGCCAACCGGGCGATCTTCTACGAGAACGGGCACGCCCGCACTATCCGCGAAGTCTACCGCTCGCTGGTGGCCAAGCACGACGGCCAGATCGATCCCGCCTTCTCCGCCCAGCAGATGGCGTCTCAGCCGGGCGGGAAGTGGCCGGATGCCGCGCCGATTCCGTCCCGCTTCTCCACCGATGACATGTCGTTCACCTCGCTTTTTTCAAGCGAAGCCGGGGTGCAGGGCAGGGTGCTGTTGAGTCCCGCCGACGAGGCGCAGGGTGCGGCGCTGTTCACTCAGCTCTATGGCCAGGGCAAGTAGCTGGCCTAGCTGAACAATTATGGTGAACCGGTTATTAAGCCTTCCCCGGTAGCGTTTCTGTCGACGCCTGCCGGAGAGCTTGATGGTTGCCTACCAGGATTTCGTCGCGCTGAGCCAGTCGCGTGACAGCGAAGAGCGGGGGCAGGCTGCCCATCTCGCGGCAATGGCGTACCTCAACCACTACGGCCCGGCCGACGAGCATGCCGCGCTTTACGCGGCGCTGATCGGCTTCCTCGATGATCCATCGGTGCGCGTGCGCGGGGCGCTGGCCTATGGCCTGCTGCACGCCCTCGAAGCGCCGCGCCCGATCCTTCTCGCGCTGCTGCAGGATAGCGCGGTGATCGCGCGCGCCGTGGTGCAGTATTCACCTGCGCTCGTCGATGCCGACATCATGGGCGTCGTCCGCGACGGCGACGAGGCGATGCTGCTCGCAGTAGCGATGCGGGAACGGCTGACGCCGCGCCTTGTCGAGGCGCTTGTGGACCGGGGCGGGCGGCCGCTGGTGCTGGCGCTGCTTTCCCGGACGGGCGTACCTTTCACCCAGGACATGCTGCGGCGCATCACGAGCAACGAGGCGACGGACGACGCCGAACTGCGCGGCCTGCTGCTCGACCGGGACGATCTGCCCGCCGATGCACGGCTGGTGCTGGTGCAGGCCGTGGCGGCGGCGTTGCGGGCGACGAGGATTGTCAGCGGCGCCGTTGCCGCGTCGCGGCTTGACCGCCTGCTGCGCGATGCGACCGACACGGCGCTGACCTCGATCGGCGAAAGCGAAGCCGCGGCGGGCAGGGCGCCCTACGCCGAAACGCTGGTCGATTCCGAGCGCGTATCCACCCGGGTGATGCTGCACGCCATCGTGCAGGGCCACGTTCTCTTCTTTGCCGACTGCGTCGCCAACCTGTCAGAAGTGCCTCGCCAGAAGGTGTTCACGCTACTCGAAAGTGGCAGCCGGGCGGCGCTCAACGCGCTGTTCACGCGCTGCGGCCTGTCCGCGCCGGTGCGCAACATGCTGGCGCGGCTGATCTTCCACGCCCGCGCCGCCAACCTGGCCGACGACCTTGCGGCTAGGCATTTCGTGGTCACGGCGATGACCGAGGAACTGATCTTCGACCATCACGGCACCATTCCGCCCGAACTGGAAGAAGCCTTCGCCTATCTCAGCGAGCAGAACGTGATTCTCGCCCGCCGCGCCGCCCGCGGCGTGATGGCCGGTTTCGCCGGCAGGACGGATTCTGAGATGGATCTGCCGATGATCGAGCCGGAAGACCGGCTGGCGCTGCCCGCAGCCTAGTACCTGAACTGCTCGGTGAGGACGCGCTCCTCGAGCCCCGTGCCGGGGTCGAACAGCAGCGTAACCTTCTGAGTGCGGTCCTCGCGCACGGTGACTTCAACCACCCGCTGAAACTCGACATTGTCGGCGACGGCGCTGACCGGGCGCTTTTCGGCCTCGCGCGTACGGAAGGTGACTTCGGCGTGGTTGTTGAGAATCGCGCCGCGCCAGCGGCGGGGACGGAAGGGAGAGATCGGCGTGAGCGCCAGCAGCGGCGCGTCGATCGGCAGGATCGGGCCGTGAGCCGAGAGGTTGTAGGCGGTCGAACCGGCGGGCGTTGCCAGCAGGACGCCGTCGCAGATCAGCTCTTCGAGCCGGACGTGGCCATCGACAACGATTTGCACCTTCACCGCCTGATAGGTCATGCGGAACAGTGAGACTTCGTTGAGGGCGAGCGCGGAGTGCTCCGTGCCGTCTGCGAGGCGCACGCGCATCTGCAGCGGGTAGATGTCGGTGGGGATGGCCGCCTTGAGGCGCGCCGTCAGCCCCTCGGCAGTGAACTCGTTCATCAGGAAGCCGATGGTGCCGAAGTTCATGCCGTAGACAGGCACGCCCTTGCCTATCTTGCGATGGAGCGTCTGCAGCATCAGGCCGTCGCCGCCGAGTGCCACGACGGTCCTGGCATTGTCGAAGCCGCAGTCGCCATAGAGTTGGCGCAGCATTTCAGCGGCGCGATCCGCCTCGGGCGTGCCGCTCGACACAAAGCTCACTCCCTCGATGGGCTCAGTCACGTCACGTCCCCTCACATGAGCCCGCTGCCTAGCATGCGTGGGTGACGCGGGGAAGAACGGGTTGATCCAGCCCTTAGTCTCAACTACATGGGGCCTAACGAGTTTGAGGACTGAAATGCGCGCCGAAATCACCAAGGTCATCGCTGAAATCGAGCAGGTCATAAGCCTGCTGAGGAGGCATCTTTGACTGGGATACAGCCCAGGCACGCCTAGACGATCTGAACGCACGCACCGAGCATCCCGACTTCTGGGCTGACCCCGAGAAGGCGCGCCCGCTCATGCAGAAGCGCGACGAACTGGACAGCCAGATCGCCGCCGTTCGCGCGCTCGAAGCCGCGATCCGCGATAACTCCGAACTCATCGAGATGGGTGAGGCCGAGAACGACGCCGACGTCGTCAAGGAGGCGGAGCAGGCTCTGCAGGACGCGCTGAAGGATGCGCGCTCGGCTCAGGTCGAGACGCTGCTCTCCGGCGAAGCCGACGGGAACGACTGCTATCTCGAAATCCACTCCGGCGCCGGCGGCACCGAGAGCCAGGACTGGGCCAACATCCTGCTGCGCATGTACACGCGATGGGCGGAGCGGCGGAAGTTTAAGATCGAGGTCATGGAAATGCATGACGGCGAAGAAGCCGGCATCAAGTCCGCGACCATTAAGGTGTCCGGTCACAACGCCTATGGCTGGCTGAAGACCGAGAGCGGCGTGCATCGCCTCGTCCGCATCTCGCCCTACGACAGCGCGGCCCGGCGGCATACGAGCTTTTCGAGCGCGTGGGTTTACCCGGTGGTCGATGACACCATCAACATCGAGATCAACGAGTCCGACCTGAAGGTCGACACCTACCGCTCGTCGGGCGCCGGCGGCCAGCACGTGAATACGACCGACTCGGCCATCCGCATCACCCACATTCCAAGCGGCGTGGTGGTGGCGTGCCAGCAGGAGCGCAGCCAGCACAAGAACCGCGCGACGGCGATGCAGATGCTGAAGGCGCGGCTCTACGAGATCGAACTGCAGAAGCGTGAAGAGGCGGCCAACGCCGAATCCGCTGCCAAGACCGATGTTGGCTGGGGCCACCAGATCCGCAGCTACGTGCTGCAGCCGTATCAGATGGTGAAGGACCTGCGGACCGGCCACGAGACGTCGAACACCTCTGCGGTGCTGGACGGCGACCTCGATGACTTCATGGAAGCGTCGTTGGCAGCCCGCGTCACCGGCTATGCCGATAAGGTCGCGGACGTCGACTAATAGAAGATCGGCCGGCAAGACCCTCCGCCGGCCGATCCAAGGTCCCTTTGGAAATCAGGATCATTGGCGCCTAGTGCCACCTTGGCGGCCAATACGTTGTCGCTAGCAAAACTCGGCAACGAACGCATGATGCATTCGCACTAGTGCGTTCCACATTCAGGAAGATGTGATCGGTCAGCGCGGCGTGCCGACGGTTGCGACCGCCGCCGCGTAGGTGATGCCGCCACCGAAGGCGACGAGGCCCAGCCGGTCGCCCGGCTTGGTGGTCGGCAGCGCGTCCATCAGCGCCAGCGGAATGGTCGACGAGCTGGTGTTGCCGAACGTGCGGATGATCGAGTGCGCCGGCCGGCCGATGCGGCGGGCAATGGCGTCGATGATCCGCTGGTTGGCCTGGTGCGGCACCATCAGGTCGATATCGTCCATGCTGATGCCCTCGGCTGCGCAGGCCGAGGTCAGTGTCGCCGTCATGGCGCGAACGGCGTCCGTGAACACCTCGCGGCCATTCATGTGGATGTAGCCCTCCCCGGCACGCGGCACGCTGAGCAACTCGCCGGATTCGGGCGAACCCGCGATGGTGGGCTGCGCGAAGGTGAACAGCGCCGGCTGCTCGTGATCGGGGCCCTGGATCAGTGAGGCTGTGGCAGCATCCCCGAACAAAACGGCCGTAGTGAAATCGTCCTGGTCGAGCAGCGGCGACAGCACTTCGGAGGTGACGACGAGGACGCGCGCTGCAGGGTTGTTGGTGACGAAATCCCGAGCCTGGGCAAGGGCATAGAGATAACCGGAGCAGGCGGCGTTGATGTCGTAGGCGGCAAGGCTGACGCGGCCCACCTTGCTCACGGAGTCGGCGACGCGACAGGCCAGCGACGGGGTGATGACGTCGGGCGTACCGGTCGTCGCGATGACGAGATCGATGTCGGTGATGGCGAGCTGCTGCTCATGGAGCAGCTTCTGGGTCGCGGCGGTGGCCAGCGAGAATACCGTCTCGCCCGGTTGCACCCAGCGACGGCTCTCGATGCCCGTCAGCTTGACGATATCCGCCGAGTCGCGGGTTTGCCAGTTGCCGCGCAGGTCGGCATTGTTGACCTTCCGGCCGCCAGTGACACCAGCGATACCGGCAACGCCGACAGCCACCTGGGCGCGGCCGACAACGGCCGGCGCGGCAACCGCGGAAGGCCGGCGCTTGAGGATGGCCTTGTCGATGCGCTCGGCCGTGACCGTTGTCTGCCTGGGTGCGGCGTTGGCATTCGCCTCGACGAACATCAGCGGCGCGCCGACGGCGATCTTGTCCTTGGGCGCGACGGGGATCGACAGCACCTTGCCGGTGACCGTCGCCTGGACGTCCACTGCGGCCTTGGTGGCTTCGACCACGGCAACGAGGTCGCCGGTCTTGACCATATCGCCCGGCTTCACCAGCAGCTCAACGATCTCGACTTCGTCGTCGGCGGGACCGGAGCCGATCGCGGTGATCGCTGCCGGGCCGGTATCGGCTTTCGGGGCTTCCCACTCGAGGTCGAACTCGAGCAGGGCCGCGGCGGCCTCCATGATCCGGCGATATGAGGGCAGGGTGTCGATCTGGCGTTCGAACTGGAACGGCACGTGGATGTCGTCGCGCGTGACGCGCTTGGCGAGCACCGGGATCCCGGCCTTCTCCATCACCGTCGCCATCACCTCAGCGCCGAAGCCGGCGGTGTGGTTATCCTCGTGGACGACGAGCAGTCGCTTGGTGCGGCGGACCGAGCGGAGCACGGCGTCCTCGTCCCACGGCGAGATCGAGCGCAGGTCGATGAGGTCGACCTCGGCGCCGGCACCAGAGAGGGTTTCGGCCGCGAGCTGAGACTGCGCCAGCGGGTTGCCCCAGGTGACCACCGTCAGGTCGTTGCCGGTGCGCACGTTCCGGGCGCGGCCGGGCAGCACGAAGTGCTTCGCCACATCCTCGGAGGTGCGGCGATCGGAGAGGTTCAGCGCGCTCTTGGGGTAGAGGAAGACCGTCGGCCGCTGGCTCTGGAAGGCGGCGTTGAGCAGGCCGGCGGCGTCGCCGGCGCTCGAAGGCATGACCACGTCGATGCCCGGCACATGGGCCAGCACCGATTCCAGCGTCTGCGCGTGGAACGGGCCGAGGCCTGCCTTGTAGCCGCCGCAGCTGACCATGAGGATCACTGGCGCCTGCCAGGCCCCGTCGGTGCGCCAGTGCATCGAGCCGAGCTCGGAGATGATCTGGTTGAAGGCGAGCGGCAGGAAATCAGCGAACTGCAGAAACGCCACGGGACGCTGCCCGGTGAGCGCGCGGCCGATCGATGTGCCGACGATGGTCGATTCCGACAGTGGCGCGTTGCGCACGCGGCCGGGGAAGGCGGTCGAGAGCCCCTTGGTGACGCCGAAAACGTCGCCCTTGGGATCCTCGATGTCCTGGCCGAGGAGGTGAACCTCGCGGTTGGCCGCCAGTTGCTCGCGCAGAACGCGATTGAGCGCCTCGCGCATGGTCAGCGTCGATGCCTGGGCGTCGCCGCGATATTCCTTGGCCTGCGCGAAAGCGGCCGGGTAGGGCGCCTTCGCCTCACCCGCGGTCCCGGGGGCGCTTTCGCCGCGCGCTTCGGCAACGGCACTGGCGACTTCGGCGATCAGGCTCGTTTCCAGCTGGGCCAGCGCGGCTTCGCCCATCTGCGACTCGCGCAGGGACTGGCGTATTGCCTCCAGCGGATCGCGAACCTTGCCGGCATTGAGGTCATCGGTGGTCCGGTAAAGCGCCTGATCGTCGGCGTTCGTGTGGTCGGACAGGCGCTCGAGCTCCATCAGGACGATGGAAGGACCGCGAGTCGCGCGGGTATGCGTGACCGCGGCTTCGAACACCGCACGGGTGGAGCCGAGATCGACGCCGTCGACGCGGCGGATCGGCAGGCCGAGGAAGCTGTCGGCGGGGCCGGTGGGGAGATCGAAGAACGTCTGGCCGGGCGTCCGTGTCGAGATGGCCCAGCTGTTGTTCTGGATCACGAACACGACAGGCGCACCCGTGCGCACCGCTTCGCCGACCGCTTCGAGGAACTCGCCCTGCTGGGTGGTGCCATCGCCGACGCAGCAGATGACGACGGGTGCATCCGGATGGGATTTCACCGCCTGGGCGTTGCCGACGGCGTGCAGCGCGTTGTTGCCGACCGGGCCGACCATCGAGGCGACCTTGAGACCCCGCGCCGAATAGTGGGCGCTCATCTGGCGGCCGCCGGAGTGCGAGTCGGCGGTGGCGAGCAGGCTCGAGAAGAACTCGCGCAACGGCATGCCACGGGCAACGAGCAATGCCTTGTCGCGGTAGTGGAGGTGCAGCCAGTCCTCGGCGCCGAGATAGTCGGCGATCAGCGCGGTCGACTCGTGACCTGCACCGGAAACATGGAAATGGGCGAGACCCTGCTTGACCAGGTCCTGCTCGACGCGGTCGATCTCTCGGGCGAGAAACATCGCCCGGTGGAGCCGCAGCATCGTCGGAATGTCCGAGGTCATCAGCATAGCGCCGGGACCCTAGACCCGCTGTAGAGTAAAAACCAGAACAACTACGCCACTTTATGGGCGCGCATAGCTGATTTGCCCCAAGGCGTTGCCGCCCTGCACCCTCACGCGCCGAGGAAACGCGCCAGCCGCTTGCCTACGGCAAGATACTTGGAGGGATCTACCGCGGCGTCGCCCAACCGGACCTCGAAGTGGAGGTGCGGCCCCGTCGAGCGGCCGGTGGAGCCGACTCGGGCGATGGGCGTGCCCGTCTCGACGATCTGCCCCTCCTTGGCGATGAAGGAACTGAGATGCCCGTAGCGGGTGACGAGGCCGGTGCTGTGGGTGATCTCGACGAGGTTTCCGTAGCCGGATCTTTCGCCGACGAACGTAACCTTGCCGTAGCCCGCGCTCAGAACCGTCGTGCCCCGGGGGGCCGGAAAGTCGATGCCGGCGTGGAAGGCACGACCGCCGGTGAATGGATCCTTGCGGTTGCCGAAGGTTGAACTCATCCGCGTAAGTGCATCCATCGGCTTGTGAATTGGCGCGAGGTCGATGGCGCTGCGGGCCGCCTTGAAGCGGGCGAGGGCGAGGTAGGCATCGTTGGCCTCGTCGACGATGCCGCTCGAATCGAGTGCTTCGGTAGACGGGGGAAGGAGCGGGCCGCCAACGCCTTCGTCGAGACCGTCGGGCATCTTCGGCTTGATGCCGATGCCCCGCAACGCGTCGAGGATGGCGTCGGTTGACTCGGTAGCGGAAGCCGACAGCGAGGCGAGCGCCAATCGGCTGTCGGTCATCATTCGGGTCATCGAGGTACTTACCTCGGCGAGATCGTCTGGAGTCGCGGCGGCGGGCGTGACAGCAGCGACCGGCGGGTCGGCGTCGCCCGACGCGCTCAGCTCTGGCTCGAGGCCCATCTCCGCAGCCTTCTGGGCCAACTGCCTGACCAGCTGATGCTGTTCGAGCAGCACTTCCTGCTGCTGCGTGAGTTCCTGCAATTGCAGGTTGATGTCACCGGTCTGTGCGTACTGTCGCGAGTGCAGGCGATCGACCTCGACACGGAGCTGCGCGATGCGGTCCTCGTAGGCCGAAACGACCTGCTCGCTCTGCCCGTTGAGCAGAGCCGAAATGTCGGGCGCCATCAGGAACCCGACGAGGGTCAGGATGTTGGTGCCGAAGAGTACGGTGAAGCTGAGATAGAACAGCGACGGGCGGATGCCTCCGCCGCCATGCTTGGGCGCCTTCTTCGGTGGCGCGCCGAACACCTTGTGAACTTTACCCTTCTGGGGACTCACAACTGCCACTCCGGACGCAACTCAACTGCGTCCGATCATGGTCCGTTAAGGTTAATAAACGCGAAAAGTCCCGGCAGCTGGGGCCGAACAGTGCCTAGCGCTTCTTCTTCGCGGGCGCATCGCTGGCCTTCGAGACCAGTTCGCGCGTCGCTGCCAGCACCTTTTCGGCGTGGCCCTTGATACGCGTGGCGTGAAAGACGCCGGCGACGTTGCCATCCGGACCAACGAGGACGGTGACGCGCTTCACGCCCATGAACTCGGTGCCCCAGAGCTTCTTGAGCTGCCAGATGCCGTAGGCCTGGATCGCCTTCAGCTCTGGATCTGCCGCGAGGATCAAGCCGAGGTTGTACTTGTCCCGGAAGGAGCAGTGCTTCTCGACGCTGTCGGGGGAAATGCCGACGACAACAGCGCCGAGCTTGCGGAACTCGGGCATCTGGTCGGTGAACTCGATGTTCTCGAGCGTGCAGCCTTCCGTGTCGTCCTGCGGATAGAAGTAGAGGATAACCGGGTGCCCACGTTGCTCCGACAAGCGAAACGTCGTGTAGCTGTCCGTCGTCAGTTCGAAATCGGGCGCCGGTGTGCCCACGGCAGGTAATGTCATGTTCTGGTCGCGCCAAAGTCACGGGAACGCCGGAAAACAGCGCCGCCAAGGGGTGTTAGTGCCATATTGCAGCCGGTATCATCAGGCAGTGAACGCCTGCTCGGTTTGATTCTAGATTAGGGCGACAAACCGCGCAGCCTCAAGTCGGAAAACAGTGAAACCTACTCCAGCTCCTGGCACGCTCCGCAAGCGCTCGGCATGGCGCATTCTGGGTAGGATCGCGGCAGCGGCGGTTGCTGCGCCGGTGCTTCTGCTCGTCGTCATGTACGCCGTGCTGCTCGTTACCCCGATCCCCCTGCCGTTCGTGAACTCCCAGGTCCGCAACGCCGTGCTGGCCTCGATGCCCGAGGGCAGCCAGCTCGAGCTGGGCGAGATGGCTCTGGCGCTCGAGGGCTTCGTCTGGCCGGTGATCCAGTTCACCCCGGTCACTTTCACCGACATGAAGACCGGCGGCAGCGTGAGCATGGATGCGCTGGAGGTGGGCTTCTCGCCCATCAGGATGCTCGTCGGGCAGCCGGGTGCCACCGTCACGGTGGTAGGTCCGCACCTGCAGGTGAACCAGGACCTGTTCGGCCCGCGGCTCGCCAAGTTCGAGTACGTGGATACGCCCGACGGCGAACGCACCGTTCGCGTGATCGAAGGCGAGAGCAAGTTCCCGCAGGTGAACCTTTCCTCCGGTGGCGTGGCGGTGACCGGCGAAGTGCCTGAGTCGAGCCTCGGCATCCGCTCGGACAACGACTGGCTGGTCTATAACCTCGAGGCCGCGGCGCAGGGCATCGCCGGCATCGTGCAGCAGGCCAAGCTCGGCAATTTCTCGCGTCTCGTGGTCCGCAAGGGCGCGCTCGACATGAACGACGCGCTCTACGGCATCCTGCGCCATTTCACCAATATCGAGCTGGATATCGCTCCGAGCCGCGACTCGAAGACCGCCTCCGGACGCTTCTCCGCCGAGATCAGCGGCTCGGTGATGAACGGCATCATCGAGTGGGTGGAAGACGAAGGCGGCAACGCCCGCATGAAGATGTCGATCACCAATCTCGACCCCGGCGCCTTTGCACCGTTCGTCGGCGAGCAGGAGCAGCCGATCGGTATCGTCGGCACGGCCTCGGTGTCGATCGACGTGGGCTTCACCCCCGAGAGCAAAATCACCGACGGGCTGTTCCACATCGACCTGACCGGCATGGATGTGAAGGCAAACGGCCAATACTTCCCGATCGCCACATCGATCGCCGAAGTGGTGTGGGACCCCGCGATCGGGCAGTTCACTATGGGTGAGACCCAGGTCAGCGTTGCGGGCAGCACCGGCATCGTGAGCGGGGTGTTCAAGCTGGGGCTGGATCCGCTCTACGGGCCGACCGTGGGCATCAAGATTTCCGGCCGCGACGTCTCCATCCACAACGAGTTGGGGGCGCCGGAGCACCCGTTCAGCGAGGTCAGTTTCCAGGGCTGGTCCGCGCCGCTCTACGGCGCCACGGGCATCGACCAGTTCGAGGCGAAGAAGGCGGATGGCTCCATACTCGTCTCCACCGGCCGCATCGACATGGTGAAGCGCGGCACCGGCTTCGAGATGAACATCGCCGGCGAGGGACTGTCGGCGGACGATCTCAAGCGGCTGTGGCCCGCGTTCCTCGCATCGGAATCGCGCGACTGGTTCATGAAGAACGTCGTCGGCGGGCGGATCAAGAAATCCACCATGCGCTACGCGTTCCCCGTCGGCTCCCTCGGCCAGCCGGGCGAGAACAAGCCGCTGCCGAAGAACGCCATGGCAATCGAGATCACCGGTGTCGGGGTGCAGATCAAGGCGCTCGATACGATGGATCCGATCACCATCGAAGGCGACATGAAGCTGAGCCTGCATGACTCGGACATCGAGATCTCAGGCGACGGCGCCACTATCCCGACGCCGAAGGGGAATATCTCGATAGCCAATGCGGGCTTCATCATCGGTTCGAACAGCGACACCGAGGCCGTGTACGAAATCTCCGGTGACCTCTCCGGCGGCATTCCCGCGCTCATCGCGTGGACGAAGGAAAACCAGCCTGACGCGCTGAAGCAGGCGGCCCTGCCGATCGATCTCGACGTCCTCGAAGGGCAGGTTTCGCTCGGCCTCGTTGCGACCATCGTCACCGAGAAGGCGACCAACAAGCCCGTCAGCATGGACTATGCGATCAACGGCACGTTGCAGGATCTCGGCGCTACCGCGCCGATCGAAGGGCACACGATCG
Source organism: Pseudomonadota bacterium (assembly GCA_023393475.1). GTDB lineage: Bacteria > Pseudomonadota > Alphaproteobacteria > Rhizobiales > Devosiaceae > Devosia_A. The sequence goes on from JAEWLC010000025.1 coordinate 233,460, forward strand.
GCAAGGGCCAGCTGGATTTCCGTGTCACCCAGGCCGGCTTCAATGTCGGCGGGACAACGGAACTGGATGGGGTGCCGGCCGAAATCACCGCGAAGGGTACGCTCGATCCCAAGAACCCGGATGTCGTACTCACGGCGAAAGTGGACTCGGACGCCTTCAAGAAGTTCGGCGTGGATACCTCTGCCTTCCTCAACGGCTCGCTGACCGTTGCCGCCAAGCCCATGCCGGATGGCAGCGTGCACCTCGTTGCCGACCTTGGCGACGCCAGCCTCAACGTGAAGGACATCGGCATCAGCAAGGCCGCGGGCGTGGCCGGCACCGCCGAGGCCCTGATCAAGATGAACGGCGATGTGGTCGACATCAACTCCCTGAAGGTGGGCTTCGCCGACGTGAAGCTCGAGGGCAGCCTCGGTTTCGACGTGAAGAAAGGGCTGCAATCGGCCGAGTTCACCAACTTTGCCCTGAGCCCCGGCGACGAAGCGCAGATTTCGCTCACGCCGATCCGGAACGGGTATCAGGTCCGGCTCCGCGGCGATCAGCTCGACCTGAAGCCGATGCTGCAGCGGTTCTTCAGCCTGTCAGGTGACTCGACTGGCGGCCCCCAGGCGACGGCCATCGACCAGACCATCGCGGTCGACCTCGAGTTGAAGCGGGCGCTCGGCTTCTACAAGACCACCGCCTACAACGTGAACCTCGACCTCGTTCTGCGCGGCGCCGACCTGCAGAAGGTCAACCTGCAGGCCAATCTAGGCGGCGATCGCAGCGTCTCGGTGACCACCAACCCGACGCCGGACGGCAAGGTCATGTCGGTCGCGTTCAACGACCTCGGGACGCTGCTTCGGCTGATGAACGTCTATCCGAACATGGAGGGCGGGCAGGGGAGCCTGGTCGTCGAGACCATCAAGGACCAGAAGATCGACCAGGGTACGCTGAATCTGAACAACTTCGCCTTCGTCAACGAAGCCAACGTTGCCCAGATCCTCGGCAACCACAACGAGTCGCGGGCCATGATCGCGCGCTCCAACAAGCTCGAGTTCAGGAGCGCCGAGGCCGATTTCATCCGCCGCAAGGACCGTGTGGAGATCACCGACGCGGTGCTCGCAGGCTCGACGGTCGGCGGTACTGCCCGCGGCTTCATCTATACGGACAACCGGCAGCTCGACCTCAACGGCACCTATGTGCCGCTGTTCGGGCTCAACAACGCCTTTGCCAAGCTGCTCGGGCCGCTGGCCGGCCGCGAGGGCGAGGGGCTCTACGGCGTGACCTTCGCGGTGAAGGGCCCACTCGACGATCCGCAGTTCAAGATCAACCCGATGTCGGCCCTCGTACCCGGCGCGTTCCGGCGCATGTTCGAGTATCGCGCCAAGGAAATCCCGCGCGTCGAGTAGGCTTGATTTCCCTCAAGACGCCGCTTGGCGTTTGGGCATAAGGTCCCCACATCTAGTGCGGAGGTATTTGAAATGTATGCACATATTCTCGTTGCGACCGACGGTTCGGAACTGGCCGGACGGGCCCTGGACCATGCGCTGGGCCTCGCCAAGTCGCTCGGCTCCCAGGTGACCATCGTAACGGTCACCGAGCCGGCTGCGCTGGTCGGGGGCGGATATGCTGCTGTTGCCGGTACGGCGTTCGATCCGATCCCCGAGCTGATCGAAGCTCAGGAAGAGGCGGCCAAGGGCCTGTTGGCGAAAGCAGTGGAAGTGGCGAAGGCTGCCGGCATCGACGCCAAGACCGCCTACGTAAACGACAGCTTTCCGGCCGAGGGCATCATCGGCACCGCCGATTCCGTTGGCGCCGATCTGATCGTGATGGGCTCCCACGGCCGCCGCGGCCTCGGGCGGCTGCTCCTCGGCAGCCAGACCAGCAACGTGCTCGCACACACCAAGGTGCCGGTACTGGTGACGCGCTGACGGTATGAATTCTTCATACCACATGCTAGGCTGATTTCCAGCCACGGAGGTCAGCCAATGCCCAAGGTTGTCAAACGCACGTTCAGCCTGACGGAAGAGCAGGCGGCCTTCATCGATGCGAAGGTGGAGTCCGGGGGATACGTGTCGGGCAGCGAGGTCGTGCGAGAGGGTTTGCGCGGCCTGCAGGACGACGACGCAGCGATTGAGCGGTGGATCCGCGAGGAGGTCGTGCCGACGCTTCAACGCATCGATGCCGGTGAGGAAGAACTCATCGACATCGATGTGGCGTTCGATGAAATTCTTGCGGAGCTCGACGCGCTTGAGAAGCGGTCAGCATGAGCCGACGGGTTGTTCTTTCGCGGACGGCCCTAAGTGACCTGACCAAGATCGGCCGATGGATCGCGGAAGCCGGGGCACCGCAGACGGCACGGCGCTACGTGCAGCGGATCAAGACGAGGCTAGCAGGGCTCGCAGAAGCGGCTCGGGCGGGACGGACTTTTGAGGCCGACGGCTCGGAGCTCCGGGTGATCGGCTTCGAGCGACGCATAATGATCGCATACCGTGTGGAAGAGACCCGCATCATCGTGACGCGGGTCTTCTATGGCGGCCAGGATTGGGAGCGCGCCCTGCGTGGCGGCGAGGATCCTGCCCCTTAAACCGGCTTCAGCAGTGCGTGCTTCTTCTTGCCGACCGAGAGCTTGATCACGCCTTCGGACAACAGTGCCGCCGTGCCTAGGGTCGCGCGCTCGTCGGTGACAGGCTCGTCGTTGACCCGGACAGCGCCCGACTGGACGTGACGCCGAGCTTCGCCGTTCGAGCCGGCGAGCCCGACCGTCACCAGCGCATTCAGCAGGCCCAGCCCAGCCGCGAGATCGCCCTTGGCGATTTCAGTGGTCGGCAGCGACAGGTCGATGAAGCCGGCTTCGAAGGTTGCGGCGGCCGTGGAGGCGGACTTCTCGGCGGCCTCGCGGCCGTGGACGATCGCGGTCACCTCGGTGGCGAGGATCTTCTTGGCCTCGTTGAGCTCCGAGCCGCCGAGCGCTTCCAGCTTGGCGACCTCGTCGAGCGGCAGGCGAGTGAAGATCTTCAGCCACTTACCGACATCGGCGTCTTCGGTGTTTCGGAAGTACTGCCAGAAATCGTAGGGGCTAAAGAGCTCGCCGTTGAGCCAGACGGCGCCGGAAGCCGACTTGCCCATCTTTTCGCCGGAGGACTTGGTGAGGAGTGGCGTGGTGAGGGCGAAGAGCTGCGGCCCACCCATCTTGTGGCTGAGCTCGACGCCGTTGATGATGTTGCCCCACTGGTCGGAGCCGCCCATCTGCAGCACCGTGCCGTAGCGCCGGTTGAGCTCCGTGAAGTCGTAGCCCTGCATGATCATGTAGTTGAACTCGAGGAAGCTCAGCGACTGCTCGCGATCGAGCCTCAGCTTCACCGAGTCGAAGCTCAGCATGCGGTTGACCGAGAAGTAACGGCCCACATCGCGCAGGAACTCGACGTATTTCAGCTCGAGCAGCCAATCGGCATTGTTGACCATGATGGCATCGGTCGGACCGTCGCCGTAGCGGAGGATCCGGCTGTAGACCTTCTTGATGCTCTCGATATTGGCGTTGATCTGCTCGACCGTCAGCAGCTTGCGCTGGTCGTCGCGGAAGCTGGGATCGCCCACCATCGAGGTGCCGCCGCCCATCAGCGAGATAGGACGGTGACCAGTTTCCTGCAGCCAGTGGAGCAGGGTGACCGTGATCAGGTTGCCGATATGGATCGACGTCGCGGTCGCGTCATAGCCGACGTAACCGGTGATGATCTCCTTGGATGCCTGGGCATCGAGGCCTTCGGGATCGGAGATTTGGTGGATGAAACCTCGCTGATCGAGGACGTTCAGAAACTCGGACTTGTACTTGGCTGCCATCGGCTTGCCCCATGAGATAGACCGGCTCGTCATGAGGGCGAGTACACCCCCATGAGGACCTCATCCCGAGCCTTCCGAAGGAAGAGGTCCGGGGCGTATGGCTAGCGCCCCTTGCCCGCCGCGATTTCCGCGCGGCGCCGGTCAAGATAGTCGGAGCAGCGCTCGGTCAGTTCCTCGATCTTGCCTTCGTAGAAGTGGTTGGCGCCTTCGACGATCTGCTGCTCGATGGTGATGCCCTTCTGCGTCTTCAGCTTGTCCACCAGCTTCTGGACCGACGCCGGCGGCGCCACCCGGTCCTTCTCACCGTGGATGATGAGGCCCGACGACGGGCAGGGGGCGAGGAACGAGAAGTCGTAGAGGTTCTCGGGCGGCGTCACCGAGATGAAGCCTTCGACTTCCGGACGGCGCATCAGGAGCTGCATGCCGATCCAGGCGCCGAACGAGAAACCGGCGATCCAGCAGCCGCGCGATTCGCGGTTGAGGCTCTGCAGCCAGTCGAGCGCCGCCGCAGCGTCGCTGAGTTCGCCGATGCCGTGGTCGAACATGCCCTGCGAGCGACCGACGCCGCGCGAGTTGAAGCGCAGCACCGAGAAGCCACGGTTTGCGAACATGTAGAACAGGTTGTAGACGATCTGGTTGTTCATCGTTCCGCCAAACTGCGGATGAGGATGAAGCACGATCGCGATGGGTGCGTTCGGATCCTTGCCCTGCTGGTAGCGCCCCTCGAGGCGTCCTTCGGGTCCATTGAAGATCACTTCTGGCATAAGGTCGTTTCCTTGGCCTCGCCGGACCTCTATGCGCTGGGCTCATGCCTCGCGCGCGGGCCGGTCTCTCGGCTTGACGAATGACGTGCCGCTGCCTAAAACATGGGCCGAAAACTCCAGTTTCGAATAATTCTAAACTGAGTTTTCAAAGGCGGCAGTTGGTGTTTCAACCGCTTCCGGTTGTTGGTGAGCGCTCCTTGTAGAGAAAGTGAGCGCCCGATTTCAAGAATTGTTTCGGGTTCCCGGCGAAATGCGACGACGTCGCAGGGTGCCATTCGAAGCGCAACAGACCAGGGTTCGATGACGCGACAGGCGATCTATCTTGATCACAATGCGTCCGCGCCGCTTCTTCCGGAGGCGCGCGAGGCACTTGTTGCCGCGCTCGATCTGGTGGGTAACCCGTCCTCCGTGCATGCACAGGGCAGGGCTCTTCGTGGCCTGATCGACAAGGCGCGCGCCCTGGTGGCCAAGCTCGCCGGTGCCGAGCGCGACCAGGTCGTGTTCACCGGTTCCGCGACCGAGGCGATCACCCAGGCGATCGTCGCCGGCGCCAGGGCATTCAATGTGGATGCGATCATCGTGTCTGCCGGCGACCATGCCGCAGTGCTCAAGGCGGCTGAAGCGACCGGGCTGCCGGTGAAGAAGATCGGTCTCGATGCCGATGGACGTATCAAGGTCGAGGAGATCGCCGCGGCCGCGGCTGCCGCCGATCTCGTCGGCATGCGGCTTCTGGTTGCGGTGCATCTCGTGAACAACGAGACCGGCGTGATCCAGCCTGTCGACCGCATCGAGATGCTGGTCGGGCCGAGCCCGCATTATCTGTTCGTCGATGCGGTGCAGGGCTTCGGCAAGGTGGAACTGGACTTCGCCGCGCGTGCGCCGGACCTGATGGCGGTGAGCGGCCACAAGATCGGCGGTCCTGCCGGTGTTGGCGCGCTGCTGATGAAAGGGCATGCCGACCAGGTGCGGCTGATCCCGGGTGGCGGCCAGGAAAGCGGGCGGCGCGGCGGCACCGAGAATGCCGCGGTCATCGCCGGCTTCGGCGCGGCTGCGGAGGCGTTCGCCCACCACTTCTACGATGCCAACACGATCGAGCTGGTGCAGCTTGCCGAGGATGGGATGCGCGCGATTGCGCCCGATCTCGTGATCTTCGGCGAGAAGGCCGATCGCATCGGCAATGTCTCTAACTTCGCCGTGCCGGGTCTCAAGAATTCGGTCGCGATGATGGGGCTCGACCTCGCCGGACTGGCGGTTTCGTCGGGCTCTGCCTGCTCCTCCGGCAAGGTCGGCCCGAGCCACGTGCTCGACGCCATGGGCGTGCCGGCCGAGCTTGGCGAATGTGCAATGCGAGTGAGCTTCGGCTGGTCCTCTACCAAATCGGACGTCGAAGCCTATCTCAGTGGTTTCAGCGAAGTCGTGGGGCGCCACCGCGCACGCCACGGCGTTGCAGCATAGGAAGAAGACGATGGCCCGTTACGATATCCCGACACTCAAGGAAGAGATCGTCGACGACACGGTCGAGCAGGTGCTTGCTCTCGATGTCGAGAAGTACAAGTACGGGTTCGAAACGATCATCGAGTCCGAAAAGGCTCCGAAGGGCCTGAACGAGGACACGATCCGCTTCATCTCGGCCAAGAAGGAAGAGCCGGAGTGGATGCTGGAGTGGCGGCTCGAGGCCTACAAGCGCTGGCTCACCATGGATGAGCCGACCTGGGCCAAGGTGCACTACCCCAAGATCGACTTCCAGGACATGTACTACTACGCGGCGCCGAAGGGCTCGAATAAGCCAAAGTCGCTCGACGAGGTCGATCCGGCGCTGCTCGAAATGTACGAGAAGCTCGGCGTACCGCTGAAGGAGCGCGAGCTGCTGGCCGGCGTCGAGCAGCCCAAGGTTGCCGTGGACGCCGTGATCGACTCCGTGTCGGTCGCGACCACCTTCCGCGAAGAACTGAACAAGATGGGCATCATCTTCTGCTCGATCAGCGAGGCGATCCGCGAATACCCCGACCTCGTGAAGCAGTACCTCGGCTCGGTCGTCCCGGTGTCCGACAACTATTACGCGACGCTGAACTCGGCCGTCTTCACTGACGGCTCGTTCTGCTACATCCCCAAGGGCGTCCGCTGCCCGATGGAGCTCAGCACCTATTTCCGCATCAACGAGGCCAAGACCGGTCAGTTTGAGCGCACGCTGCTGATCGCCGACGAGGGCGCCTATGTCAGCTATCTCGAAGGCTGCACGGCCCCGGCCCGCAACGAGCATCAGCTCCATGCCGCCGTGGTCGAGCTGGTCGCCATGAAGGACGCCGAGATCAAGTACTCGACCGTGCAGAACTGGTTCCCGGGCGACAAGGACGGCAAGGGCGGCGTCTACAACTTCGTGACGAAGCGCGGCGACTGCCGTGGCGACAATTCCAAGATCAGCTGGACCCAGGTGGAAACCGGCTCGGCCATCACCTGGAAGTACCCCAGCTGCATCCTGCGTGGCGACAACTCGTCGGGCGAGTTCTACTCGATCGCCATCTCGAACGGCTATCAGCAGGTCGATAGCGGCACCAAGATGCTGCATCTGGGCAAGAATACCACGAGCCGGATCATCTCCAAGGGCATCGCGGCGGGCTTCTCGGACAACACCTACCGTGGCCAGGTCTCGGCCCACGCCAAGGCCAAGGGCGCCCGCAACTTCACCCAGTGCGACAGCCTGCTGATCGGCGACAAGTGCGGCGCGCACACGGTGCCCTACATCGAGAGCCGCAACTCGAGCGCCGTGTTCGAGCACGAGGCGACGACTTCCAAGATCTCGGACGACCAGATGTTCTACGCCATGCAGCGCGGCCTCTCCGAAGAGGAAGCGGTGGCGCTGATCGTCAACGGCTTCGTCCGCGACGTGCTGCAGCACCTGCCGATGGAATTCATGGTCGAGACGCAGAAGCTGATCTCGATCTCGCTCGAAGGCAGCGTCGGCTAAATGGATCTGCAGGAGCAACAGAGCGCTCACGCCCACTGCAACAACAACAAGGCTGAACTCGGCCGAAGTGTGGTTGCGGGCTGCTTCTACTGCTTGGAAACCTACTCGCCTTCGATCGTAGCCGAGTGGATCGACAGCAATAGCGACACTGCTCTTTGCCCCCGCTGTGGGATTGACAGTGTAATAGGCGATGCCTCCGGTCTGCCTGTTAACGAGCGAGCGTTCCTCTCGGAAATGCACGCCCACTGGTTTGATCGACCGGCCGAGCCGGTATCGCGCGAAGAACAATCGGGCCGGGTACAGAACACCTGACGCCCCAAGGAACACCCTCCGCCCGCGACCTTGAACCGCGGTGCGAAGAATGGAGACAACAATGACGACCCCAATGCTCGAAATCCGCAACCTGCACGTCCGCATCGAGGAACGCGAGATCCTCAAGGGCGTGAACCTGGTGGTGCCGCGCGGTGAAGTGCACGCCATCATGGGCCGCAACGGTTCGGGTAAATCGACGCTGAGCTACGTGCTCGCCGGCAAGGAAGACTACGAGGTCACTGAGGGCGAGGTTCTGCTCGACGGCGAGAACATCCTCGAGATGGAGCCGAACGAGCGCGCCGTGGCCGGCCTGTTCCTCGCGTTCCAGTACCCGATCGAGATCCCGGGCGTCGCCACCATGACCTTCCTCAAGGCTGCGCTGAATGCCCAGCGCAAGGGCCGCGGCGAAGGCGAAATCTCGACCCCGGACTTCATGAAGGCGGTCAAGGAAGCCGGCGCTGCGATGAATATCGACAGCGACATGCTGAAGCGCGCCCTCAATGTCGGTTTCTCCGGCGGCGAGAAGAAGCGTGCCGAAATCCTGCAGATGGCGCTCTTGAAGCCCAAGATGTGCGTGCTCGACGAGACTGACTCGGGCCTCGACATCGATGCGTTGCAGGTGGTGTCGAAGGGCGTGAACGCGCTCCGCGACGGCAACCGCTCGATGCTGGTCATCACCCACTACCAGCGCCTGCTGAACCACATCGTGCCTGATGTCGTGCACGTGTTCTCGGATGGCCGCGTGGTCGAGAGTGGCCCCAAGGAACTGGCGCTCGAGCTCGAAGCCAAGGGCTATGCCGACTTCGACGGGGAGAAGGCGGCGTGAGCATCCACGTTCCCACCCGTCTCGGCCCGGCCGAGACCAAGCTGATCGAGCAGCTGACCGCTGCCGGCGCATCGGCAGAGGCCGAGCGGCTGACCGGCACGGGCCTGCCGACCCGTCGCGTCGAGGCCTACCACTATACCGACCTGAAGCAGCTGCTGCGCTCGGTTCCCGAACTCGCGGCCGCGGCCGAGGAAGCCAGCGCCCCGGCGCTTCGCGTGCCCGGCGCCTACCAGGTGATGATCGCCAATGGTGCCGTGCAGGACACCGGTACGGCTCCGGCCGGCGTGATCGTCGGCAAGACGAACGGTGGCGTGCTGACGACGCGTGATGACGTGGTTACGCGTCTCAACAATGCTCTGGTCAAGGAAGCCCTCACGCTGGACCTCGACGGCTCCGTCGATCCGGTCGTCCAGATCGACCGCCGCACCGAGGGTGCCGCCGGCCACTCGGCCGGCGCCGCCAAGATCTACGTGGCGGATAATGCCAGCGCGGTGATCCTCGAGACCTATTCGGGCTCCGAAGAGGCGCATCTGGGCAACCACGCGACCTACCTGGCGCTCGGCACGAACGCCAGGGTGACCCACATCACGGTGAACCTCGCCGCGGCCAAGGCCACGCATTTTGCCACCAACGAGTATCACCTTGCCGAGGGCGCGCAGCTCCGCACGCTGGTGATCAACGCCGGCGCGGCGCTGAGCCGGACCCAGCTGTTCCCGAAATACGAGGGGGCAGGGGCCCACGCCGACGTCACCGGCCTCAACCTCGTGGGCGATGGCCAGCACACCGACATCACCATGGATGCGTTGCACGCCGTGCCCCACACGTCGTCCAAGCCGCTGTTCAAGTCGATCGCCCGCGGCCGTTCGAAGGCTATCGTGCAGGGCCGACTGGTCGTCGCGCGCGACGCGCAGAAGACCGACGCCAAGCTGATGAGCCAGGGCCTGATGCTGTCGGAAGAGGCGGAAATCCTCGCCAAGCCCGAGCTCGAGATCTACGCCGACGACGTGGTCTGCGGCCACGGCGCGACGAGCGGCCAGCTCGATGAAGACCACATGTTCTACCTCCTCAGCCGCGGCATCCCCAAGGCCGACGCGGAGACCATGCTGGTGCGGGCGTTCCTCGCCGAGCTGATCGATCCCATCGAGGACGAAGCGCTCAACGAGGCCCTGACTGCAGTAGTCGATGGATGGCTGGCGCGGGGCTGATCCTGCGCCTCCCTCAACGGTAGAACACGATGACCTTCGACCTCGCCAAAGTCCGTGCCGATTTCCCGATCCTCGACGAGAAGATCCACGGGAACCAGCTGGTCTATCTCGACAGCGGCGCGTCGGCGCAGAAGCCGAACGCGGTGCTGGACAAGATGGATTGGGCGCACCGGCATGCCTATGCCAACGTCCACCGCGGCCTGCACACGCTCGCGAACCGGGCGACCGAGGCCTACGAGGATGGCCGCAAGGCCGTGAAGCGCTTCCTCAACGCGGCCCGCGAGGAAGAGATCATCTTCGCCCGCTCGGCCACCGAGGCGATCAACCTCGTGGCGTCGTCGTTCCTCGGCCTCCGGATCGGGGAGGGCGACGAGATCGTCCTTTCGATCATGGAGCACCACTCCAACATCGTGCCCTGGCACTTCCATCGCGAGCGCAAGGGCGCGGTGCTGAAGTGGGTGGATGTCGGCGATGACGGCAGCTTCTCCATCGATGCGTTCGAGCAGGCGCTGTCGCCGAAGACCAAGATGGTCGCCATCACGCACATGTCGAACGTGCTCGGTACGGTGACGCCGATCAAGCAGATCGTCGAGATCGCCCATGCGCGCGGCATTCCGGTGCTGGTCGACGGCAGCCAGGGCGCGGTGCACCGCAAGGTGGACGTGCAGGACCTCGGCGTCGATTTCTACGTCTTCACCGGCCACAAGCTCTACGGGCCGACCGGCATCGGCGTGCTCTACGGCAAGTACGACCTGCTCGCCGAGATGCAGCCGTTCAACGGTGGTGGTGAGATGATCGACACCGTCACAATGGACTCGATCACCTACAACGAGCCGCCGCACCGCTTCGAGGCCGGCACGCCGCCGATCGTCCAGGCGATCGGACTGGGCGCAGCCATCGAGTATGTCGAGGGCATCGGCCACGAGGCAGCCGAGGCGCATGAGGCGGAACTGACGGCTTACGCGTTGGAGCGGCTGGGCCGGGTCAACTCCCTGCGCCTCATCGGCACTGCGCCGGGAAAGGGCGGCATCTTCTCGTTCGAGCTCAAGGGTGCGCACGCCCACGACGTTTCGACCATCCTCGACCGCTACGGCATTGCCGTGCGGGCGGGAACGCATTGCGCGATGCCGCTGCTGAAACGCTTCGGCGTCACCTCTACCTGCCGGGCCTCCTTCGGCCTATATACCGGAAAAGACGATATCGACGCGCTCGTCGAGGGCATCGAAAAGGCGCGAAGCTTCTTCGCGTAAGGATTTGACATGACGGACGAAGCGAAAGAACTGGCCCCCGCGGTCGAGACGCCCGAACCCAACGCCGGCGATGCCCCGCGCATCACGCCGAACGTTGCCGGCTCGCTGCCAGCCGAGGAAGTCGAGCGGATCACGCGCGACCTGATCGGGGCGCTGAAGACCGTCTACGACCCGGAAATCCCGGTCGACATCTACGAGCTCGGCCTCATCTACAAGGTCGACCTGGACGATGATCGCAACCTCGCCATCGACATGACGCTGACCGCCCCGGGCTGCCCGGTGGCTGGCGAGATGCCGGGCTGGGTCGAGAATGCCGCCATGGGCGTCGAGGGCATCCAGAACGTCACCGTCAACATGGTCTACGATCCGCCGTGGGACGCATCGCGAATGAGCGAAGAAGCCCAGGTCGCGCTGAACTGGTGGTAACTCGCCTGCGATAGGTCTATATATCGTCTAGTTACGATGAAAGTCCGAGTCCGATGCCCCTGAAGATCATGAGCCTCACCGATGCCGCTGCAGAGCGCATCAACGAGATCATCGAGGACAGCGAAAAGCCGGTGACCGGCGTGCGCGTCGGCATCAAGAATGCCGGCTGCGCGGGCCAGGCCTATACGCTCGACTATGTGGCGGAACCGGTAGCCGGCGACGACCATGTCGAGGACAAGGGCGTCCACGTCTATGTCGAGCCCAAGGCAACTCTGTTCCTGCTCGGCACGGTGATGGATTTCGAGGAAGACATCCTCAAATCCGGCTTCACGTTCAAGAACCCGAACCAGACCGGGGAATGCGGCTGCGGCGAAAGCGTGCAGCTGAAGCCGGCCGACCTGAAGGCACTGGCGGACGCACGGGCGGCGGAGCACGCCTGAGCCGCTCTTGGTGGGTGTTGCCTCGCCATAGCGAATTCCGCTACACCCATCCGGCTTGCTTCAACCTCACCCCGGCGACAGGACCGGGCCAATCGACAGATCGATGTGTCCGGCGCGGCCGGAGTGAGAGCGGCGTTTGCCGCATGATTGACGGAGTCTCCCAGTGACAGCCGCCTCCCACGCAAAGCTCAAGGCTTTGACGATCATCCCGCCTGCGCACGCCCTTGTCGGGCGCGTGACGCCGCCGGGCTCCAAATCCATCACCAACCGCGCGCTGCTGCTGGCGGCGCTGGCGAAGGGCACCAGCCGGCTGACCGGCGCGCTCAAGAGCCGCGACACGCAACTGATGGCGCGGGCGCTCGGGCAGATGGGCGTGACGGTGGAAGAGCCGGATGCGACAAGTTTCGTCGTCACCAGCGACGGCACGCTGAAGGCCCCCACGGAGCCGCTGATGCTCGGCAATGCCGGTACGGCCACGCGCTTCCTGACCGCTGCGGTGACGCTGGTCGAGGGCAGGGTGGTGATCGATGGCGACGAGTCGATGCGCAAGCGCCCGATCGAGCCGCTGCTGGTGGCACTCCGCTCGCTCGGCATCGACGCGACCAGCGAAACTGGTTGCCCCCCGGTGGTGATCAACGGCACGGGCACGTTCGGCAGCGGCCGCGTCGAGATCGATGGCGGACTGTCGAGCCAGTATGTCTCAGCCCTGCTGATGGCTGCACCCTATGGCGAGGGCGCAATCGAGGTGGCGTTGACCGGCAAGGACCTCGACGCCCGCGGCTATGTGAACCTGACGCTGGCGGCGATGCGCGCCTTCGGCGCCAAGGTTGACCAACTGGACGAGATGACCTGGCGGGTGCAGCCGACGGGCTACAAGGCCACGGACTTCCATATCGAGCCCGATGCATCGGCGGCGACCTATCTCTGGGCGGCCGAGGCACTGACCGGGGGCAGGATCGACCTGGGCGTGCCGATGGATGCGTTCACCCAGCCCGACGCAGAGGCAGCGAAGCTGATCCGGATGTTCCCGCGCATGCCGGCGGTGATCGACGGTTCGCAGATGCAGGATGCCGTGCCGACTCTGGCGGTGCTCGCCGCGTTCAACGAGACGCCGGTGCGCTTCGTCGGCATCGCCAACCTGCGCGTCAAGGAATGCGATCGCATCTCCGCGCTCTCGACCGAACTCAGTCGCATCCGCCCGGGATTGGCGCATGAGGAGGGCGATGACCTGATGGTCAGCTCGGATCCGGCGCTGGCGGGGCAGTCGTTGCCCACCAGCATCGAGACCTACGAGGACCACCGCATCGCCATGAGTTTCGCGCTGGCGGGCCTGAAGATCGCGGGCATCACGATTCTCGATCCCGACTGTGTCGGCAAGACCTACCCGGCCTACTGGGACGCGCTGCGCTCGCTGGGCGTCGAACTGACCAGCGCCTAGGCGGCTCCCAGCGCGGAGACGTCGTCGGGGTCGTCCAGGGAGGTTTCGCTGATGACCTTGTTGCGGCCCTGGTGCTTGGCGGCATAGAGGCAGCGGTCGGCACGTTCGATCAGGCTCGACGGGTTGTCGCCGGCACGGAACATGGCGACGCCGAACGATGCGGTGACACGGCCGAGCTTCTCGTTGGTCGAGCGCTTGAGCAATTCCTTGGCCTGGATCGCCTTGCGGATATTGTCGCCAAGCGTCATCGCGCCCTCGAGATCCGTATCGGGCAGGATGGCTGCGAATTCCTCGCCACCGTAACGGGCGGCGATGTCCTTGCCCTTGATGTTGGATTTCAGCGTCATCGCCACGAGGCGCAACACCTGATCGCCGGTCTGGTGCCCCCAGGTGTCGTTGAAGCGCTTGAAATAGTCGATGTCGAGCAGCAGCAGGCAAAGATGGCCACCGGTCTCCCGGGCACGGATGACGGCGCGGGTGAGGCCGTCGTCGAAGGCCTTGCGGTTGTAGATCTTGGTCAGCGGATCGAGCAGGGCTTCGCGGCGGACGTCGTCGAGGTCGCGCTGAAGAGCCTCGATGTCGTCCCGCGAGGCCTGGAGACTCACTTCGAGCCGATGGTTGGCATCCTGCATCCGGCGGGTCTCGGCGAGCAGCGCACCGGCCAGCTTGCGAAGTTCGCCCGCCTCGAGGTCGGTCGCACCCAGGTCGCCGCTGGCGATCTGCAGGGAGGCCGAGTAAGCGCTCGCCGTCGTCATCGCCGTGTCGATCGCATCGTGCACGGCGACGATGCGCTTCGACATGCGCTCGGACACGCCCGACATGCGGGCGTTGGTGTCCTGGGCCCTGAGGAACTCGTTGTAGAGCCGCTCCGCGATATCCGCGGTGACATGGCCGTTGCGGAAGATGTCGTTGATGCGGGCGTTCAGGGACGGATTTACGCCGGTGGCGTAGGTGTAGAGCAACTCGTAGAATTGCGGATAGGGGGGTATCAGTGCCCGTTTCAGCACTTCCAGCGCGGACGTGGCATAGCCCATCGCGCGTCTGAATTCCTGTTCCGACACGGTTCCCCCAAGGCTCGTCCAGTGCCTCAACTACGAGAGCACTTTCAGTCCTTCAGCATTAATGGCGCGTAAAAGCGCGACGATCTGCTGGCGTTTCCGCCGGGATATGATCGGTTTTTCTGTCTATCTGCGTATCAGCGCCGAAGAAGGAAGGCCGGAACTGGTCCATCGGTGCCAAACGGCGAATCGGCGATGATGCCTTCCACCGGCTTGCTAGATTGGGCCTGCGCCGGTGCTTCGTCGGCCTCGACCGGCCGGCGAGCCCCGCGGCGCGGTCGCTCCTGGCGATCCTGCCGTTCGCGGCGCGGTGCGCTCTCCGCCTTTTCCGGACGGGCTTCGCCATTCGGCTTGGAGGGGGCCTCGGTCGTGCCGCCAAGCTTCGCCTCGGGAATATCCTTGGCAATCAACTTGGTGATCGCATCGATATACTTGCCGTCCGACGGGGCGGCGAGGGTCACCGCGACGCCCGAACGACCGGCGCGACCGGTGCGGCCGATACGGTGCACATAGTCCTCGGCATGGGTCGGCACGTCGAAGTTGAAGACGTGGCTCACCGCGGGGATATCGAGGCCGCGCGCCGCGACGTCGCTGGCGACCAGCAACTGCAGCTTGTCGTTCTTGAAGGCGTCGAGCGTCTCCATCCGGCTCTTCTGGTCCATGTCGCCATGGAGACCTCCAGCCGAGAAACCGTGCTTGGAAAGCGAACGGGCGAGGGTCGCCACGTCGCGCTTGCGGTTGGAGAAGATGATCGCGTTCTTGAGGTTGCCCTCGGCACGGATCAGCTGGCGCAGCGCGGCGCGCTTCTCCTCCGGCTTGCCGGAAACGCGCACCAGGCGCTGCTCGATGGTTTCGGCCGTCGAGTTCTGGCGAGCAACTTCGATCTTGATCGGATCGCGCAGGAAGCGCGCGGTGAGGCGCTGAATCTCCGGCGGCATCGTCGCGGAGAAGAACAGGGTCTGTCGGCGCGGCGGGAGCAGACCGCAGATGCGCTCGATATCGGGAATGAAGCCCATGTCGAGCATGCGGTCGGCTTCGTCGATGACGAGGATGTCGACGCCGGTCAGCAGGATGCGGCCGCGCTCGAACTGGTCCAGCATGCGACCGGGAGTGGCGATCAGCACGTCAGCGCCGCGGTCGAGGACCTTGTTCTGGTCCTCGAACGAAACGCCACCGATCAGCAGGGCCACGTTGAGCTTGTGGTTCTTGCCGTACTTCTCGAAGTTCTCGTGCACCTGCGCTGCGAGCTCGCGCGTCGGTTCGAGGATGAGGGTGCGTGGCATGCGTGCCCGAGCCCGGCCGCTCTCCAGCAGCGTGAGCATGGGCAGCACGAAAGAGGCGGTCTTGCCGGTACCGGTCTGCGCAATACCTATGATGTCCTTTTTCTGAAGGACATGCGGGATTGCCTGCGCCTGAATATCGGTGGGCTTGGTGTAGCCGGATGCGGCAACCGCATCGATTACTTTGGCGCTGAGGCCGAGCCCGGAAAAATCATCTGCCAAATCAATAGGTCCGCTCAAGTAAGGAGGCAGGTCGACAGGCAGCTACTTGAGGAACAGCGGGTCGACAATTCGTCGCGGGGCGCAGTCGTCCAGCCTCGACTGCACTCGCTGCAACCCATCCGGAATCCGCCCGTTCCCGAAGTGCGCGCGACGCGCCCGGAACATAGTGGAAACCCCTTCCGAGTCAACGGGGTTCGCGGCACCTTGCTTAATTGTAACGATGAACGGCGCAGTCGCTGACGGCGCTGCGCCCCCCGGGACCGAAATAGTGGTCAAATATCCAGGTCGGTGACGAAGGCCGCATTCTCCTGGATGAAATCGAAGCGTGCTTCCGGCCGGTTACCCATGAGGCGATCCACGGTCGATTTGGTACCCTCGAGATCTTCCTTCACCCGGACCTGCAGCAGCGTGCGGGTCTTCTTGTCCATCGTCGTCTCGCGCAGGTGGATGTAGGGCATCTCGCCGAGGCCCTTGAAGCGGGTGATATCAGGCTTCTTGCCCTTGAACTCCGTTGCGATGATCCGGTCGCGATCGGCATCGTTCATGGCGTAGGCGACCTTGGGCCCGACGCTGATGCGGAACAGCGGCGGCATAGCGAGGTAGAGATGTCCGCCTTCGATCAGGCCGGGCATTTCCTGGAAGAAGAAGGTCATCAGCAGCGATGCGATGTGGGCGCCATCGACGTCGGCATCGGTCATCAGGATGATCTTGTCGTAGCGCAGGTCGTCCTCGCGGTAGCGCTCGCGCGTGCCGCAGCCAAGGGCCTGGATCAGGTCGGCGATGGCCTGGCTGGCCTGCACCTTGTCGCGGCTGAGCCCCGCGACGTTGAGAATCTTGCCGCGCAGCGGCAGCACGGCCTGGCTGGCGCGGTCGCGTGCGGACTTGGCACTGCCACCGGCCGAGTCGCCCTCGACGATGAATATCTCGGCGCCCTGGGCGGCGGACTGCGTGCAGTCGGCGAGCTTGCCGGGGAGGCGGAGCTTTCGCGTCGCGCTCTGCCGGTCGACTTCCTTTTCCTTCTTGCGGCGCAGCCGTTCCTCGGCGCGCTCGATGGCCCAGTCGAGGAGTTTGGTCGCCTGGTTGGGCGAGGCCGCGAGCCAGTGGTCGAACGCGTCGCTGAGCGCCTTGTCGACGATGCGGGTCGCCTCGCCTGAACTCAGCTTGTCTTTGGTCTGGCCGACGAACTCGGGCTCGCGGATGAACACCGAGAGCATCGCCGAGCACTGGACGAATACGTCGTCGGCAGTCAGCTGTGCGGCGCGCTTGTTGCCCGAAAGCTCGGCATAGTTGCGCAGGCCACGCAGAAGCGCAACGCGGAGGCCCTGCTCATGGGTACCACCATCGCCGGTCGGCACCGTGTTGCAGTAGGAATTGACGAAGCCGTCGCCTAGGCACCAGGCGATGGCCCACTCGACCGCGCCGTGCGTGCCCGGCTTGCCGACGACGCCGGAGAAGATGTCGTCGGTAATGCGCGGCTCGCCTTCGATACGGTTGGCGAGGAAATCCCTGAGGCCGCCGGGGAAGTGGAACGTCGCCTTGGCCGGAACGTCATCCGTGGCAAGGCTCTCGTCGCAGCTCCAGCGAATCTCGACGCCGCCGAAGAGATAGGCCTTCGAGCGCGTCATCCTGAACAGGCGGGCGGCGGAGAACTTGTGCTCGCCGAAGATCTCGGGATCAGGGTGGAAGCGCTGCATGGTGCCGCGGCGGTTCTGCACCTTGCCGAGCTTCTCGACGCCCCCCTGCGGCTTTCCGCGCGAGAACGTCTGCCGATAGAGCTGCTGGTCGCGCGCGACCTCGGTGATGAGGGTATCGGAGAGCGCGTTGACGACCGACACGCCCACGCCGTGGAGGCCACCCGAAGTCTCGTAGGCCTTGCCGTCGAACTTGCCGCCGGCATGAAGGCGGGTCATGACGATCTCGAGGGTGGAGACGCCCGGGAATTTCGGGTGCGGCTCGACCGGGATGCCACGGCCGTTGTCGGTGACGGTCAGGAACCCGTCGTCGCCGAGATGCACCTCGATCCGGCTGGCATGGCCGGCAATCGCCTCGTCCATGCAGTTGTCGATGATTTCCGCGAACAGGTGGTGGAGCGCGTTGGCGTCGGTGCCGCCGATATACATGCCGGGACGGCGGCGTACGGGCTCAAGGCCCTCGAGCACTTCGATGTCGGCTGCCGAGTAGGAGTTCGCGTGCGCGACGCTCTGAGTGGCCGGCACGGGGGCAGGGGCGGGCGAAACGACCGGCTTGGGCACGCGGGGCGCATCGTCTTCCGGGCCGAACAGGTCTTCAATCGCCGCCATGAAATCTCCGTCGAAGGCGCGAATCGGCGCCTCTCAAGCTCTAGCATATCTGCCGGGTTTGGTGGGTTAAGGCCGGACGTAAGCGGCCCTGCCGGCCCTGTCAACCAGCTGTGAACGCCAAGTGAACGCACGGTTCCGCGAGCGTTCAATGCCGTCGCCTTATTCCGGCCGCGAGATTGCGGGGCACCGGGCTGGGGCCAGTAGGCAGTGTTCCGGCCGTGTGCTCGGCAATCCACCAACTCAAGCCTGCCATCCCCCGGAATTCCGCCGCCGTGTCGCCCCCGACATGAACGCCGGATGAACGGGCGATATCTGTTGCGTTAAGAATGCAACCTTCAAGGTCGGGCAACGCTAGTGGACCTGGCACCACAAAAGACGACCCCCAAGGAGACCACCATGACCCAGATCCTTTCCCGCATGAAGACGACCGGACGTGCGGCCCTCATCGCACTTGCGCTCGGCGCTTCCGCCTTCACGGCCATGCCGGCGCAGGCTCAGTCCGGCAACCCGTCGTTCAACTTCCAGTTCGGCATCCAGGGCGGCGGCGACAACTACTCGTACCGCTTCGACAACGGCAAGCGCTTCAAGCGCGACTGCCTCACCAACAACGAAGTCCGCCGCGGCCTGCGCCGTATGGGCTGGGACGACATCCGCTTCGTCGATCGTCGTGGCGTTCGCGTCAAGGTCGTCGCCGATTGGGGTCGCCGCACTTACGCGATGACCATCAACAAGTGCACCGGCCGCGTCACCGACATCGAGCGCCTGAACCGCGGCTACCGCCCGGGCCTGCGCTTCCAGTTCAACTTCTAGTCTGACCTCCGGCGGAGCCGGAACCTCCTCCCTCTGGCTCCGCCGCGACCCCGGCCCGCAAGGGCCGGGGTTTTGCATCTTCGGCACAACGACCAAACATGGAGAACATCGTGACAATCAGTTCGTACCTCCGCGCCGCCGTCCTTGGCCTGGCACTGACTTCCGCGGCCGTACCCGCCACCGCGGCACAGTTTCACTTCGGCTTCGGCACCGACGGATTCGGCTTCCGCCGTCCTCTCGTCTGCATCGAGCTGACCGACCGCCAGATCCGCAACGCGGTGCGTGATCAGGGCTACACCAACATCTATCTGAACGTGCGAAATGACCGTCGAATTCAGGTCCGGGCAACGCGGGGCGACTGGGTCTATCTGCTGCGGGTTTCGACCTGCACCGGCGCCATCCTGGATCGCGACAGGCTCCGCCGCGCCTGAGCGATTTTGCGAATGATATCAATGCGTCCGGTTTCGTACAGAACCGCCGGACGCGTTGTTTTGGAGCACTCCGTTTAGATTTCGTTTGCTTTATCGAAGCACTTTCTTAAGCGCGCCCGGCTATACCTTCCACATACGGTTTTTGTGTCTGGAGTAGCCGTATGCGTACTCGAAGCGAGGGTGGTCTCGCGTACCCTGAGGCCATGTTTCGGGCGCACCGAAATAGCGGATGGCAGCAAGCCGGATTTCATAGTTTTGCGTACCGGCTTGCCCATCTTGCTCTTCCCCGTCTGCTGACCACCACCATCGTTGCGGCGCTGTTCTACCTGGCGTGATTGCCAGCGCGAGTGGGCTGCGCTAATGAACCTTGTCCGCCGCGCCAGCAAGGGGAGGGTCGCGTGGGTTTTCGTCACGATCAGCACCGTACCCGTGGCCCTGTTCAGGCCCTGCAGCAGCAGTTGCAGGGCTGACCGAGCGGGTCCGGACGACAGTATCGTCTCATCCAAACTGGTCTGCCCAAGCCGGCTCCGCATCGCGTGAGCCATTGACGGCAAGGCGCCTTCTCGTGCGCCACGACTTTCGGAAGAGATGAGAAATGGGCTCGATCAGCCTCCAGAACCTTTCCACCATTGCGATCAATCCCCTGTTCACCGGCCTCAACGTCGTCATCGCTGATGGCGACCGTGTCGGACTCGTAGCCGGCAATGGGCTCGGCAAGACCACCTTGCTGCGCATCATGGCCGGCCTCGCCCAGCCGACGACTGGCGAGGTCGTGCGCTCGCGAGGCCTCCGCATCGGCTATGTCGAGCAGGACGTGCCGGCCTCGTTGATGGCCCTGACGCTCAGGGATGCCGTGCTTGACGCATTGCCGCCAGCGGATCGCGAAACCGACGCTTGGCGAGCCGATGTGGCCCTCGATGGCTTCGAGACGCCATACGAGATGCGCGATCGCAAGGTCTCGGAGCTTAGCGGCGGCTGGCAGCGGCTGATGCTCATCGCGCGTGTCTGGGTGACCGACCCGGATGCGCTGCTGATGGATGAGCCGACCAACCATCTGGACCTCAGCAAGCTCTTCCGGCTGGAAGAGTGGCTCAACCGGGAGGCGCGCAACGTGCCGCTGGTGATCGCCAGCCACGACCGCGATTTTCTCGATTCCGTCACCAACCGCACCCTGTTCCTCCGTCCGGGCACGTCGCGCTACTTCCCGTTGGCCTACTCCGCGGCACGCCGGGAGCTCGAGCGCGAGGACGCTTCACAGGACGCCCAGAACGAGCGCGACCTCAAGGAGGCGGCTAAGCTCAGGAAGCAGGCGGCCAAGCTCAACAATATCGGCATCAACTCGGGCAGCGACCTGCTGGTGGTGAAGACCAAGCAGCTCAGGGAGCGTGCCGCCAAGATCGAGGACGCGGTTCGTCCCACCCACAAGGACCGCTCAGGCGAGATCCGCCTCGCCAACCGCGGCACGCACGCCAAGCTTCTGGTCGGCATCGAGAACGTCGCGGTAACGACGCCGCCCGGCGAGATCCTGTTCCGGATCGACAAGCTCCACATCTTCCAGGGCGACCGCGTGGTGCTGCTCGGCCGGAACGGCGCCGGCAAGTCGCAGCTGATCAAGCTCATCCATCGCGCCATGACCGAGCCCGACAGCGTCCCCGGCATCAAGGTGACGCCGTCCCTGGTGCTCGGCTACACCGACCAGGACATGTCGCAACTGCCCGTGCGCGACACGCCGGAGAACTTCATCTCGGTCGGTTTCCGCCAGCCTGACGCCCGGGTGCGCAGTCTGTTGGCCGCCGCCGGGTTCACCATCGAGAAGCAGGGCAAGCCAATCGGGCAGCTGAGCTTCGGCCAGCGCGCCCGGCTGGGCCTGTTGGCGCTCAGGCTGACGGAGCCGAACTTCTACCTGATGGACGAGCCGACCAACCACGTCGATATCCCCGGCCGCGAAGCGCTCGAAAGCGAAATACTGCTGCACGAGGCGACCGCAATCCTCGTGTCGCACGATCGCAGCTTCGTGCGGAACGTGGGAAACCGGTACCTGTTGATTGATGGCCGCAAGCTGAAAGAAGTCGAAGGGCCGGAAGGGTTCTTCGAGGACATGATGCTGGAGACCGAATGACGCCAGCGTCAAACCTTGTCGCATCGGTTCGTGAACTAGATTGCCTATATCGGCATGACATTGTGGGGTGGCGCGCCCAGTAGTCGGGGCGTGCTGCTTCCAATCTATTGGTACGACTGCACGAATAGTCACGTGTCGACATCAGGGTAACTTCTGATTCAGGATCGCGAGTTAGTCTTCCCCTCGAAATGGGGTGGAAGCCATGTCGAGTTCTTTTGGGGAAGAACGCGGGTCGCAAAGGGCTGCCGAGCGTCGTGCCGAACTTCGGTACGACGGCAACATACCGGCGACGTTCTCGCATACGCCGCGCGCGGGAGGCGGTGCACGTGCGGTGGGCTGCACCGTCGTCAGCCTGTCCGCATCGGCGCTTATCATTTCGGCACCAGTCACATGCACGCTAGGCGAGCACATCTGGGTGGATGTCGAGGGTTTTGGCGTCATCCGCTGTGAGATCGAGGACGTCCGGGAGGACGGCTTCTTCTGCCAGAACCTCATAAACGAGGACGCCCGCAGGCGCCTCGCGATCTGGGTTTCGTGGCTGCGCCGGCGGGGCGGGCGCATGGCCGGCGATCAACGCCAGTTCATGCGGCTCCGCCCGCGGGATTCGCGAACCACGATGGTCTTTGCCGATGGCAGCGCAGCCGACGTGCTGCTCAGCGATGTCTCGCGCTCGGGAGCCGCCATCGCCAGCACGCAGACGGTGAGCATCGGCGATCCGGTCCAGATCGGGCGCGTGCCTGCGCATGTCGTCAGGGTTGTGGACGGCGGTTTTGCGGTCGCCTTTGATCAGGTGCTGGAGGCCGTGGACGCCGACCGGCTGGTCGCGGGCTATGAAGTCGTGGTCCATCCGTCGAGCAAGGCGGTGTAGAATATGCAGACTGCAGCCCAGAAGGGCGCGACCGTGCCGCTGGCCCAAGGCCGCAAGGACATCCGCTTCATCGGCGACGTCATGGGGAGCTACGTGCTCGCCAGCCGGGCGCAGGGGCAGGGCGCGGTGCAGGTGTTCGCCTGCCGGGCCCGCAGCATTTCGCCCTACGAAGCGGTGATCAACGCGCCGGTTGCGGGCGCGCCGGGTGAGACCTTTACCGTTACCTTCCAGGGACTCGGCATCCTGCGCGGGCGCATCGCCCGCGAGGTCGACGGCGGCTTTGTCGCGGGCTTCGACTGCACGGACTCGGAGCGCACGCTGCTGGCCTCGCGCATCGACTGGCTCAAGCGGAAGGCCCTGAAGGCCGTCAGCGACCGTCGGGCCTACAAGCGCGTGCTACCGCGCGACACCAGGTCGAAGCTGCTTCTCGGCGACGGCACGAAGTACGACTGTTTCATCATCGACATGTCCCGCTCCGGTGTCGCCATATCGGCGGACGTTCTGCCGCCGCTCGGGGCGCTGGCCGGCGTAGGCTCGGTGCCGGGCAGGGTGGTCCGCTACATCGAGGCCGGGTTCGCCGTGCAGTTCGCCGAGTTGCAGTCGCTCGACCAGCTTGAAGCACTGCTGACGCTCAAGTCGGGCCAGGCCAGCTCGCAGGCGGCCGAAGGCTAGCCCCCGGCTGACTAGCGGTCCGTCAGGGCCAGCTTTGCGCTCAGCGCGACAAAGGCCGCCGCGAAGGTTCGACGCATCCACAGCAGCACCCGGGGCCGGGTGACGATGTGCGAGCGCACGGCGGCGGCGAACACGCCGTAGATCGCAAACACCACGAACGTGACCGCCATGAAGACGGCACTCAGCTCCAGCATCTGGGGCAGGGCGGCGGAGCTTTCGGCCGGCACGAACTGCGGCAGGAACGCGAAGAAGAAGATCGAAAGCTTGGGGTTGAGGATGTTCACCAGCACGCCCGAAACCAGCACCTGCCGGATCGACTGCGGCGCGGCCGAGGTGTCGACGCTCAGCGCGCCCTTCTCCCGCAGCGTCTGCCAGGCCATGTAGAGGAGGTACGCAACGCCGAGATACTTGATGATCTCGAAGGCGAGGGCGCTCGTGTGGAGGATCGCGGCAAGCCCGGTCACCGCCGCGATGATATGCGGGATGATGCCGAGCGTGCAGGCAAAGGCCGCCAGCAGGCTGGCCTTCGCGCCACGTGTGAGCCCGGCGGCGAGCGTGTAGAGCACACCCGTTCCGGGCGACGCGACGATGATCAGAGTGGTGATGAAGAACTCGAGGCTCACGGGGACGCTCCTAGTGGCCGGCTGCTGCATCCCGCTTGAACAGGCCACGGATCGCGCGCCAGGCGGGCGCGATCACCTTACCCATGATCGGGATCAGCAGGAAGCCGAGCACGAGGCCCAGCAAGAGGTCCGCCGCGACGGTCGCCAATCCGCCCAGGAAGCCCCCGATCTGCGGCATCAGCTCTTCGGCCCAGTGGGCGAAGGCCTCGATGCCATGCTCGATGAAGCCGAGGCCGAACCCGTCGAGGCCGTGGGCGACGATGCCGGCACCGACCCAGATCATGGCGGCGGTGCCGACGATGCTGAGCAACTGCATGACCACCGGCATGGCGCGGAGAATGCCGCGGCCGAAAGCGCGGCCCGCGCCGGTGCGAGCGGTGCTGGCGAGAGCGAGCCCGATGTCGTCGGCCTTCACGATCAGGGCCACCGCGCCATAGACCGCGGCGGTGATGCCGAAGGCCACGACGATCAGCACCAGGATTTCCTCCCACAGCGGCAGGTCGGGCAGGGCGGCCAGTGCGATGGTCATGATCTCGGCGGAGAGGATGAAGTCGGTCTGGATGGCGCCGGCGATGCGCTCTTCCTCGAGTTTCTTGGGGTCAGTGTCCTCGGGCGCCTCGGCCTCATGCTCATGCTCGTGCGCAGCGTGCGGGAACAGCGCCGCATAGACCTTCTCTGCGCCCTCGTAGCAGAGATAGAGGCCGCCGAGCATGAGCAGCGGCGTGATCAGCCAGGGCGCGAACAGGCTAAGCGCGACGGCGGCCGGCAGCAGGATCAGCAGCTTGTTGCGGATCGAGCCGAGCGCGATCTTCCACACGATCGGCAGTTCGCGCTCTGCCGAGAACCCGGTGACGTAGTTCGGCGTCACCGCGGTGTCGTCGATCACCGCGCCGGCTGCCTTGAGCCCGGCCTTCGCAGCCTGTCCCGCGACATCGTCGATCGAGGCCGCGGCAACCTTGGCCAGCGCCGTCACGTCGTCGAGCAGTCCAAGCAGGCCAACACTCATCTCGAATCCTCTGGTTCAGCGCACCATGCCAGTCCTCGGGCCGGGCGCATACAGCCCGCATGGGGCTGTCATCAACGCGAGCGCGGCGCTAAAGCTGCGCGGCAAGCGACAAGGAGACTGCGATGCTGCCCTGGGTAGAACTCGGCCGGGCCAAGGTGCCGGGCGGCGGTGAGTTCCGGCTGATGCAGCGGGGCACCGAGTTCACCATCTTCGCCGGGACGATCGGCCTGATGAGCAGCCGGCAGGCGGGCTCGGAGGAGGCGATGGCCAACATCGCGGCCGAGCGCGTCGGCACCCGGCCGAAGGCGCGCATACTGATCGGCGGCCTCGGCATGGGCTTTACCCTTCGCGCGGCGCTGGCGCAGTTTCGCCCCGACGCCGAGATCGTTGTCGCCGAACTCGTGCCGGAGATCGCCCGGACCTGGGCCCGCGGGCCGCTGGCCCACATCCACGGCACGGGCCTTGATGATCCCCGCCTGACGCTTCGCGTAGGCGATGTCGGCAACGTCATGACCGGCGACGCCCAGAAGTTCGACGCCATCCTGCTCGACGTCGACAACGGCCCCGAGGGCCTGTCCCGGCCCGGCAACGACGCGCTCTACAGCCACAACGGTATCGCCAAGGCCAAGGCCGCCCTCCGCCCCGGCGGCATGCTCGCCGTCTGGTCGGTCGCCCCCGACCCGCACTTCACCAAGCGCCTCCAGCAGTCCGGTCTCAAGGTCGAGGAACTGAAGGCGCGGGCGCACGGCGGGAAGGGCGCGAGGCATATGATCTGGGTGGGGACGAAGTAGCGTCCCGGCACGGCGCTTTGGCATAGGGCGGCACGCTGCTATGGTTGCGGCATGCCGCTGCTGACCCAGACACGACCCGTCGAGTCCCCGCTGGTCGAGAGCATCAGTTCGATCCGCTTCGTTGGCGATGGCGCGGTGCCGATGCGGCCCGATGGATGCTGGGACATCGCCATCATCCAGCGGGGCGACCGGCGGATGGTGCTGCGCACCGGGCTGACGACGCGGCCCGTCAGCTTCGACTATGCCGACGGCGACGAACTGCTGGTGATCTCGTTCAAGCCGCACAGCTTCATGCCGCTGATGCCCGGCGAGGTGATGCGCGACGAGGGCGTGATGCTCGAGGCCTACGGCCGACGCGGGTTCTGGGTGGGCACCGACGTGCGCGAGATCCCGACCTTCGAGAGTGCCGACGTGTTCGTCGAGCATCTGATCCGCGACGGAATCGTGGGGAATAACGAGCTGGTGGCATCGGTGGTGGAGGGCCATCCGATGGCCGCCACGGAGCGGACGCTGCAGCGGCATTTCCTGCGCACCACGGGCCTGACCTACAAGCACTTCACGCTGGTCCAGCGGGCGCAGAAGGCGGTGACCCTGCTGCAGCTGGGCCGGCCGGCAGTGGAAGTGGCCCTCGCCCTGGGCTTTTCCGACCAGGCCCACATGATCAATTCGCTGAAGGCGATCATGGGAAAGACGCCCAGCCAGATCGCTCGCGCTGCTGCCGGCGAGGTTGTCGGAAACTTCCAATAATCGCCGACAGGGGTTGGCTACGAAGGGGGTGTCTTCAACGCAACCCCGACGGAGAGACCCAAATGTCCACCACCATCACCCCCTTCACGATCGACGTATCGGCAGCCCGGTTGCAGGACCTCGAGGCGCGACTCCGCAACACCGTGCTGCCCAGCGAAACCGATGCATCGAGCTTCAGCCAGGGCCCGACGAATGCCTATGTGCAGAACGCCATCGGCCGCCTGCTCGGTGGCTACGACTGGCGCGCCACCGAAGCGGCGATCAACCGGCTGCCGCAGTTCACCACCGAGATCGACGGGCAGAACATCCACTTTATCCATGTAAAGTCGGCTGAGGCCAACGCCACGCCGCTGCTGCTGATCCATGGCTGGCCGGGTTCGATCGTCGAGTTCCTCGACGTCATCGGCCCCCTGACTGATCCGGTGGCGCATGGCGGCAAGGCCGAGGATGCGTTCGATGTCGTCGTGCCCTCGCTGCCGGGGTTCGGGTTCTCGGGGCCGACGCGCGAGGCGGGTTGGAACAATGTCCGCATCGGCAAGGCCTTCATCGAGCTGATGAGCCGGCTCGGCTACGAACGCTTCGGCGTGCAGGGCGGCGATGCGGGTGCGATCATCGGGCCCGAGATCGGGCGCATGGCCCCGGAGCGGGTGATCGGCGTGCATCTCAACGCCGCGACGATGGGCTTTATCCCGTTCGGGCCGGTCGAGGAGGACGAGATCGCCACGTTCAACGAGCGCGAGAAGGTGCGGCTGCAGCGGGTGCAGCGCTTCATGGCGGAGCACTTCGGGTTCAACGTCATGCAGTCGAGCCGGCCGCAGGCGCTGGCCTATGGCATCTCGGACTCCCCCGCCGGCCTGTTGGCCTGGATCAGCGAGCTCTTCACCAGCTTCGGCGACCGCGTGGACGCCGTGCCGCTCGACAAGTTCCTCACCAACTTCATGGTCTACTGGTTCACCGGCACCGCAGCATCCTCGATCCGGCTCTACTACGAGAACGCCCATGATCCGGATGCCTGGTCGCCCAAGGCCAACTCGGGGGTGCCGACCGGCGTTGCAGTGTTCGGCTATGACGAGGTGCCGATCCGCCGCTACGGGGAGACCAGCAACACCATCGTGCGCTGGACCGAGTTCGACGTGGGAGGGCACTACGCTGTGCTGGAAGTGCCCGAGGTGTGGACGGGCGATGTCCGGGCGTTCTTCGCCGCCCTCTGACAGCACAAAAAGAGAAAGGGCCCCGAGTGGGGCCCTTTCGATTCAGTCGTCGATCCGGCGCTTAGGCCGAGTAGTACATCTCGTACTCGACCGGGTGCGGGGTGTGCTCGAACTTGATCACTTCCGTCATCTTCAGCTCGATGTAGCTGTCGATCTGATCGTCGGTGAACACGCCGCCGGCCTTGAGGAACTCGCGGTCCTTGTCGAGCGACTCGAGGGCTTCGCGGAGCGAACCACAGACGGTCGGGATCTGCTTCAGTTCTTCCTTCGGCAGCTCGTACAGATCCTTGTCCATCGGGTCGCCCGGGTGGATCTTGTTCTTGATGCCGTCGAGGCCGGCCATCAGCATGGCCGCGAAGCCGAGGTACGGGTTCGCCAGCGGATCGGGGAAGCGCACTTCGACGCGCTTGGCCTTCGGCGACTGGCCGAAGGGGATACGGCAGGAGGCCGAACGGTTGCGGGCCGAGTAGGCCAGCAGCACAGGGGCTTCGAAGCCGGGGACCAGGCGCTTGTACGAGTTGGTCGTCGGGTTGGTGAAGGCGTTGATTGCCTTGGCGTGCTTGATGATACCGCCGATGTAGTACAGCGCTTCCATCGAGAGGCCGGCATACTGGTCACCGGCGAAGAGCGGCTTGCCGTCCTTCCAGATCGACTGGTGGCAGTGCATGCCCGAACCGTTGTCGCCATAGACCGGCTTCGGCATGAAGGTCGCGGTCTTGCCGTAGGCCTGGGCGACCTGCTGGATCACGTACTTGTAGATCTGGACCGAGTCGGCGGCCTTGATGATCGGGCAGAACTTGATGCCGAGCTCGTGCTGGGCCGAGGCCACTTCGTGGTGGTGCTTTTCGATCGGAACGCCCATCGCGCCCATCGCGGCCAGCATCTCGCCACGGATGTCCTGCGCGCTGTCCAGCGGCGGAACCGGGAAGTAGCCCTTCTTGAGGCCGATGTGGTGGCCGGTGTTGCCCGACTCGTACTCGGTGTCGTTGTTGGTCGGCAGTTCAGTCGAGTCGACCGAGAAGCCCACCTTGTATGTGGTGTTCGAGTAGCGGACGTCGTCGAAGAGGAAGAATTCCGGCTCGGGGCCGAAGTAGACGCTGTCGCCCAGCCCGAGTTCCTTCACGTAGGCCTCGGCCTTCTTGGCCGTGGTGCGCGGGTCGCGGGAGTAGGGCTGGTAGGTCAGCGGCTCGAGCACGTCACAGTTGATGGCGAGGGTCGAGGCGCCGAAGAACGGATCCATGTAGGCCGAATCCGGATCGGGCATCAGCACCATGTCGGACTCGTTGATGGCCTTCCAGCCGGCGATCGACGAGCCGTCGAACATCGTGCCTTCTTCGAACAGGTCCTCATCGACCATGGTCTGGTCGAAGGTCACATGCTGCAGCTTGCCGCGCATGTCCGTGAAACGAAGGTCTACGTACTTGATGTCCTCATCTTTGATCCGCTTGAGGATGTCGGCTGCAGTGGTCATTCAGTTCCCCTGTGTAAGTCTGGGTTTCATTTAGGCGGGCAGGACGAGCTCAGGCGCCCCTAGAGCGCGTCGTCGCCGAATTCGCCGGTACGGATGCGGATCGCCTGTTCGATGGAATAGACGAAGATCTTGCCGTCGCCGATGCGACCGGTTTGCGCGGCGGTGCGGATCGCTTCGATCGCCTTCTCGGCGAGTTCGTCCGGGCACACCACCTCGACTTTTACCTTGGGCAGGAAATCGACGACATACTCGGCGCCCCGATACAGTTCGGTATGTCCCTTCTGTCGGCCAAAACCCTTGGCCTCGGTCACGGTGATGCCCTGCAGACCAACTTCCTGCAGCGCTTCCTTCACTTCGTCGAGCTTGAACGGCTTTACGATAGCCTCGATCTTCTTCATTCAGGCCTCCACTTCCAGCACCGGTCGGGTGCCGCCCTAGTGTATGCAGGGGCCGTGCCAGTGCGTGCCAAACGCGAAAAGCGTCAGTCAAGCAATACGCTACGCGAAAGCGCTAACAATGTAGGCGAGGGGTGAGTTTGGCGATGTGCGCAAGAAATAGGCATATAGGCTACTAAATAGCCGAAACCGCACTCCGCGCTGCACAGCGAGGCGGCATCATGTAGCGCGCCTATGCAGGGCGAACCGAGTGGCGGCGCGAAGTTGTTAGCGCCGCCGCCCGCCTCCGTTGTCAGTGTGCCGGAGGAATGTTGTGATTCACGCGGAAGAGGTTGTCGGGGTCGTAGCTCCGCTTGACCGATGCGAGCTTCGCGTAGTTGCCGCCGAACGTGGCGTGCAGGCGAGCCTCGCCTTCGTCGGCCATCATGAAGTTGGGATAGGCGCCGGCCAGGTCGTGCGGATGAACGTCCTGCCAGTAGCCGGTGGCCCAGTCGCGGATCGCCTGGCGGTCGGCTGGATCGGGGCTGAGTCCGACGATCACCATAGACCAGACGGCGTCGCGCGTATTCCACGCCGTGTCCGTCGGCTGCCTGGCGTGAACGGCGCCGTCGATCGGGTAGAGGTGCATGGCCGAGAAGATATTGGCTTTGCTGGCGTGGGCGACATGGGCGCGGATCGCGGCGTCGGGCAGGGTCTTCACGAAGTCTCCCTTCCAGTACCACTGGAGACCCTTGGGGTAGAACGGGTCGAACAGCGTCTGCAGTCCCGTGTATGGGATGGGGCCACACCAGTCGAAGAGCGGCGTCGGCAGTTCCTTGCGCATCGCGTTCACCGCCGCCTCGCCATCGGCCCCGTTGTGCGCCACGAGCAGCACGCACATGATCTTGTTCCAGTGCTCCTCGGGGAATGGTGCGGTCGGCGGGATGCCCTGCAGCCCGAGAAAGACATAGAACTCCGGCGGTGCCTTGGCCTGGAAGTCGCGATACCACCGCATGATGTCCTCGGCGTCCTCGATGGCATAGGCGATGGGGCCGCCGTAGAGGACATCGGCCGGGTTGGTCCGGAACACGAAGCTCGTCACCACGCCGAAATTGCCGCCTCCACCTCGCAGCGCCCAGAACAGGTCCGCGTTCTGCGTCTCGCTGGCAGTCACGAAGCGGCCGTCGGCAAGGACCACATCGGCTTCGAGCAGGTTATCGATTGCGAGGCCATACTGGCGGCTGAGATAGCCGTGGCCGCCGCTTAGCGTCAGGCCCGCGACGCCGGTAGTGGAGATGATGCCGAACGGAACGGCCTGGCCGAACGCATGGGTGGCGTGATCGACATCGCCGGTCGTGCAGCCGGCGCCGACTCGTACTGTCCGGGCTACCGGATCGACCCGGACGCCCTTCATGCTGCTGAGGTCAATGACGAGGCCGTCATCGACGCTGCCGAGCCCGGGGCCGTTATGCCCGCCGCCGCGGATTGCGATCGGCAAACCGTTGATCCGCCCGAAGTTGACCGCGGCGATTACGTCGGCAACGTCCGAGCAGCGCGCAATGGCCATGGGATGCTTGTCGATCATGCCGTTGTAGAGGCTGCGTGCTTCCTCGTAGCCGGCGTCGGTGGGGCGGATCACCGGTCCACGCAGGCCGGCGGCAAAGTCGGTGAAGATGTTCTCGTTCATGGCGGTTCTCCCTCATCCTGGCCGGGAGGGTAGGGAACGGACGCTCGTGCGGGAATGCTCAGGCGTCCGGCTCTCTTGCTCGGTTTGCGAGCTGTCTCGTTTGCGCCGGCACAGTCGCGGGAGTAGGGTGGTCGTGAGGACTGTCGGCGGGCGAGGAGGAACGCGCGATGGATGTTCTCTCCGACGTGCTGAGCGCAGTCCGGCTGACCGGCGCGATCTACTTCGACATCGACGCGGGCAACCCCTGGGTGGGCGAGTCCCCGGGCACGGCGGAAATCGCCGCTGCGATCATGCCCGGTGCCGAGCACGTCATTGCCTTTCACATCGTTCTCACCGGGGGATGCTGGGCGGCAATGGCCGATGGCTCGCTGCCGCCAGTGTGGCTCGATGCCGGGGACGTGGTGGTCTTCCCCACCGGGGCTCCGAACGTGCTCAGTTCCTCACGGGGCGAGCGGGGAGCACCCAACCCCCTGTCCATGTATTACCGCCCGGTCGACGACCACCTGCCGTTCGAGCTGATCCATGGCGGCGACGGGCCGGATCGCACCCGCTTCGTCTGCGGTTTCCTCGGTTGCGATACTCGACCCTTTAATCCGCTGCTCTCGGCGCTTCCGCCGCTGCTGTGCATCCCCCGGTCATCCGGCGCCCTGGGCATTACCGAGCTGTTCGCCATGGCGCTCGCCGAAGGCAAGGGAGCACGCGCGGGATCGGAGACTGTGCTCGCCAAGCTCAGTGAACTGATGTTCGTCGAAGTCCTGAGGCGGCATATCGAGGACCTGCCGGAGGATGCCCGCGGCTGGCTCGCCGGCCTGGGCGACAGTCACCTCGGGGAAGTGCTGCGCCTGCTGCACAGCCGGCCGGCGGAGGCCTGGACGATCGACAGCCTGGCGCGGGCAGCGGGCATGTCCCGCTCGGTCCTCGCGAGCCGCTTCTCGGCAAAGATGGACGTCTCGCCCATGCAATATCTCGCCCGCTGGCGCATGCATCTGGCTGCACGCCGTCTCGAAGATCCCCATGTCAGCATAGGCCAGGCAGCCGCCGACGTCGGCTATGAATCCGAGGCGGCATTCAACCGGGCATTCAAGAAGTTCGTCGGTGTGCCACCCGGTGCATGGCGTCGCAGCGGGCATCGCCGCAACGCAACGGCCACCAACGGCGCAGAGGCCCATCAGAGCCTTTGACCTTCCCCGTTTCTTGCCATATATGCACGCGACCCGGCCGACGGGGCACCTTGCGGGTGTGGCGGAACTGGTAGACGCACTGGATTTAGGTTCCAGCGCCGCAAGGCGTGGAGGTTCGAGCCCTCTCACCCGCACCAATCCGCCGCGGACCCCCGGCCACACGAGTTTTGAAGAGACAACGGGATACCCCAATGCAGGTCACAGAAACCCTCAACGAGGGCCTCAAGCGCAAACTCTCCGTGGTCATTCCGGCCAAGGACCTGAGCGATCGGCTCGATGCGCGTCTCGATGAGCTGAAGTCCACTGCCAATATCAAGGGCTTCCGCCCCGGCAAGGTGCCGGCCGCGCACCTCAAGAAGGTCTATGGCCGTTCGGCCATGTCGGAAGTGCTGTCGGATGCGATCAATTCGACCGTTTCCAAGACCCTCGACGACCGCTCCGAGCGCGCCGCGACGCAGCCCAAGGTTGACCTGCCGGAAGACCAGGAAGTCATCAACAAGGTGCTCGACGGCGACGCCGACCTCAACTTCGAGGTCAGCTACGAAGTTCTGCCGCCCGTCGCGCTGATGGACTTCACGAGCCTTGCCGTCGAGAACCCGGTCGTCGAGATCGACGAGAAGGACCTCGACACCGAAGTGCAGCGCGTGTTCGCGCAGCAGCGCGGCTACGAGGAAAAGGGCGAGGACGGCGTTGTCGAGAACGGTGACCGTCTCGGTCTCAGCTTCAAGGGCACGATCAAGGGCGAAGCCTTCGCCGGCGGATCGTCCGACCATGCTCACCTGACCGTCGGTTCGGGCGAGTTCATCCCCGGCTTCGAAGAGCAGCTCGTGGGCATGAAGAAGAACGAGACCAAGACGGTGAAGGTCACGTTCCCCAAGGACTACCAGCAGGAAGAGCTGGCCGGTAAGAAGGCCGACTTCGAGACCACGATCCTGCACATCGACGGCCCCAAGGCCGGCGAGCTGAACGACGACTTCGCCAAGAGCCTCGGCCTCGAGAACGTCGAAGGGCTGCGCAACGCGGTCAAGGACCAGATGCGTGCCGCCCTCGATTCGATGAGCCGCCAGGCGGTCAAGCGCCAGATTCTCGATCAGCTCGACGAAGGTCACAAGTTCGACGTTCCCCAGCAGCTGGTTGACGCCGAGTTCGACACCATCTGGCAGCGCGTCGTGCACGAGGTCGAGCATCACGGCCGTTCCTTCGAGGACGAAGGCACGACCGAGGAAGCCGCCAAGGAGCAGTACCAGAAGATCGCCGAGCGCCGCGTGCGCCTGGGCCTCGTCGTTGCCGAGATCGGCAACGTCAACAAGGTCGAGGTGACCGAGGACGAGCACCAGCAGGCGCTCATCGCCGAAGTGCGCCGCTTCCCCGGCCAGGAACAGCAGGTCTACGACTACTACCGCAAGAACCCGCAGGCCCTCGCCGGCCTCCGTGCTCCGGTGTTCGAGAACAAGGTCGTCGAGTTCGTCACCGAACAGGCGAAGAAGACCGACAAGGCCATGACCCGCGCCGAGCTCGCCAAGATCATCGCGTCGGAAGACGACGAGGTTCCGGAGGAGCACCACCACTAAGGTGGGCTGATCCACGACATCAAGGCCGCCCTCCGGGGCGGCCTTTTTGTTTTGGCGCAGGGCAGTTAGGTTTGCGCATGGCCTTCGAACACGTGCTCCTTACGCCTACCGAGATGTCCCGCGCCGACCAGCTCGCGGTGGCGTCGGGCGTGCAGTCGTTCAAGCTGATGGAGGCGGCGGGAACGGCGGTCGCCGACTTTGTCGCGGAGCGCTATCCCGACGGACACATCCTCGTCCTTTGCGGCCCTGGCAATAACGGTGGCGACGGGTTCGTCGCGGCCGAGAGGCTCCGGCAGGCCGGGCGCGAGGTGCGGCTGGCGCTGTTCGCGGACAAGGAGCGGCTGAAGGGCGACGCGGCGCTGTTCGCGGACCTGTGGAAAGGGCGGATCGAGCAGGCCGATCCCAATGGGCTGCAACCGGCGAGCGTGATCGTCGATGCACTGCTCGGCGCGGGACTCGACCGCGATGTCGAGGGCGAACTGGCCGAACTCATCGACGCGGTGAACGCATCCGGGCTGCCGGTGGTTGCCGTCGACATGCCGAGCGGCATCGACGGTGCTACGGGGCAGGTCAGGGGGACTGCGATCAGGGCGAAGGCGTCGGTGACGTTCTTCCGCCTGAAGCCGGGCCACTTCCTCCTGCCTGGACGCGAGCGCTGCGGTGAGGTGGTGCTGAAGCAGATCGGCATTCCCGAACCTGTCCTCGACGAAATCGCACCGCGGCTTTGGCGGAACGGTCCCGGGCTGTGGCGGATTCCCGTGGCAGATCCCGAGGGGCACAAGTTCACGCGCGGCCACTGCATGGTCATGTCGGGCGGCCCGCTGCAGACCGGCGCCAGCCGGCTCACCGCGACAGCGGCCCTGCGGGCAGGGGCGGGACTCGTATCGCTGACCGGTTCGCAGCAGTCCTTGCTCGTCCACGCCAACCACGTCACCGCCATCATGCTGAAGCCCTCGGAAGGCGCG
Source organism: Pseudomonadota bacterium (assembly GCA_023393475.1). Lineage (GTDB taxonomy): Bacteria > Pseudomonadota > Alphaproteobacteria > Rhizobiales > Devosiaceae > Devosia_A. The sequence goes on from JAEWLC010000025.1 coordinate 268,292, forward strand.
GCGAGCCTGTCGCTGCTGATCGAGGAGCAAAAGGTGAAGTCGTTCGCTATCGGCCCGGCGGCGGGCGTCGGCGAGGCGACGCGGGCCAATGTGCTGGCCATCCTGGCTGGCGGGCCGGCCGCGGTGCTCGATGCGGATGCGCTGACCAGCTTCAAGGACGACCCGGACACGCTCCATACAGCGATCCGTCAGCAGCCCGAGCGTGCCGTAGTAATGACGCCGCACGAAGGCGAGTTCGGGCGCCTGTTCGGGACGGTGGAGGGCTCCAAGGTGGAGCGCGCGCGGACGGCTGCAGCGCGATCAGGAGCTCTCATCGTGTTGAAGGGCGGCGACACTGTGGTGGCCGCGCCCGATGGCCGCGCGGTCATCAACGACAACGCACCACCCACGCTGGGTACCGCCGGCTCCGGCGATGTGCTGGCCGGGATCATCGCCGGACTGATGGCGCAGGGGATGGCCGGGCTCGAAGCTGCCTGCGCCGGTGTGTGGATTCATGGCGAGGCAGCAAACCGCTGGGCAAAGCCGGGGCTTATCGCGGAGGATTTGCCGGGGATCGTGCCTGAGCTGCTGGCGGCGCTATCGGTAACTCACTGAGGTCCGGGAATGCTCACGAATGCCGTGCCGTTCCAGGCGAGGTAGAGCCGGACTACGCCTGTTTGCATCTGGAGCACGGACCAGTTGCCGGCATGGGCAGGTGCGATCGACCAGTTGGCCGGTTCCGAATTGATCACGGCCTCGGTTTCGATCGGCAACTCGTTCCATTTGCCCGTGTCGCGGTCGAGCCGGTAGATGCGCGGTACGCACCCAGCCGAGCCACAGAAGTAGCTTGAGTCTGCGAAGGCGAAGATCTCGCTCGTCCCGTCTTCGTCGATATCGACCAGCGCGACTTCGACGACATCGTCGTCGAGGAGGGGCGTACCGCGTTCGGCGCCCATCAGGGTACGCGCGATGTTTGCCGCCGGGCCGGGATCGGTCGAAAAGCTCAGTTGCCCGGGTTCGGCCGCCGCCACGGGGAAGGAGATGGCTGCCAACAGGGCCGCAACCGGCATGAGCTTCACCACTCGGCCTCCAGCCGTTCGAGCCCGTGGAAGTGGTAGATGTTCTTGTACTCGGGCTGGCCCTTGAGCCTGAGCCCTGGCAGCCGGTCGAACAGCGTCTTCATCGACACGCCCAGCTCGATACGGGCGAGCGGGGCACCGATGCAGAAGTGGATGCCGGCGCCGAAGCTGACATTGGCCCCGTCGGTGCGGAACGGGTCGAACGTGTTGGCATTGGCGAAGCGCGACGGGTCGCGGTTGGCTGCACCAAGCATCAGCCCGATCGTCTCGCCCTGCTTGAAGCTGAGCCCGTTGTCGAGCGTAACGTCCTGCAGCGCGTAGCGCGTGAACATGTGCAGCGGCGCGTCGAAGCGCAGCCCTTCCTCCACCGTCGCCTCGGTCTGCTTCTCGTCGGCGAAGATCGCATTGGGATCGAGGCCGCTCTCGAGGATCGACTTCAGCGTGTTGCCCGTGGTGTGGACCGTTGCCTCGTGGCCGGCATTGAGCAGGAGAATCGTGGTCGAGATGACCTCGTCGTCGGTGAGCTTCTCGCCGTTGACCTCGGAGGTCAGCATGTGGGTGAGAAGGTCTTCCCTTGGCTGCTTGCGACGTTCGGCCATCATGGCACGCACGTAGTCCATGAACTCGATCGAGGCCTGGTTGGCATCGAGCTCGGTCTCGTAGGTCACGCCATGCATGTACATGGCGACCATGCGGTTGGACCAATCGACCAGTTGCATCGCCATGTCGGCGGGCAGGCCGATCATTTCGGCAATGACGATCGCCGGAATGGGCACGGCATAGCTGCGCAGCAGATCGACTCCGCCATCGGCCTCGAAGCCGTCGATCAGCTCGTTGGCGAGCCGTTCGATCCGCGGGCGCAACTGCTCGACGTTGCGTGAGACAAATGCGCGGTTGACCAGCGCGCGCAGCCGGGTGTGATCCGGTGGCTCGAGGTTCAGCAGCGTGTACTTCTCGGTCTGGTCGAAAGCGGCGGTATGCGCCTTGGGCGGTGGCAGGCCGAGCTCGTCGCGGCTCATCTTGTGCAGGATCTGGCGGCCGAAGCGCTTGTCGCGGAGCAGGGCGCTCACGTCCTTGAAGCCGGCGAAGCACCAATGTCCGTAGTTGTTCCAGAAGAAGGCGGGGGAGGCCGCGTGCACCGCATCGTAGAAGGCATACGGGTCGCGGAAGAAAGCTGCCTCGCGCGGCGCCGCCTCGGCGCGCCTCGTGTCCGTCGTCAGTCGAAATGCGTCAGAAATCGAAGTAGCCCTTCATGTCGCCGGTCCGGCGGCCAGCGATCTGGCCGCGCCTTGGGGGACACTCTCCGAAACGGCCTGAAAAGTCGACACTCCCGGGCGAGGGGGGCATCACCGATCAACAGCCGCGTAGGGTCCCGGGCGCACCCGAGCATGGCTTCAGGACCCGATTGCCTCTTGTCCGGCCGCAAAATCCGGGTAGTGCATAGCCCCGAACGAAAACCAAGCGGAGCAAGCCCGTGGCCGACCTGACGCTCGCCCAAGCCATCGACAACGTCTACGCCTCGTTGAGGGCGAACAATGAGGACATCGACACCCATATCGCCGCGCTGAAAGGTGCCATGGCCGCCGAGGGCGCCAAGGAGGCGGTGTTCGATCCGGCCAAGCTCGCGCAGAACAACCGCCAGGGCCGCAAGATGATGCAGTCCTATTTCAAGAAGCGCGGCGTGACGGTGACGTTCAGCGCCTGAGGCGCCCGCCTCCCTCCCCATCCGGGCAGCTACCGCGACTCCGTCGGATTGCGCGAAACTGCGGGTATTGCGGCCTGCCACACTGGCGCCTATCTGTCGCTTTACGCGCCCTTAACAGGGCATCGCTTTCAGTCGGCCGCGAACGCTGATTCTTCTTACCTCCAGGGGCAAATCTCAATGAGAGATCCGGTCGACACCTTCACCAACTACCTCGTGCCCACGGTTATCGAGCAGACCAACCGCGGCGAGCGCGCCTTCGATATCTACTCGCGCCTGCTCAAGGAGCGCATCATCTTCGTGACCGGCCAGGTCGAGGACAACATGGCGTCGCTGATCGTGGCGCAGCTGCTGTTCCTCGAGTCCGAGAATCCGAAGAAGGAAATCTCGCTCTACATCAACTCGCCCGGCGGTGTGGTGACTTCGGGTCTCGCGATCTACGACACGATGCAGTTCATCCGCCCGCCCGTGGCAACGCTCTGCACCGGCCAGGCCGCCTCGATGGGCTCGCTCCTGCTTGCCGGCGGCGCGCCGGGCATGCGTGGGGCTCTGCCCAACGCTTCGATCATGGTGCACCAGCCATCCGGCGGCTATCAGGGCCAGGCGACGGATATCCTCATCCACGCCCAGTTCACCGAAAAGCTGAAGCGCCGGCTCAATGAGATCTACGTCAAGCACACCGGCCAGCCCTACGAGGCCATCCACAACGCTCTCGAGCGCGATCGCTTCCTCAGCCCCGAAGAAGCCAAGGAATTCGGCCTCATCGACTCCATCTACGAGAAGCGTGCGGAACCGGACGCTTCTTGAGCCTTTTACGTATTAACGTGAACGGCAGTGCCACACCTCAGTGTGACACTTGTGTGATTGTGCGGGGTCCGGCTGGCCTTTAAGGTTGGTCGGACTTACCTTTTGTTCAGGATAGCGGGGCTAGCGTTCTATTCTAGCCGGGAATGGGAGCCCAACCTCCCAGGAGTGACAGGATGTCCAAGGACACGACCAGCGGCGAATCCTCGAAGAACACGCTCTATTGCTCGTTCTGCGGGAAATCGCAGCATGAGGTCCGGAAGCTCATCGCCGGGCCGACCGTATTCATCTGCGATGAATGCGTCGAACTGTGCATGGACATCATCCGCGAGGAAAACAAAACCTCGACGCTGAAGTCATCGGATGGCGTCCCCACGCCCGCCGAAATCTGCAAGGTGCTGGACGACTACGTCATCGGTCAGTACCGCGCCAAGCGGAACCTCTCGGTTGCCGTGCACAACCACTACAAGCGGCTGCACCACGCCACCAAGAACCAGGACATCGAACTCTCGAAGTCGAACATCCTGCTGATCGGCCCGACCGGTACCGGCAAGACTCTGCTCGCGCAGACGCTGGCCCGTATCCTCGACGTGCCGTTCACGATGGCCGATGCGACGACGCTCACCGAAGCCGGCTATGTCGGCGAGGACGTCGAGAACATCATCCTCAAGCTGCTCCAGGCCGCCGACTACAATGTCGAGAAGGCCCAGCGCGGCATCGTCTATATCGACGAAGTCGACAAGATCAGCCGCAAGTCCGACAATCCGTCCATAACCCGCGACGTGTCGGGCGAGGGCGTGCAGCAGGCCCTGCTGAAGATCATGGAAGGCACCGTTGCCTCCGTGCCCCCGCAGGGCGGCCGCAAGCATCCGCAGCAGGAATTCTTGCAGGTGGACACGACCAACATCCTGTTCATCTGCGGCGGCGCCTTCGCCGGCCTCGAAAAACTGATCGCCGCCCGCGGCGAAGGCTCGGGCATCGGCTTCTCGGCCGTGGTGAAGGATCCGCGCGATCGCCGCGTTGGCGACCTGCTGAAGGACGTGCAGCCGGAAGATCTGGTGAAGTTTGGTCTCATCCCCGAGTTCATCGGTCGTCTGCCGGTCCTGGCGACGCTCGAAGACCTGGATGAAGCCGCGCTGATCCAGATCCTCACCGAGCCCAAGAACGCCCTGGTGCGCCAGTACCAGCGCCTGTTCTCGATGGAAGACGTGGAACTCACCTTCCACGAGGACGCGCTCAAGGCGATTGCCCGTCACGCGATCGAACGCAAGACCGGCGCCCGTGGCCTCCGCTCCATCATGGAAGCCATCCTGCTCGACACCATGTACGACCTGCCGTCGCTGGACGGCGTAGAAGAAGTGGTGATCAGCGAGGAAGTGGTGAACGGCAAGGACGCGCGCCCGCTCTACATCTACGCCGAGCGCAAGAAGGAAGAGGCGCCCGCCAGCGCCTGATCCGTTGCCGCCGGAAGAGTTTGAGGGCCCCGCCGCAAGGTGGGGCCTTTGCTTTGGCGGGTAGGCTGTCGCATAACGCGCGAATACTGGGAGACTGGCTATGCGGATCGGCGTGGCATTGGGCAGCGGCGCGGCGCGTGGGCTGGCGCATATCGCCTACATCGAGGCGATGGACGAGCTTGGGCTGCGGCCATCGATCATTGCCGGCTCCTCCATCGGAGCGCTGATCGGTTCCGGCTGGGCCAACGGCATGAGTGGGGCTGAGTTGCGCGAGCATGCCGTCGCCGTGCTGGGCAGCCTGCAGCAGATCGCGACGACGCTATGGACCAGGAACCGGCCCAGCCTCAGGCGGGTGCTGGAGGGCGGCCTGTCACTGCAGGTCGACTCGCTGGGCGTCGCCAACGCCTTCCTGCCCGAGGGCTTTCCCGACGATTTCGGCACGCTGCAGATTCCGCTCCATGTGGTCGCCACCGATTTCTACAGCTGGAACGAGATCGTGTTCAGCGACGGCCCGTTGCGGCCCGCTATCGCCGCCTCGATGGCCATCCCGAGTGTCTTCCGGCCGGTGTCGCTGAACGGCAGTTACTTTCTCGACGGGGGCGTGACCAATCCGCTGCCGCTCAACCTGGTTGCGCCGCATAGCGACGTCACCATCGGCATCGACGTGCACCGGACCGCGGACCCGGACCTTGCCGTGGTGGAGCCGAGCCTCATCGACGCGGCAGTTGTCTCCACCGAGATCATGTCGCAGCGGCTGGTCGATGCGACCGTGGTGCAGCACCCGCCCGACGTCTACGTGCGGGCGGAGGTTGGGGCCTTCAGGTCACAGGAGTTCTGGCGTGTACGCGAGATCCTCGACAACGCCTCGGCCGACAAGGATCGTTTCAAGCGGGCGGTGTCGGAGGCGCTGCTGTCGGCCAGCCTCCGGAGGGCCGGCCGGTGAGCGACCTGCCTGCTGCATTGTCGGCAGCTATCCGCGAGTTGGCGGAGGGCCGGCGCGACCTCGCGGACAGCGCCAGCCGGATCTCCGAACACTACCGCGGCCGCGGAGCCTCCCGCGATGTTATCGGCGGGGCAGGAGACGCGATCGCCTACGCACTGAGCCGAATGCCGGCGACCTATGCGGCGGTCTCGGCCGTGCTCGAGGAGTTGCAGGCGAGGGCAGGGGAGTTCTCACCCGCTACGATGCTCGATGCTGGCTCCGGGCCAGGCACGGCGGCCTGGGCGGCCGCCGAAGTCTATCCGGATGTCGCGCTGACCCTCATGGATCACAACCGGCAGTTCCTGGATCTGGCAGGAACACTCGGCAGCGCGATCGGTGCCGGCAGTGCGGTACCCATCGAAGCAGACCTGTCGCGCTTCGAGCTCGATCGTGCCTTCGACCTGGTAACCTGCGCATACGCGCTGACCGAACTGCCGGATGCCAGCCTCGGTGCGGTGGTCGACCGGCTGTGGCGGCACTGTGGGGGCGTTCTCGTTCTCGTCGAGCCGGGCCGACCTCGGGACTATGAGCGTCTGCTGCAGGTTCGCGACCGTCTGATCGGGCAGGGGGGCAACGTGCTCGCTCCATGTCCCCACGAACGTGCCTGTCCGCTGGTCGAGCCCGACTGGTGCCACTTCTCCGTCCGGCTCAATCGCAGCCGAGACCATATGCGGATGAAGGGCGGCACGCTCGGCTACGAGGACGAGAAGTTCAGCTACCTGATCGTGGGTCGTGCAGGAACGGGCGCGCGGGCCGAGGGGCGGGTCCTGCGACGGCCGGAAGAGAACAAGTTCTCGGTGACTCTCGCAGTATGTGCCGAAGAAGGGCTCGAGCAGCGCGTCATCCCAAGTCGCGACAAGCCGGCATTCAAGCGGGCCAAGAAGCTCGATTGGGGTGATGCCGTATAGCTGGCACAGGTCATCATATGAATCTGTACCATCGGTTCACTTGTCGCTTTCCGGCGCGCGGAGTAGTTTGCGCGCAAGCGGGGCACATGAGGAAGAACCAATGAAGTTCAAGGATATTCTGGGCACCGTCGGCAATACGCCGGTTGTGCGGATCAACAAACTGGGTCCGAAGCACGTAAAGCTCTACGTCAAGGTCGAGGCATTCAACCCGCTGGGCTCCGTGAAGGACCGCCTGGCGCTCGGCGTTATCGAGGCGGCCGAGAAGTCCGGCGCGCTGAAGCCCGGCCAGACCGTGATCGAAGCCACCAGCGGCAATACCGGCATCGGCCTCGCCATGGTGTGCGCGGCGAAGGGTTACCCGCTCGTTGTCACCATGGCCGAGAGCTTCTCGGTCGAACGGCGGAAGCTGATGCGCTTCCTCGGCGCCAAGGTCGTGCTGACCCCGGCGGCCGAGCGCGCCAACGGCATGATCCGCAAGGCCGAGGCGCTGGCCGAGCAGAATGGCTGGTTCCAGACCCGCCAGTTCGAGAACGAAGCCAACCCCGAGATGCACTCGCGCACGACCGCCCAGGAAATCCTGCGCGATTTCTCCGACGAGAAGCTCGACTACTGGGTCACCGGCTTCGGCACGGGCGGCACGCTCACCGGCGTCGGGCGCGTGCTGCGCGACAAGATGCCGAACACCAAGATCATCGTCGCCGAGCCTGAGGGCGCGCCGATGCTCACCAGTGGCGAAGCTCAGCCGGAGCGTCGTGCCGACCACGCCGCCACCGGCAGCCATCCGTCGTGGAAGCCGCATCCGTTCCAAGGCTGGAGCCCGGACTTCATTCCGTGGATCACCAGCGAGGCGGTCAGCGAGAAGCTGTTCGACCAGATCGTGACCATCGCTCCGCCGGACGGCATGAAGGCCTCGATGGACCTGGCCCAGAAGGAAGGTATTTTCGTCGGCATCACCGCCGGCGCGACATTCGCCGCAGCGCTGAAGCTCGCCGAGACGGCGCCCGAAGGCTCGACCATCCTGGCCATGCTGCCCGACACCGGCGAGCGCTACCTCTCGACGCCGCTATTCGCCGACGTGCCGGCCGATATGACGCCCGAGGAAGAGGCGATCTCGACATCGACGCCGGGCCAGCAGTTGCCACCCAAGGTTGCAGCCTGACAGTAGCGAAAGGGCCCCGTTTCGGGGCCCTTTCTGCATCCAATCGCGCGATGCGGCGTTCTTCAGCATCATGCGCTTCGACCGCAATCTCCCAAGTCTGGTCATCAACCGCATCGCCGACTTCCTGTCGACGGCGACTGGCTTCGTTGCGACCTTCGTTGCCTTGCTGGTCGGCATCGGCATCGGAGCGTTCCTGCACTTCAACGACGGCTTCATGTTCGGCTTCAACATCTTCCTGTCGGTGGCCGCCATCGTCATCTCGGGCGTGATCCTCGTTGCCGGCGCACGGAGCGAGGCCGCGCTCCACGTCAAGCTCGACTACCTGATCGAAGCCTCAAAGGCGCCGAACAAGTCGGTCGGCATCGAGCACAAGCAGGTTTCCGAGATCGAGGCCGAGCGGAAAAGGATCGAGAAGGACGCACTCGAGGCGATCGAAGAAGCGGTGGAGGACGAAGTCACCGATCAGCTCGATGCGCGGGAGAAGCGGCAGGCCACGGACGCCTAGCTGGCCATCCGGAACACTGCATTCTCGGCTCGAATGGGAGGACGAATCTTGCCGAGTGTGCCGATGGTTCCGCCACAATACGAGCAGTTGACGACGTAGCAATCGGGCAGCGAGACGGCCGCGATCGTCAATTGGTTATGGTGGCCGCAATGGATGCAGGTCGCGCGCAGGTCGAACCGTTCTTCGGAGATCATGTTCCCGGCCTTCGTTCGAGTAGGCGGGAGGGGGCGCAGCAGGCCCGGAACTCTCAGTCGGCAACGTGCCACGTGATGGACTGCCGATGCGTCGGGTCTACGCGCCCCAGGCCGGAGTCGCTATTAACAATGACGTATCGATGTGCGCCCGCCGATCCTACGCTGCCTGGCGCGGCTCCGGGCCGACGTAGCGTGAGCGCGGCCGGATCAGCTTGCCTGTCTCTGCCTGCTCCCTCGCATGTGCAATCCAGCCGATCACGCGCCCCGCCGCGAACACCGCCGTAAAGGTGTCACGCGGGAAGCCGAGGCCCTCCAGCAGCAGGGCCGTGTAGAACTCGACGTTGGTGTCGAGCCGCCGATCCGGCTTGTGCTGCCTCAGTAGCTGGAGTGCGGTGTCCTCGACGATGCCGGCGAGCGCCATCCTCTCCTTGTCGACCGCCCCGAGTTGCTCGATACGGCCGAGAGCCGCTTTTAGCGCATCGGCGCGCGGGTCGCGCACGCGATAGATGCGGTGGCCAAAGCCCATCAGCCGTTCGCCACGCGCCAGTTCGGCCCCGATCCAGTTCCGGGCATTGTCCGGCGAGCCGATCGCATCGAGCATGTCGAGCACCGGTCCGGGTGCCCCACCATGCAACGGACCCTTCAGGGCGCCGAGAGCTGCGAGCACCGACGAGTTGAGTCCGGCCTGCGTCGAAGCGACGACGCGCGCCGCGAAAGTGGAGGCGTTGAGCCCATGGTCGGCGACAGTGACGAGGTAGGTATCGAGTGCCGCCGCAACTTCGGGCCGAGGGAGGGACCCTGTCCGCATCCGTAACACATCGGTTGCGTGAGACAGTCGGACGTCAGGGGTAAGTGGGCCTGCGCCGGCCTTTTGCCGCAACAGGGCTGCCAGCACAACACCCGGTGCCACGGCGAGCTTCAGTGCAGTTGCCAACTCGGTGTCGTCTGGCAGCAGGGCCATCAACGCGCGCATCGCGTCGAAGGCGGGACGATCGGCAACCAGGGGCAACATCGGCTCGATCGCCTTGAACACCTCCAGGCGGGCCTTGCCCAGCTCGCCTTGGAGGTCGTCGGGCAGGGACGGGAAGAACCCGTCCCACAGCAGCGCCACCATGTCCTGGAAACGTACCCGGCCGGCCAGCGCCTCGAGCGGCGAACCGCGCATGACGAGACGTCCGGCAAGTCCGTCGACATCGGAGAGGACGGTCTCCGCCGCGACGACGTCTTCGAGTCCGTTGCTGGTCATTCGAGCCTCCTTGGCTATTTGCAGCGGAAGGTAAGCTCGCTAATATTGACGTCAATCTTGATCAACATGATCAATGTGAGGCTCAGCATGTGGCTCAGCGCCGCCGATGCGCTCGTCCGGCTCGGATCCAAGCCGCAGTCGCTCTACGCCAACGTCAGCCGCGGTCGCATTCGGGCAAAACCCGATCCGTCCGACAGCCGGCGCAGCCTCTATCGCGAGGAGGACGTCGATCGCGTCGCGCGTCGTTCGCGCGGCCGGCGCAGCGCGGCGGCGACGGCCTCCGAGGCGATAAGCTGGGGCGAGCCGGTGCTGGCGTCATCCATCTCCACCGTCAGTGGCGGGCGGCTCTACTACCGGGGCCGGGATGCCGCCGAGCTTGCCGACAGCGCAACGCTGGAGGACGTCGCCGAACTCCTGTGGGGCGGCTGGTACGAGGCCGCAGCACCAGCTGACGCTTCCAGCGTGCCCTCGATCGCTGCGCTCCTGGGAGCACTCGCGACGCGAGTACCCGCCGATCATCCGAGCTCTGGACGCGGAACGGCTCTACGCGATGACGCTGCGTCGGTTCTTGCGTCGGTCAAGGCGGTGCTGACGGGGACGGAGTCGCGCCAGGCTCACGAGGGGCTCGCGGCCGCCTTCGGTCGACCGGAAGCCGCCGACGCCCTGCGAAGGGCACTGGTCCTCTTGGCCGACCACGAACTCAACGCGTCGACCTTTGCCGCCCGCGTTACCGTCTCCACCGGTGCCGCGCTGTCGGCCGGCGCCCTTTCCGGCCTCGCCGCACTTGGCGGGCCGAGGCACGGCAACGCGGCGCCGGAAGTCCTGGCGCTTGCAGAGGATATGGACGCCCATCCCGACACGGCCGACGAGGCGCTGAGAGATTGGCTAGGAGAACGCCGAGCCGTCCCCGGCTTCGGCCATCCGCTCTATCCCCGCGGTGACATTCGTTGCCACGCTCTACTGGCTGCGATCGAAGTTCCCCCGGCATTCCAGCGTCTGGCCGAGGCCGGCCGCGCGGTGCTGGATGAGGAACCAAATGTCGATTTCGCCCTTGCGGCGCTCGCCTCCGCCTACGGTCTGCCGCGCGAGGCTCCAGCGATCATCTTCGCCTTGGCGCGTTCGGTCGGCTGGCTCGCCCACGGCATCGAGCAGGCGACCTCGGGCCAGCTGATCCGCCCGCGGGCCCGCTATGTGGGGCCGCCAATCCGGCCGCGCGGTTGATGCGCCCGCAGCACACACTGGTGCCGCATTGCTGACATACCCACCATATCGGGCAGGTAGGCTTGCCCTTTGGTGCTGACGCCCTATTTAATCAGCAGAATCAGGCTCGCCGCCCATCTCGGGGACCGGCCCGATTGCTAGGCGGGCGCGGGCTCGAAACTCCTCCCAAGAGCCCCGCGTCCCAGGAAAGGACCAAATATGTCGGACACGACCCAAGGCGGCGCGGGATTCGATCGTGATCGGGTTTACCCGGTGCTGCCTCTACGCGATATCGTTGTCTTTCCGGGCATGATCGTGCCCCTGTTCGTCGGCCGCGAGAAATCGGTGAAGGCCCTCGAAGAGGTGATGCGCGACGACAAGCACATTCTGGTCGTCACCCAGAAGAACGCCCAGGACGACGATCCGTCGCCTGAAGAGATTTACGCCACGGGCACCATTGCCTCCGTGCTGCAGCTGCTCAAGCTTCCCGATGGCACCGTGAAGGTGCTGGTGGAAGGCCTGCGCCGCGCCAAGATCGACAAGTACCTGCAGACCGTCGACTACTTCGAGGCCGAGGCCACCAACCTCGACGAGCCTGAGGAAGACGCAACCGAGCTTGAGGCCCTGGCCCGCTCGGCGCAGAACGAGTTCGAAAACTACGTCAAGCTGAACAAGAAGATCTCGGCCGAGGTGGTCAACGCCGTCAGCCAGATCACCAACCATTCCAAGCTTGCCGACACCATCGCCAGCCACCTCGTGATCAAGATCGAGCAGAAGGAAGATCTGCTCGGCACCGTCTCGATCGCGGAGCGCATTCAGAAGATCCTCGGCCTCATGGAGGGCGAGATCGGCGTGCTGCAGGTGGAAAAGCGCATCCGCTCCCGCGTGAAGCGGCAGATGGAGAAGACGCAGCGCGAGTACTATCTCAACGAGCAGATGAAGGCGATCCAGCGCGAGCTGGGCGACGGCGAAGAAGGCTCGAATGAGCTGACCGAGCTCGAAGAGAAGATCAAGAAGACGAGGCTTTCCAAGGAAGCCCGCACGAAGGCTGACGCCGAACTGAAGAAGCTCAAGACCATGAGCCCGATGTCGGCCGAGGCGACGGTTGTTCGCAACTACCTGGACTGGCTGCTGACCCTTCCGTGGGGCAAGAAGTCCAAGGTCAAGCGCGACCTGGTCTACGCCGAGCAGGTGCTGGACGAGGATCACTATGGCCTGGAGAAGGTCAAGGAACGCATCCTCGAGTACCTCGCTGTGCAGTCGCGCACCGGCAAGCTCAAGGGCCCGATCCTCTGCCTCGTCGGCCCTCCGGGCGTCGGCAAGACCTCGCTCGGCAAGTCGATCGCCAAGGCGACCGGCCGTGAGTTCGTGCGCATGGCCCTCGGTGGCGTCCGTGACGAGGCCGAGATCCGCGGTCACCGCCGGACCTATATCGGTTCGATGCCCGGCAAGGTCATCCAGTCGCTGAAGAAGGCGGGCAAGTCCAACCCGCTGTTCCTCCTCGACGAGATCGACAAGATGGGCCAGGACTTCCGCGGCGATCCGTCCTCGGCGCTGCTCGAAGTGCTCGATCCGGAGCAGAACTCGACGTTCAACGACCACTACCTCGAGGTCGACTACGACCTGAGCGACGTGATGTTCGTGACGACCTCGAACACGCTCAACATCCCCGGCCCGCTGATGGACCGCATGGAGATCATCCGTCTCTCGGGCTACACCGAGGACGAGAAGTTCGAAATCGCGCGCCGTCACCTGATCCCGGAGACGCTGAAGGAGAACGGCCTGCAGCCCAAGGAGTTCGTCATCGACGACGAGCAACTGATGCAGGTGGTGCGCAACTACACCCGTGAAGCCGGTGTGCGTAACCTGAAGCGGGAGCTGAGCAAGCTGATGCGGAAGGCCGTGCGCGACATCCTGGTCAAGAAGTCGGCCAAGGTGGTCATCACTCCGGAACTGCTCGAGGAATACCTCGGGCCGGCCTTCTTCCGGAACGACAAGATCGACGCCGAGCCGCAGGTCGGCGCGGTGACGGGCCTCGCCTGGACTTCGGTCGGCGGTGAGATCCTGACGATCGAAGGCGTGATGACGCACGGCAAGGGTCGCATGACGGTTACCGGTAACCTCAAGGAAGTGATGAAGGAATCCATCACTGCCGCGTCCGGTTACGTCCGCTCGCGGGCCGTCGACCTCGGCATCAAGCCGCCGCTGTTCGACACGCGCGACATCCACTTGCACGTGCCGGAAGGCGCGACGCCGAAGGATGGTCCGTCGGCCGGTATCGGCATGGCTACTGCGATCGTCTCGCTGATGACCGGCATTCCGGTGCGGCACGACATCGCCATGACCGGCGAAGTGACGCTGCGGGGCAGGGTGCTGCCGATCGGCGGGCTCAAGGAAAAGCTCCTTGCGGCGCTCCGTTCGGGCATCAAGACCGTGCTCATTCCCGAGGAGAACACGCGTGATCTCAAGGAGATCCCGAAGAACGTGACCGAGGGCATGGAGATCATCCCCGTGAGCCGGATGGACGAGGTGCTGAGCCGCGCCCTGATCCGCCAGCCCGAGCCGATCGAGTGGAAGTACGACGACGACAAGGTCGCCACTCCTGCAGCGGCAATCGAGACGCCGGAAGGCGACGAGGCCACCTCGGGCCTGCCGCACTGACGCGGTCTGGCGAAGAACATGGGAACGGCGCCTTCGGGCGCCGTTTTCGTTTGTGGGCGGGAGGCCGATGGCACCGGTTGTCGCAAGAGCGTCACATCGCGTAGCTATCGCCAGCGCCTGATTGGCGAAGGAGTCGGTAATGGACGGAGCGGAGTGGATGCGGGAAGTTCGGCTGGTGAATGCCCGGGTTCTGGCCCCCGCCGATACCGGCGCCACCGAACTCAGCATGCGCGACGGCATCATCACCGACGTCGCCGGCGCTACCAGCGCGACCGTAGTCGATTGCGAGGGCGATTTCCTCGTTCCCGGGCTGATCGACCTGCACACCGACAATATCGAGCACCACTTCCACCCGCGGCCCGGCGTGACCTGGCCATCTGCGCTTGCCGCAGCTCTCGCCCACGACGCGCAGATGCTCCTGTCGGGCATCACCACCGTCCTCGATTCGCTGTCGCTGGGTGACTACGACAGCGCCGGTGCCCGCACTCGGATGCTGCACTCGGCGATCGGTGGGCTCGACGAAGCCCACGCGGCGGGCCTGCTGCGCGCAGACCATCACTTCCACTTCCGCTGCGAGCTGTCCGATGGCGGCCTGTTGCCGATCATCGAGGAACACGTCGACAACCCGCGCGTGCGCCTGATGTCGATGATGGACCACACGCCCGGACAGCGGCAGTGGCATGATGTGGGGCTCTATCGCGAGTTCCGGCGCAAGAAGAACAATCGGGTCTGGGACGATGCCGAGTGGCAGGCCTATCTCGACGATCGGCTGGCCCAACAGGCCCGCTTCGTGCCGGAGGCCCGCGCGATCATCTCCGACCACGGTCGCGACAAGCAGATCCGGCTCGCCAGCCACGACGATACGACCATCGAGGATGTCGAGCAGTCGCATGCCGACGGCATTTCGATCAGCGAGTTCCCGACAACGCTCGTTGCAGCCCGCCGGGCGCGGGAACTCGGACAGAAGATCGTCATGGGCGCACCGAACGTGGTGCTGGGCGGTTCGCATTCGGGCAATGTCGGCGCCATGGCGCTGGCTGCGGAGGGGCTGCTCGACGTGCTGACCTCCGACTATGTACCGGCCAGCCTGTTGCCGGCGGCATTCCTCGTCGGCCACGAGCTAGGGGATCTCGGCAAGGGTCTCTCGACCGTCACCAGCGAACCGGCAGCGCTGCTCGGCTTCGACGATCGCGGCCGCCTCGAGCCCGGCCTGCGGGCCGACATGCTGCAGGTCCGGATCGTCAATGGCCAGCCCGTCATTCGCGGCGTCTGGGCGGCCGGCAGGCGGTTCCTCTAGGAGTTCCCCACATCCTCTCCCGAAGGGCGGGGGAGGATCAGCGGGTTGCCTCCCTCGGCTAGAACGAATATAGAACGCCCGCGTCGGACGGACCGGAGGGGCCCCGCCTTGAATCGTGCACTCGTCGTTATTCTGGCCGCCGTGACGCTGGATGCCATCGGCATCGGCCTCATCTTCCCGATTCTGCCGCGCCTGCTAGAAGACGTTGCCCACACCCATGAAGTGGCGACGCTGATGGGGCTCATGCTCGCGCTCTATTCGGCCATGCAGTTCCTGTTTTCGCCCGTACTCGGCGTGCTCAGCGACCGTTACGGGCGCCGCCCGGTGCTGCTGGTTTCGCTCGCAGGGGCGGCGATCGACTATCTCGTCATGGCTTTCGCGCCCGAGCTCTGGATGCTGGTGGTCGGCCGCGCCATCGCCGGGATCACCAGCGCCAACATGGCGGTCGCCACGGCATACATCACCGACATTTCCGCCGAGGAGCAGCGCGCCAAGCGGTTCGGCTACTTCCACGCCATGTTCGGCATCGGCTTCATCATTGGGCCGGTGCTGGGCGGAATCATCGGCGATATCTGGGTGCGCGCCCCGTTCCTCGTCGCCGCGGCACTCAACGCGCTGAACTTCGCGCTGGCGCTCTTCGTCCTTCCCGAATCGCGCAAGGGCGACGCGACGACGACGTTCGACTTCAAGGCGCTCAACCCGTTCCGCCCGCTCGGCTGGGCCATGAGCTTCACGGCGCTGCTGCCGTTGATGGCGATCTTCGTCATCATGAACTTCGTCGGCACCATGTACGGCACCGTCTGGGCCCTGTTCGGGCAGGACATGTTCCAGTGGAACGGGCTGATGATCGGCCTGTCGCTGGGCGCCTTCGGTCTGTTCCATGCCGGCGCGCAGGCATTGCTGACCGGGCCGGCAGCGGCACGACTTGGCGAGCGTTGGGCCCTCATTCTCGGGATGGCGTGCGAGCTGACCGCGCTGTTGATTCTCGGATTTGCCACGCAGGGCTGGATCCTGTTCGCGCTGGCGCCGCTGTTCGCGCTCGGCGGCATCGGCATGCCGGCGCTCCAGTCGCTCACCACGCGACAGGTCGATTCCGACAACCAGGGCAAGCTCCAGGGCGTGCTGGCGAGCCTCGTCAGCCTCTCCGCCGTGTTCGGGCCGCTGTTCTTTTCCTACGTCTATTTCATGTTCCAGCCCACCTGGCCGGGCCTGATCTGGATCGTCGGAGGGGCCGTGTACCTCTTGGCTTTGCCGCTGCTTTGGGGCATCCGAAGAACGCGGATTGCCACACCGGCGCCCGAAGCCTGACAAAGTTGGGCCAAAATTGACGGGTCATTAACAGAATTGCTGAGGCCAAGCGGCGGAGAAGCCCGGAATTCCTTGCGTTCCGGTCAGAATCGAAGAAGGGTCTCGGCGTTTTGGTTCGCCACCGAAGGCGGGCATCCCACTGTGAGGAAACGCTATGTCTAACAAGAACGATCTGATCGGCGTCGTCGCCGACAAGGCGGGCCTGACCAAGGCCCAGGCCGGCGAAGCTGTCGATGCAGTGTTCGAGGCGATCACCACTTCGCTGAAGGCTGGTGACGAGGTCCGTCTGGTTGGCTTTGGCACGTTCGCCGTGTCCAAGCGCAAGGCATCGATTGGCCGCAACCCGGCCACCGGCGCCGAGATCAAGATCCCGGCTTCCAACCAGGCCAAGTTCAAGCCCGGTAAGGGCCTCAAGGACGCGATCAACTAAGATCGTATCCTGGTCTGATGGACCAAAATGGCCCCGTGCGATCACCGCCGGGGCCATTTTCATTTGGGTTGACGCCTGCCGGGCGAAACCCTAGTTAGTGCGCCTCGTCGTCGCCGTGCCCAAGCACGCGATCGATGGGCGGTTAGCTCAGTTGGTAGAGCATCTCGTTTACACCGAGAGGGTCGGCGGTTCGAGACCGTCACCGCCCACCACGCTTCGCCCTGGCGGGCCACGCGTGGGGCAGCCGCGCGAAGGCCGTAAGGTCGAGACGTGGTGCCCGGCATAGCCCGAAGGCTGCAGAGCAGCGTTGCGGGCGAACTATGAGCGGCTACGTTGCCGCATGCACTACGCTAGATCCTCGAGGCAGAGATCGAACCGGAACGCCACTACGTCGGTGTGACCGCCGACTTGCGGGCGCCGCTCCAACGGCACAATGCAGGGCAGGTCGCTCACAGCGCCAAATACGCACCGTGGCGCTTGAAAACGTACGTTGCCTTCAGCGACGAGGAAAAGGCATTTGCCTTTGAGCGGTATCTGAAAAGTGCTTCCGGACGTGCCTTCTCGAAGAAGCGTCTCTAGCGGAGTTCGCCCCCAGAGTGGCGCCCGATTTTTCTTTTCACAGCACCTCGGAAAAAACCTCGCCCTCCGCGCTTGACACTCCCCGGAACCCCCTCTAAACGGACGCCACGTTGCGCGGACGACTTGTTCGCAAGCGCTGCGGGAGTAGCTCAGTTGGTTAGAGCGCCGGCCTGTCACGCCGGAGGTCGCGGGTTCGAGCCCCGTCTCTCGCGCCACCCTTTTTAGGTGGCTTGGGCAGTCAGCCCCCGTTCAGACAAATTCCGTTAGCATCATTGCCAGGTTGCCCTTGCGTTGCGCGAGGGAAGGACCACATTCATGTTGCGCCAAGCGGAACCGTAGGCGCATCGACTGCATTTTGGACGCTGGGAGGCGACCAAAGGAGAAGCCGGATGCGGATGCCGAGTCGTCTGCTGCTAGCTATTGCGGGCGCGTTACTGGCTGGTGGGGCAGGGTCCTCGCTGGCCTCGGACCTCATTACGGTTCCCGTGGACTCATCCGAGATCGCCGTGCCCGTGAGTGACGCCGCATTCGATTGGAACGGCTTCTATACCGGTGTCTTCGGCGTCGTGCAGTCGAGTGAGGCTCGCGGCACCGAAGTCGGGGCAGGGGTCGAAGCCGGCGTCAACGCGCAGTTCGATTTCTTCCTCGTCGGTGGCGAGGTCTCCCTGCAGGGGCTGACCAGCGACACTATCGACACCGCCTATGGCGAAGTCAAAGGCCGTGGCGGCGTGCTGATCACCCCGGACGTGCTCGCCTATGCCTCTGCCGGTTACGGCATGGAGCTGACCGGCACCGGGGAGAGCGATGTGCTCGCCGGCGGTGGCGTGGAGTTCGCGGTCAACGACTCCCTGTCGCTCAACGCCGAGTACACCCGCAGCTTCTCGATTGAAGGCGACAACTCGAAGGACCAGCTGACGCTGGGTGCCCGCTTCCACTTCTAGCCGCAAGTCCGCGCCGGATTCCGTGCCCATTCTGGGGGGTGGCAACCACCTTTTCCTCAAATCTGTTGAGGCATGGTCGTGCGTGGGAGTGCAAACCGCGCGAAAGGCCTTTCGTTCCGGGCCTCTCCGGCGGAATCGCGCGCTAATATGAGCGTAATGATCAACATTAGTTTTCCTTGAAACGGTTTTAGGCGTGGGCTAAGCCCGTGCCACACGAAGTCGCGTCGTCTCGGGGGCCCAAATTGCCCGCTAGGCCGCGCGAATGCCGGTACCTCCCACCGGCGGACCATTAGGCTGCACAATGAACGAGTTGCTCAGCAACTACCTGCCGATCCTTATCTTTGTCGGTCTGGCTGCGGTTATCGCCCTGGCCCTCATGGTTGCCCCCTTTATCGTTGCCTACAAGAAGCCGGATCCTGAAAAGGTTTCGGCGTTCGAAGCTGGCTTCGAGGCATTTGACGACGCGCGCATGAAGTTCGATGTGCGCTTCTACCTGGTGTCGATTCTGTTCATCGTCTTCGATCTTGAAGTGGCGCTGCTGTTCCCCTGGGCCGTGGCGTTCCGCGAGGTTGGCTGGTTTGGCTTTACCTCCGTCATGATCTTCCTCGGCGTGCTGACCATCGGCTTCATCTACGAATGGAAGAAAGGCGCGCTGGAATGGGATTGACCGAAGGCACGCTCGTCGCGCCCCAGCCCAAGGGCGTCATCGATCCGCGCACCAACAAGCCGGTTGGTGCCGACGACCCGTTCATGCTCGAGGTCAATGCCGAGCTGGCCGACAAGGGCTTCCTCGCGACGACCGCTTCGCAGCTGATCACTTGGGCCCGCACCGGCTCGCTCATGTGGATGCAGACCGGCCTCGCCTGCTGCGCCGTCGAGATGATCCAGATGTCGATGCCGCGCTACGACATCGAGCGATTCGGCACCGCGCCGCGCGCTTCGCCGCGCCAGGCCGACTGCCTGATCATCGCCGGCACGCTCACCAACAAGATGGCTCCCGCGCTCCGCAAGGTCTACGACCAGATGCCGGAGCCGCGCTACGTCATCTCCATGGGCAGCTGCGCCAATGGCGGCGGCTACTATCACTATTCCTACTCGGTGGTGCGCGGGGCCGATCGGGTCATGCCGGTCGACATCTATGTCCCGGGTTGCCCGCCGACCGCTGAAGCTTTGTTGTACGGCATCCTGCTGCTGCAGAAGAAGATCCGCCGCACCGGCACGATTGAACGATAGGACCGGCCATGACTGACGGCCCCATTCCTTCACCGCTCGCGGCGCTCGCCGAACGTGTGCGCAATGCATTGGGCGATAAGGTGCACGACCACGTTCTCGCCTTCGGCGAACTGACGCTGCATGTCGGACGCGAGGCGATCCTCGACGTGGTGACGTTCCTGCATAACCACGAAGCTTTCATCTCGATCATCAGCGTGACCGGCGCCGACTATCCGGACCGCGAACAGCGCTTCGACGTCGTCTACCACCTGCTGAGCCCCAAGCAGAACCTGCGCGTGCGGCTCAAGCTGACGACCGATACCGAGAAGACGGTTCCCTCGATTACCGGAATCTTCCCCGGCGCCGACTGGTTCGAGCGCGAAACCTACGACATGTACGGCATCCTGTTCACCGGTCACCCGGACCTGCGGCGCCTGCTCACCGACTACGGTTTCGACGGCTACCCGCTGCGCAAGGATTTCCCGACTACCGGCTATGTGCAGGTGCGCTACGACGAAGAGCGCAAGCGCGTCGTCTACGAGCCGGTGAAGCTCGTGCAGGAGTTCCGCCAGTTTGACTACCTGTCGCCCTGGGAAGGCACCGACTACGTGCTGCCCGGCGACGAGAAAGCGAAGAACTGATGTCTGAAGTCGACGTCCGCAACTTCACGATCAACTTCGGCCCGATCCACCCGTCGGCGCACGGCGTGCTGCGACTGATCCTCGAGCTCGACGGCGAAGTCGTCGAACGCGTCGATCCGCATATCGGCCTGCTGCACCGCGGCACCGAGAAGCTGATCGAGACCAAGACCTACCTGCAGGCCGTCCCGTATTTCGACCGGCTCGACTACGTGTCGCCGATGAACCAGGAGCACGCTTTCTGCCTCGCGGTGGAAAAGCTGCTCGGGCTCGAAGTGCCGATGCGCGGCCAGCTCATCCGCGTCCTCTACGCCGAAATCGGCCGCCTGCTATCGCACATCCTCAACTGCACCACGCAGGCGATGGACGTCGGCGCGCTGACACCGCCGCTCTGGGGCTTCGATGAGCGCGAAAAGCTCATGATCTTCTACGAGCGCGCCTCGGGCAGCCGCATGCATGCGGCGTACTTCCGTCCGGGTGGCGTGCACCAGGATCTGCCGCAGGCGCTCGTCGATGACATCGAGGCCTTCTGCGATCCGTTCCTGCTCGTTCTCGACGATCTCGAAAAGCTCCTCACCGGCAACCGCATCTACATGCAGCGCAACGCCGATATCGGCGTGGTCTCGATCGAGGATGCGTGGAAGTGGTCGTTCTCGGGCGTGATGGTGCGTGGCTCGGGCGCTGCCTGGGACCTGCGCAAGGCACAGCCCTACGAGTGCTACGACCGCTTCGATTTCGACGTACCCGTCGGCAAGAACGGCGATTGCTACGACCGCTACCTCGTCCGCATGGAAGAGATGCGCCAGTCGATCAGCATCATGAAGCAGACGATTGCGCTGCTGAACTCGCCGGAAGGGCAGGGGCCCGTGGCCTCGACCGACGGCAAGGTCGTGCCGCCCAAGCGCGGTGAGATGAAGCAGTCGATGGAAGCGCTGATCCATCACTTCAAGCTCTACACCGAAGGCTACAAGGTGCCGGCTGGCGAGGTCTACGCCGCCGTCGAGGCGCCGAAGGGCGAGTTCGGCGTCTATCTGGTCTCGGACGGCACCAACAAGCCGTACCGCTGCCACATCCGCGCGCCGGGGTTCGCCCACCTGCAGGCCATGGATTTCCTCTGCCGGGGGCACATGCTGGCCGACGTCGCCGCTATCCTCGGCTCGCTCGATATCGTGTTTGGTGAGGTCGATCGGTAAATGTCCGTCCGCCGTTTAGCAGATGAGGCCATCCAGCCGGCGACCTTCGCGTTCACCGCGGAGAACCAGGCCTGGGCCGAAAAGAAGATGGCGGAATACCCGCCGGGCCGTCAGCAGTCTGCCGTCATCCCCGTGCTCTTCCGTGCCCAGGAGCAGGAAGGCTGGATCAGTCGCGCCATCATCGAGAGTGTCGCCAACCTTCTGAGCATGCCCTACATCCGCGTGCTCGAAGTCGCGACCTTCTATACCCAGTTCCAGCTGAAGCCGGTCGGCACCGTGGCCCACGTGCAGGTTTGCGGTACGACGCCGTGCATGCTGCGTGGCGCCGAGGACCTGCGCCACGTCTGCGAGCGCAAGATCAGCCACAACGCGTTCGAAGTGACGCCCGACGGCAAGTTCAGCTGGGAAGAGGTCGAGTGCCTCGGCGCTTGCGTGAACGCCCCGCTGGTGATGATCGGTTCGGACACCTACGAAGACCTGACGCCGGAGAGCCTCGAGAACATCCTCGACCAGTTCGCTGCCGGCAAGGGCAAGGACGTGAAGCCTGGCACCCAGGTGGGTCGCATCAACGGCGCCGCCGAGGGCGGCCAGACGACGCTGCTCGAGAAGCCGACCGCCAAGCGCACCTACAAGCCGTTCCCGCCGCCGCCAGAAGCTGCTCCGGCTGCTGCAGCACCGGCTGCTCCCGCACCCGCGGCAAAGCCCGCCGAACCGACCACTGCGGCTCGGCCCAAGGACACCACCGAGGAAACCGCCCCGGCGCTGAAGTCTCCGTCGCCGGAGAAGGTCTCCGTCGCGACCGCCGAAGGCGAGCGCAAGGCCGCCAACGCGTCGGCCAAGGCCGATGGCGAGCCGAACAAGGCCATGCGCGAGACGGCAACCGGTGCAGAATCCCCGGCGGGCAAGATCGACGCCGGCAAGACCGACACCAAGGCTAAGCGCGTTGCCGCGCCGCCGTCCGTGTCCTCGCCGACCCGCGAGACTGGTGGCCCACTGTTCACCGCGCCCGCGGGACAGAAGGATGACCTGAAGCTCATTTCCGGCGTTGGCCCCGTACTCGAGGGCCGGCTCAACGCTGCCGGGATCGCCACCTGGGCCCAGGTTGCAGCACTCAAGAAGGCGGACATCGATCGGCTCGAGGCTCACCTGAGCTTCCCGGGCCGGGTGGCTCGCGACGAGTGGATCAAGCAGGCCAAGGCGCTCGCCAAGGGCGGCGTCGAGGAATATCGCCGTGTGTTCGGGAAGGACCCGCGCTGATGCTGGAAGATAAAGACCGCATCTTCACCAACCTCTATGGCAACGGTGACTGGGGCCTCGAAGGGGCTCGCGCCCGTGGCGGCTGGGTCGATACCAAGAAGTTCATCGACAACGGTCGTGACTGGATCGTCAACGAGGTCAAGGGTTCCGGCCTGCGTGGCCGCGGCGGCGCCGGCTTCCCGACCGCGCTCAAATGGACCTTCATGCCAAAGGAAGGCGTCAATGACGGCCGTCCGAGCCAGCTCCTCGTCAATGCCGACGAGTCGGAGCCCGGCACGTGCAAGGATCGCGAGATCCTGCGCCACGATCCGCACCACCTGATCGAAGGTTGCCTCCTGGCCGGTCGCGCCATGGGTGCCCACATCGCCTACGTCTACATCCGTGGCGAGTTCATCCGCGAGCGGCAGAACTTCGAGGCGGCCGTGCAGCAGGCCTATGACGCCAAGCTGATCGGCAAGAACAACGTCCACGGCTGGGATTTCGACATCGTCGTCCACCACGGCGCCGGCGCTTACATCTGCGGCGAAGAAACCGCGCTGATGGAGTCGCTCGAGGGCAAGAAGGGCCAGCCGCGCCTCAAGCCGCCGTTCCCGGCGGCGATGGGCGTCTACGGCAACCCGACCACCGTCAACAACGTCGAGTCGATCGCCGTCGTACCGGAAATCCTGCGCCGTGGCGGCGCCTGGTTCGCTGGCATCGGCCGCCCGAACAACACCGGTTCGAAGCTGTTCATGGTCTCGGGCCATGTGAACAAGCCGGCCGTGTTCGAGGATGCGCTTGGCTGCACGTTCGAGGAACTGATCGAAAAGCACTGCGGTGGCATCCGCGGCGGCTGGGACAACCTGCTGGCCGTGATCCCCGGTGGCGCCTCGTGTCCCGTCGTGCGCGGCGAGGATATGCGGACCGCCATCATGGATTTCGACGGCATGCGCGAGAAGAAAAGCTCGTTCGGCACCGGCGGCATGATCGTGATGGACAAGTCGACCGACATCATCAAGGCGATCTGGCGCATCCAGGCTTTCTTCAAGCATGAGAGCTGCGGCCAGTGCACGCCGTGCCGCGAGGGCACCGGCTGGATGATGCGCGTCATGGAGCGCATGGTCGAAGGCCGCGCCCAGAAGCGCGAGATCGACATGCTGTTCGAAGTGACCAAGCAGATCGAAGGCCACACCATCTGCGCGCTCGGCGACGCAGCGGCCTGGCCGGTCCAGGGTCTGATCCGCAACTTCCGCGACGTTATCGAGGCGCGGATCGACCAATATACCTGGTCCTCGACCAGCGAGGGCGCCGTGCCCTCGATCGCGGCGGAGTAGGGCGATGGCTCAGATCAAGGTCGACGGCCAACTCGTCGAAGTTCCCGACTACTACACGCTGATGCAGGCCGCCGAGGCTGCTGGCGCCGAGATACCGCGCTTCTGCTACCATGAGCGCCTGTCGGTCGCCGGTAACTGCCGCATGTGCCTCGTCGAGGTGAAGGGCGGGCCGCCGAAGCCGCAGGCGTCGTGCGCCATGTCGGTCAAGGACCTCCGTCCCGGCCCGAACGACGAGCCGCCGGAAATGTTCACCAACACGCCGATGGTCAAGAAGGCCCGCGAAGGCGTGATGGAGTTCCTGCTGATCAACCATCCGCTCGATTGCCCGATCTGCGATCAGGGTGGCGAGTGCGACCTGCAGGACCAGGCCATGGCCTATGGCGTGGACAAGAACCGCTACGTCGAGAACAAGCGCGCCGTCGAAGACAAGTATCTTGGGCCGCTCGTGAAGACCGAGATGAACCGCTGCATTCACTGCACG
Source organism: Pseudomonadota bacterium (assembly GCA_023393475.1). Classification (GTDB taxonomy): domain Bacteria; phylum Pseudomonadota; class Alphaproteobacteria; order Rhizobiales; family Devosiaceae; genus Devosia_A. The sequence continues at coordinate 292,814 of JAEWLC010000025.1, forward strand.
CGCTGCGTCCGCTTCACTACCGAAGTCGCCGGTATCACCGAGATGGGCCTGCTCGGCCGCGGTGAAGATGCCGAGATCACGTCCTATCTCGAGCGGGCGCTGACCAGCGAACTGCAGGGCAACGTGATCGACCTCTGCCCGGTTGGCGCACTGACGTCGAAGCCCTACGCCTTCCACGCCCGTCCGTGGGAACTGGTCAAGACCGAGTCCATCGACGTGATGGATGCGGTCGGCTCGAACATCCGCGTCGACAGCCGTGGCCGCGAAGTGATGCGCATCCTGCCGCGCGTCAACGAGGCCATCAACGAAGAGTGGATTTCGGACAAGACGCGCTTCGTCTGGGACGGGCTCAAGGCCCAGCGCCTCGATCGGCCCTATGTCCGCTCCGGCGGCAAGCTGAAGCCCGCATCGTGGGATGAGGCCTTCGCTGCCATCGCCAAGGCCGTCAAGGCCTCGGGCGGCGGCAACAAGGTCGGCGCCATCGCCGGCGACCTGGCCTCGGTCGAGGACATGTACGCGCTCAAGGCGCTGATGACTTCGCTCGGCTCGGGTATGACCGACAGCCGTCCGGCCATGTCGGGCATCGATCCGTCGATGCCGCGCTCGGCCTACATCTTCAACCCTGGTATCGCCGGGATCGAGGAAGCCGACGCCATCCTGATCGTGGGCACCAACCCGCGCAAGGAAGCCGCGCTCGTCAACGCCCGCATCCGCAAGGCCTGGCGCGCCAAGGGCACGCCGATCGCCGTGATCGGCGACCAGGCCGACCTGACCTACGATTACACCTATCTCGGCAACGGCTTCGGCACGCTCGCCGATCTCGTCGCGGGGCAGGGTGCGTTTGCGCAGACCCTCGCCAACGCCAAGAAGCCGCTGATCATCGTGGGCGAGGGAGCCGTTTCGCACGGCGCCGCCAAGTCCAAGCAGATCGGCCGCGACACCATCGCGCTCGCCGCCAAGCTCGCGACTGGCGCCAATGTCGCCGAGGGCTGGAACGGCTTCGCGCTGCTGCACAACGCCGCCGGCCGCGTCGGCGGCCTCGACATCGGCTTCGTGCCGCATGACGGCGGCGTCTGCTCGGCCGATCAGATCGGCCTCGCCGGCGAAGGCAAGCTCGACGTCCTGTTCCTGCTCGGCGCCGACGAGTACGACATGTCGGCAATGGGCAAGGCGTTCGTCGTCTACGTCGGTACGCATGGCGACGCCGGTGCTCACCGCGCCGACGTGATCCTGCCGTCCGCCACCTACACCGAGAAGTCGGGCACCTACGTCAACACCGAGGGTCGCGTGCAGCTCGCCGAGCGCGCCGTGTTCCCGCCGGGCGAGGCGAAGGAAGACTGGGCGATCTTCCGCGCCCTCTCTGCCGTCCTGGGTCAGGCCCTGCCGTTCAACTCGCTGAGCCAGCTCCGCGCTGCGCTCTATGCCGAGTTCCCGCACCTCGGACGCATCGACCAGATCGCGAACAGCTCGGTCGATGACGTGAAGAAGCTCGCCGGTGCGGCGATCAAGACCAAGTCTGCGACCTTCGCTTCGCCGATCGCCGACTTCTATCTCACCAACCCCATCGCCCGCGCGTCGGCCACGATGGGTGAATGCGCCGCGCTGCAGGCCGGCCTCCGCCAGGCTGCAGAGTAAGGGACCCCGATGGATTTCGTCGTTTCAGCGCTGGACTACCTGCTTGGCATCCCGATCTTCGGTTGGGGCACCCAGGTCGGCTTCATCTACAAGGGGCTGCTGCTCCTCGTCGCGCTGCTGATCTTCACCGCCTACATCTTGCTCGCCGATCGCAAGATCTGGGCGGCAGTGCAGGTGCGTCGTGGTCCCAACGTGGTCGGCCCGTTCGGCCTCCTGCAGTCCTTCGCGGACTTGTTGAAGTTCGTCTTTAAAGAGCCTGTGATTCCTGCAAGTTCCGACAAGGCGCTGTTCCTGCTCGCGCCGCTGGTGACCTCGATCCTCGCGCTTTCCGCCTATGCGGTGATTCCGTTCGATCGCGGCTGGGCGCTCGCCGACATCAATATCGGCGTCCTCTACATCTTCGCGATTTCCTCGCTCGGCGTGTACGGCATCATCATCGGAGGCTGGTCGTCGAACAGCAAATACGCCTTCCTCGGTGCCCTCCGCTCGGCCGCCCAAATGGTGTCCTACGAAGTCTCCATCGGCCTCGTCATCATCACCGTGCTGCTGGTCGTGGGTTCGCTGAACCTCACCGATATCGTGGTCGCTCAGCAGTCGGGTGGCATCGCCACCATGCTCGGCGTGCCGTGGCTCAGCTTCCTCAACTGGTACTGGCTGCCGCTCTTCCCGATGTTCGTGATCTTCTACATCTCGGCATTGGCTGAAACCAACCGCCCGCCCTTCGACCTGCCGGAAGGCGAGTCCGAGCTGGTCGCTGGGTACATGGTGGAATACGGCTCGACTCCGTACCTGCTGTTCATGCTCGGCGAGTACATCGCCATCATCCTGATGTGCTCGATGACGACGATCCTGTTCCTCGGGGGCTGGGACTCGCCGCTCAACTTCCCGCCCTTCACCTGGGTGCCGGGCCTCGTCTGGTTCGCGCTCAAGCTTTGCGCGGTGTTCTTCATGTTCGCGATGGCCAAGGCGATCGTACCGCGCTACCGCTACGACCAGCTGATGCGTATCGGCTGGAAGGTCTTCCTGCCGATCTCGCTGCTGATGGTGGTGATCGTCGCATTCGTCCTCCAGCTCACCGGCTGGGGCTGGCACGGGGGTGCTGTCTGATGAAGTTCACCCAGTTCCTCAACGGCCTGCTGCTCCGCGAGTTCGTCGGCGCCTTCTTCACGGCGATGCGCTACTTCTTCGCCCCGAAGAAGACCATCAACTACCCGTTCGAGAAGATCCCGTACTCACCGCGCTTCCGTGGTGAGCACGCGCTGCGCCGCTACCCGAACGGGGAAGAGCGTTGCATTGCCTGCAAGCTCTGCGAAGCGATCTGCCCGGCCCAGGCCATCACCATCGAAGCCGGCCCGCGCCAGAACGACGGCACCCGCCGTACCATCCGCTACGACATCGACATGGTGAAGTGCATTTACTGCGGCTTCTGCCAGGAAGCCTGCCCGGTGGACGCCATCGTCGAGGGCCCGAACTTCGAGTTCGCTACTGAAACCCGCGAGGAGCTCTATTTCTCGAAAGAGAAGCTGCTCGCCAATGGTGACCGTTGGGAGCGCGAAATCGCTGCCAACCTCGCCGCCGACGCGCCGTATCGGTAAGGAATCGAGATGACGCTGCCGCTTTTCTTCTTCTACGTGTTTTCGGCCATCACCATCGCTTCGGCGCTCATGGTGATCGCGGCGCGTAACCCCGTTCACTCTGTACTGTTCCTGATCCTTGCCTTCGTGAACTCGGCCGGTCTCTTCATGCTGGCGGGCGCCGAGTTCCTCGCGCTGATCCTGATCGTCGTCTATGTCGGCGCCGTCGCGGTGCTGTTCCTGTTCGTCACGATGATGCTCGACGTGGATTTCGCATCGCTCCGCTCCGGCCTGCTGCAATACGCACCGGTCGGCGTCGTGGTCGGCGTGGTCCTGCTGCTCGAGCTGCTGCTCGTCGGCGGCAGCTTCGTTCTGCCAACCGGCGTCGAGGCTTCGGCCATGGTGCCGATCGAGGCGGGCATCAGCAACACCAAGGCCATCGGCCTGTTGCTCTACACGCGCTACGTGTTCCTGTTCCAGGGCGCGGCGGCGATCCTGCTCGTCGCCATGATCGGCGCGATCGTCCTCACGCTCCGCCACAAGCCGAACGTGAAGCGCCAGGACGTGTTCCGGCAGACCGGGCGCAAGCGCTCGGAAGGCGTCGAAGTGGTCAAAGTCAAATCGGGGCAGGGGCTCTAAATGCTGGCAGCAACCGGTATCGGCATCGGCCACTATCTCGCGGTAGGCGCGATCCTGTTCACGCTCGGCGTGTTCGGCATCTTCCTCAATCGCAAGAACATCATCATCATCCTGATGTCCGTCGAGCTCATCCTGCTCGCCGTGAACATCAACTTCGTGGCGTTCTCGTCGCAGCTGGGCGATCTCGCCGGCCAGATCTTCGCCCTGCTGATCCTCACGGTCGCGGCGGCGGAAGCGGCCATCGGCCTCGCCATCCTCGTCATCTTCTATCGCAACCGCGGCACCATCGCCGTGGAAGACGTCAACTCGCTGAAGGGCTGACTAAGTGATCCAGGCTATCGTCTTCCTGCCCCTGGTCGGGGCACTGATCGCAGGGTTGCTCGGCCGGGTCATCGGACACCGGACCAGCGAGTACATCACCACGGGCCTGCTGATCATCGCAGCGGTCTGCAGCTGGATCGTGTTCGCCGGCTACTGGTTCGCGCCTGAGGCCGCCGAGGGCGCCGCCCACGGCGCCGGCCATGCCGAAGTCACGAAGGTCGTGGTGCTGAGCTGGATCCACTCGGGCACGCTGACGCTCGACTGGGTGCTGCGCGTCGATACGCTGACGGCCGTGATGCTCGTGGTGGTCACCACCGTTTCGAGCCTCGTCCACGTCTACTCGATCGGCTACATGGCCGACGATCCGCACCGCGCACGTTTCTTCGCATATCTCTCGCTCTTCACCTTCGCCATGCTGATGCTGGTGACGGCCGACAACTTCCTCCAGATGTTCTTCGGCTGGGAAGGCGTGGGCCTCGCGTCCTACCTGCTCATCGGTTTCTGGTATCAGAAGCCCACGGCCAACGCCGCCGCGATGAAGGCCTTCGTCGTCAACCGCGTTGGTGACTTCGGATTCCTGCTCGGCCTGTTCGCCGCATGGGTGGTGCTTGGCCATCTGGATTTCGACGGTGCGTTCCACGCCGCCGAGGGGCTGAAGGACAACCTGCCGCAGATCCACTTCCTCGCCTGGCAGTTCGACGCCATGACGGTGGTCTGCCTGCTGCTCTTCATGGGCGCTATGGGTAAGTCGGCGCAGTTCCTGCTCCACACCTGGCTGCCGGACGCCATGGAAGGCCCGACCCCGGTGTCGGCCCTCATCCATGCCGCCACCATGGTGACGGCCGGTGTGTTCATGGTGGCGCGTCTGTCGCCGCTGTTCGAACTGGCGCCGAATGCGCAGGCCTTCGTGATGCTGATCGGCGCGACCACTGCGATGTTCGCAGCGACCGTTGGCCTCGTGCAGAACGACATCAAGCGC
>JAEWLC010000019.1 GCA_023393475.1 Pseudomonadota bacterium
CGGCTGGATCGTCAAGCCGTTCGATCCGGAAAAGCTGATCTCGGTCATCCACCGGGTCGTCCACTGATCCCGCCATCCGGCAGAACCGCCACCCGACCAGGCCCAGAAGGGTTCTAGACTTTGAGCGACCTCGACGACTTCAAGGCGACATATTTCGACGAATGCTCCGAGCTGCTGCTCGAACTGGAGGAGCAGTTCCACGCCATCGAAGAGGGCGATCGCTCCAGCGACCGGCTCAATGCCGTGTTCCGCGCCATCCACTCGATCAAGGGTGGCGGCGGGGCCTTCGGCTTCAGTGCGCTGGTTGGCTTCGCCCATGCCTACGAGACGCTGCTCGACCATGTCCGCGACGGGCGCGTCGAGCTCAGCGAGACGGTGGCGGCGCTCTGCATCCGGGCCAACGACATCGTCGCCGACTTCGTGGCAGCGGCGCGCGACGGGCATGAGCTCGAGACCGGCTACGGCTCGGAGGAAAAGCAGCAATTCGACACGCTGACCGCCGCCGGCGATCCGGACATGTCCGGCGAGCCGATGGAAGAGTTTGACATCGACTTCGTGCCCGTGATGGTGACCATCGCCGGGGCCGAGGATGGGCCGGTGGCCGAGCCGCTCGACCTCGCGGTGATCGACGACAGTTTCGAAGCGCCGCCGCTACTGCTCGAGGCCAATCAGTGGACCATCCGCTTCCGGCCGCATTCGGAGCTTTACGCGCGGGCCAACGACCCGCTGCTGCTGCTGCGCGAACTCGGCACCTTGGGCGAGACCCGGGTGAAGGCCATCCTCGACGAGATCCCGGCCATCGCCGATTTCGAGCCGTTCGGGGTCTACTGCTCGTGGGAGATCACGCTCAGCTCGCCGACGGCCACCGAGGCGGCCATCGCCGAAGTGTTCGAGTTCGTCGAAGGCAATTGCGACCTGTCGATCGAGCGCGGTATCGCGATCGCGGACGAGGAGCTGCTCGACGTCGCCATGGAAGTGGCAGCGCCGAGCTTTGCCGACCTCCTCGATGAGCCCGCGCCGGAACCGGCAGCGGTGGCGGTCGAGGACGAAGACGAAGCGCCGGTGCTGAGCTTTGCCGACATCGCCGCGAGCCTCAAGCCGGCGCTGAAGGCCGCGCCGCCGGCAATGCCGACGCCGCTCAAGCAGGCGGCTCCGGCCGAGCACGACCACGATGGCGACAACGACCGCCGCTCGGGCCCGGAAGATCGCCGCAACGGCGTGCAGTCGATCCGCGTCGACCTCGACAAGATCGACCGTGTCGTCAACATGGTGGGCGAGCTGGTGATCACCCAGTCGATGCTCACCCAGCAGATGGATGAGACCCTGCGGGCGCGCTACCAGGAACTGGTGCGCGGGCTCGAAGTGCTGGCGCAGACGACGCGCGGGCTGCAGGACTCGGTGATGTCGATCCGCGCCCAGCCGGTGAAGACGGTGTTCTCGCGCATGCCGCGCCTCGTGCGCGAACTGTCGTCGAAGACCGGCAAGAAGATCCGGCTCGAGACGATCGGCGAGAATACCGAGATCGACAAGACGATCATCGAGCAGCTTTCCGATCCGCTGACCCACATGATCCGCAACTCGGCCGACCACGGCATCGAGATGCCGGAGAAGCGGGTTGCGACCGGCAAGGCGGAAGGCGGGGTGATCCGACTCTCGGCCGAGCAGGCGGGCGGCAATATCCTCATCGCGGTCGAGGACGACGGCGGCGGCATCAACCGCGAGCGTGTGCTGCAGGTGGCGCGCGACCGCGGCGTGGTCGGGCCCGACCAGACGCTCAGCGACGAGCAGATCGACCAGCTGATCTTTGCCCCCGGTTTCTCCACCGCGGCGGAAGTCTCGGACATTTCCGGGCGCGGGGTCGGGATGGACGTCGTCCTTTCCAACATCAAGAAGATCGGTGGCTCGGTGCATGTGAAGAGCTGGACCGGCAAGGGCACGCGCATGACGCTGCGCCTGCCGCTGACGCTCGCCGTGCTCGACGTGATGCTGGTGAAGGTCGCGGGCTCGCCTTACGTGATCCCGCTGAGCTCTATCGTCGAGACGATCCAGTGCGCGCGGGCCAACTTCTCGCGCATGCCGACCGGGGCGCAGGTGCTGCAGGTGCGCGGCGAATACGTGCAGGTCGTCGACCTCGCGACGCGCTTTGCGGGGAGCACCGATGTGGCGCGCGAGAACCGCTTCGTCGTCCTCTGCGAGGGCGAGGGCGGGGTGAAGGTGGCGCTGGTCGTCGACGACATCATCGGACAGCAGCAGGTGGTGATCAAATCGCTGGAAGAGAACTTCCAGTCGATCGAAGGCATCGCCGGCGGCACGATCCTCGGCGACGGCAATGTGGCGCTGATCGTCGACGTGCAGGGCCTCAAGGCCCAGATCCTGACTCACAAGAGCGCTGCGTAGCGCGGGGACCCGGTTTCGCGCTTCGAGGCGGAGCGCGCTGACAACACCCGGCCAGGAGGCCGGCAGGAAAGGCAGAACAGCATGGAAGCGCTGGCATTCAGGGATGACGTAGGTGGCGCAGTGCAGGCAGCCAACAGCCTGCAGCTCATCGCATTCTCGATCGGCGAACAGACCTATGGCGTCGAGATCACCACGGTGCGCGAGATCCGCGCCTGGAACGGGGCGACGCCGCTGCCGAACACGCGCGAATTCGTGCGCGGCGTGATCAACCTGCGCGGCACCATCGTGCCGATCTTCGACCTCCGGGCCCGCTTCGGCGAAGGCCAGACCTCACCGACCAAGAACCATGTCGTCGTGGTGATGAGCGTGGGCGAGAAGTGGGTCGGCATCCTCGTCGACGCGGTGAGCGACATTCTCACGGTGTCGAAGGAAGACATCCACAACGTGCCGGAAGGCAACTCGATCGACACCGAGCTGCTCAACGGCATCGTGACCCATGACAGCCGGATGGTCGGCCTGATCGACCTGCATGCGGTGGTCTCGGGCGCGAGCTCGAAGCTCGACGCGTAAGGGCACGCCAGACAGCCCAATCGCCAGGTCATCCCCGCGAAAGCGGGGATCGCCGTTTCTGGCGGGCGCTGCAAACAGGGTTTCCCGCTTTCGCGGGAATGACCCGGTGGGGTGTTGCCAGGTGCTGCCCGATCCTACTTCGCCGCCGTTACCGCGGCGCGGGGCTTCGTGGCCTTCTTGGGCTTGGCTGCCTCGACCTTGGCCGGCTTGGCCTTGGCCTTCACCTTTTCCTTGGTCGCCTTGGTGGCTTTCACTGCCGGTGGGGCGGCGTTTGCCGTCTTGCCCTTGGTGGCCTTGGCGACGCCATTGCTGGTCGCCTCGATGAAGGCCGCCGTCGCTTCGGCGTGGGCACAGCTCCAGTAGTGATCGTGGGCACCGTCGGGACGGCCGTCGGCCTCCCAGAGGAAATAGGCGCGGTCGCGGATGGCGTCTTCGGTGACCAGCGCGGCGGCGTCGGGTTTCGATTTGGCGGGCACGGATTTGGCGGGCATCGTTGCTTCCTCGATGGCCGTGGGTGCCAGGATGGCACACCACCCTCTGCAGACGTAAAGCCACGCTAGCAGCAGTGCAGGCGCTCGCGAAGAGGCCACGCCGCAGACGAGCTATGAAGCAGCAGGGACAAGCACAGTTCCCCGCCTTTGGGTGGGTCGGCCTGTTGCCCTCTCCCCACGGCCGGGCCGCACGGGTAGGCTCGGGCCAGCAACACGGGAGCCAGCGCATGAGCCGATCATACGACGCCATCGTGATTGGGGGCGGGCAGGCGGGGCCGTTCCTCGCCGTCCGCCTCGCCGAAGCGGGCCGGCGCGTCGCGCTGATCGAGCGGCGGTTCATGGGCGGCACCTGCGTCAATGACGGGTGCCAGCCGACCAAGACCATGGTGGCGAGCGCCCGCGTCGCCTATCTCGCCCGGCGGGCGGCCGATTTCGGGGTATCGACCGGGCCGGTCGCGGTCGACATGGCGGCGGTGAAGGCGCGGAAGGAGAAGATCGTCCTCGCCTCGCGCAGCGGGCTCGACAGCTGGATGGAGAGCACCGAGAACCTGACGGTGATCCGCGGATCGGCGGGTTTCACCGGCCCGAACACGGTCGCGGTCAACGGGGTAGAACTCGAGGGCGCGGAGATCTTCCTCAATACCGGGGCGCGGGCGGTGGTGCCGGACTGGGCCGAGGGCGTGCCCTACCTCACCAACATTTCGATGCTCGAACTCGATACGCTGCCGCGGCACCTCGTGATCGTCGGCGGCTCCTATATCGCGCTCGAATTCGCGCAGATGTTCCGCCGCTTCGGCTCGGAGGTGACGGTGCTGGCGCGCGGCGGCATCGCGTCGCGCGAGGATGCCGATATTTCGGCAACGATCAGGGAAATCCTCGAGGGCGAGGGGGTTCGGATCGTCACGGGAGCGAGGGAGTTCGCGGCCGAGAGGCGCGGCGCGGATGTGCTGGTGCGGTACGGCGACGGCGACGGCGAAGTCGCCGGCAGCCACCTGCTGCTTGCGGTCGGGCGGCTGCCCAATGTCGAGGACCTGAAGCTCGAACGGGCCGGCGTGGCGCTCGACCCGAAGGGCTATATCGCGGTCGACGACAAGCTGCGCACCAACGTGCCGCATATCTACGCGCTGGGCGATGTGAACGGGCGCGGGGCCTTCACGCACACGTCCTACAACGACTTCGAGATCGTTTCGCAGAACCTGCTCGACGGCGCCGATCGCAAGGTCAGCGAGCGGGTGCCGGCCTATGCGATGTATATCGATCCGCCGCTCGGGCGGGCCGGGATGAGCGAGGCGGAAGTGCGGGCATCGGGGCGGAAGGCGCTGGTCGCGACACGGCCGATGACGCGGGTGAGCCGGGCAAACGAGCGGGCGGAGACGCTGGGCTTCATGAAGGTCTTCGCCGACGCGGAAACGCGGATGATCCTCGGCGTGGCCCTCCTCGGCATCGAGGCTGACGAGGTGATGCAGTCGCTGCTCGAAGCGATGAAGGCGGGGGTGACGGTCGATACGATCATCGGCACGATGCATGTGCACCCGACGGTGAGCGAACTGGTGCCGACCCTGCTCGCGGACCTGAAGCCGCTGCAGTGAGGCGCCTCTGGTTTGCTATGCGGCGGTCATAGCGACACCAAAATCAGCGGGCCAAATTGACTCCGGTGCGGCGCGAATCAATGGTGGCGGGATGGGAGACGAGCAACTGAGCGATACGGTGATCTCGTTCCGCGTGAAGCGGGCCGAGGAGTTTGCGCGGCAGTGGCGGGTCAACGCCAAGCGGCTGCAATCGCTCGCCAACAATCCGCAGACTCCCGGTTCGGTGCGGGCCGATGCGCTCAGCGAGGCGCGATCGGCGGCGGAAATCGTCGGCAGGCGCGCCGATGAGATGACCGCCTTCGCCAAGGCGCGCGGCTTTACGGCCTGGGAGTCCGATCCGCTGGTGGCGCCGGTGGTGGTGGAGATCCGGGCCGTCGAGAATGCGCTGACCTATGCCGTGGAGGCATTGGGGAAGGCCTGAGGCTGAAGGCACAGGCCGGTGGGTGCATGGATCGTATCCGCCCATACCGGCGTCATTTCCGCGAAAGCGGGAACCCAGTGCTGACTATCGACCTCCATCCAAGCGTTGCGACATCCCACTAGGTTCCCGCTTTCGCGGGAATGACGACCGTGGTTCTGGCTCGACCTGCAATACCTCAGTGCGGCATGGCGCCGGTGCGCTCGATGGGGATGAGTTCCTTGTTGGGCAGCGGGACCGGGGGCATTTCGGAGAAGACGAGGCTGCTCGGATCGCCGATGGTCTCGAAGCCTTCGCCGCCCTGGCCGGTCTTGTCGGTGGTGTTGCCCTGCATCGCTACGGCCGTGTCGCCCTTTTCCTGCGGGTTCATGTCCTTGGCCGCTTCCTCGGTGCTCGTCGCCTCGAACTGGCCGAGCACCTTGCCGCCGCCCTCGATCTGCTGCTGGGCAGTCGCGACGTCGCTCGCCGTCTCGATCTCGTAGGGGACCTCGAAGGCGCGGGGCGGGGAGATGACGATCTGGTTGTCGTCGACTTCCTCGACCCAGAGATAGATGTGGCCGGGGAGGTTCTTGAGCTTGTCGGGCTCGACGATGCGCGTCGCCAGCAGGCTGAAGCGCTTCGGCATCTGGTCGGTGGAGGACCAGCCGATGAGGCCGGTCATGGTGAAATAGAGCACCACCACCGCACCGAGCGTCGCGACGATGGCGATGGCCTTGATCCACCACTTCCACAGCGAGAAGAGGTTGAGGCTGAGGAGCAGCAGCGCGAGCAGCAGGAAGAGGGCGATGGAGCCGGTGATGACGAGGGTCTGCATCCGGGTCAGCCCTTCCGCACGGACTGGATCAGCGACACCGGCACGGTGTTGATGTTGCTGACGCTGCCATCGGTCTCGACGGTGAAGCGGATCACCGTCTTCTCGTCGCCCTTCCTGTCGAGGACGAGCGTGTCGTAGTAGACGACCGAGACCTTGGGATTGATCTTTTCGACCTTCACCGTCACCGGCACGGCGGCAGCCGACGGGTTGGTGTAGTGGTAGATGTTGATGATGTACTCGCCCGGCACGATGCCGCGCACGCTCACCGTTTCCTGGTTCAGCGCGACATGGTGGGTGACTCCGTTGACGGTGACCTCGTCGAGGTAGTTGCCGCGGTCGTCGCGATCGAGCGTGATGAAGCCCTTGGCCATCGAGTGGTACCAGACCACGTCGCCGCTCGGCCCCTGCACATAAGTGTCGATGTCGTCGTCGTTATTGTCCGGCCAGCTCGTCGTGATGATGAACTCGGCGTTGGTGTCGATGATGCCGGATTTCGCATCGGGGCGGATCAGGGCGAAGGCGATGAACACCATCATCGCGAAGCCGAGCAGCGCGTTGAACAGGATGTCGGTGAACGGAACGAAGGTGCCGTCGTCGCTTTCGGAGCCGGTGAAGAGACTAGGCCCGTCCATCGCGTCCCGCCTCGATCGCCGGCACGACATGGATTTCACTGACTTCGGCGATGGACGAGAACAGTTCCCCGATCGCTTCGTCGAGCTGGAAATACTCGAACTTCAGCACCAGTGCCGCGGCGATGCCGGAGACGGTGACGTTGAGCGCCACGGCCATGCCGCCGGTCATGCCGGCAAGGGCGCCGCGCAGGGTCTCGGCGTCGAAGGACGAGAGGCCGGCGATCGGGATCAGCATCAGGATGAAGCCGATGGCGGTGCCGAGCAGGGCGAGGCGCAGCAGGCCCTCTGAGACGAAGAGGCCGAGCTTTTCGCGGTGGCGCAGCTTGTCGGCGACATTGCGCAAGAGCAGCGTTTGGTCGAGCCGGCCCTTGGGGCCGAGGTCGGACTTGCGGATCAGGTTGGCCGCGTGAGCGGTGAGGATGCCGGGCTCGAGCATGGTCCCGGCCCCGGTCAGCACCTTGTCGCCGAGGAGTCGGAAGCCGGTGGCGCTCTCGGCCTCGATCACGGCGCGGGCCTTGCGGGCGGCGATCAGCTCGCGGCTGATCTCGACCGCCTGGAACAGGGCATGCAGCGAGGTGAGGATGAAGAGCGCGAAGATGAGCAGCGAGATGCGGGTGTGGTCGGACTGCAGGACCGTCGTCAGCAGGCCCGTCTGCAACAGCGTCAGCAGCACCAGCACGACCAGCACCATGACGATGAGCCAGCGCAGCACCGGCGCGTAGTCGCGAATTTCCGTAGGCGGTCCGATGACCGCAGCCTTCACGTCGTCCAAGGCAACACTCCGTCCTCCGGCGCTTCGCGACGCGAAGGCACCCCTTTGGCAACCGCTAACATGTCGCGGAGCGCGCACTTTCCAATGCATCGCATAGGAAATGCCAAATGAGATCGGCCCATACGCGACAAAGTGGCGATTGCGGGCCGGTGCGGCACCGTTCACGCTGGCTGCTTCGCAAGGCAACCTTTGGCCGTTCCCGGCCCCGGAGCACTACCCGTGACGTGGCATGAACATCCCTACCGCCGGCTGATCGATGCGGAGACGCATGCGCGGCCGGTGCTGCCGATGACGCCGCCGATCCGCATCCGGCGACTGGGCTTCATGAGCGCCGATGGCGGAGGCGATCTCAGGCGGCTGCACGAGAAGATGGCGCTTGTCGCCCACGCCGCGCCGCAGGGTCCGTCCTGGGCGCGCCAGCTCGATTTCGAGCATGACGGGCGGCACGTGACCTGGGAGCTGCACAACGAGTTCGCGACCATGACCTGGAGCGGGCCGGTGGACGAGTGGGATGACCGTCCCGCCGGCATCGGGCTCGAGCTGCATGACGACCTGCTGCTCGCCTTCGCGACGCGGGTCGACGTGATGCCGACCGCGACGATCGGGGAGAAGGCGCTCGAGGGCTTCAATCCGCTGAGCCTCTGCTACTCCTCGATCTTCGAGGGCGGGGCCGAGGCGGCGACGGATTTCCATCTCGACAAGGACGGCTACACGAGGTTCGAAGTCGCGGCCGGGCGGAGCGGCGAACTGCGGATCGGCGTCATCGCGCGCCGGCTGCTCGAGATCGAGACCTACCGGATGATGGCGCTGATCGGGCTGCCGCTCGCCCGCGAGATCGGCGGGCGGGTGTCGAACTACGAGCGCCAGCTCGCCGCGATCATGCAGCAGGCGGGAGACAACGACACGGTCGACGCGCATCACCAGGCGCTCGAGGCGCTGCACAGGCTCTCGATCGAGATCGGCCGCACGGTCGAGGAGACGAGCTTCCGCTTCGCCGCCTCGCAGGCCTATGGCGACGTGCTGGCCGAACGGCTGACGCGGCTCAGGGAAAAGGCGATCGGGGAATTCACCACCATCGAGCGCTTCGTCAACAACCGGGCGCAGCCGGCGCTGGCGACGCTCAAGGCGACCGAAAAGCGGCTGGTGGCGCTCACCGACAAGGTGCAGCGCGGCATCGAGCTGCTCGACGCGCGGATCACGCTCTCGATCCAGACTCAGAATCGTTCGGTGCTCGACGCCATCAGCCAGACCGGGCGCAGCCAGTACCGGCTGCAGATGACGGTCGAAGGGCTGTCGATCATCGCCATCTCGTATTACGCGCTCGGCATCCTCGGTTATGTGTTCGAGGGGCTGCACGAGGTGCTGCCGTTCACCAAGGGCGAGATGCTGGCGGTATCGGCGCCGTTCGTGGTGCTGGCGGTCTTTCTCGGCATCCGTCGCATCCGGCGGCAGTCGCATTAGCGCGCCATCGCAATAAGCAATATTGGGCAAACCGGCCTTCGGCCGTGGCATTAGGCCGACTGGGAAAGTGCGTAATGGCACAGAGTGAAGACGCGCGCGAACAGCGCCCGCTGCCCGAGAGGCGGCGAAACGGAGTGAAAAGTATGAAAGTCGTCGCCCCTGGTCTGGCCCTTGGCCTCGCACTTACCGCGCTGATGGCCGCCCCCGCGTTCGCCCAGGGCGATGCCGCTGCGGGTGAGAAGGTGTTCAAGAAGTGCGCTTCGTGCCACGCCGTCGGCGAAGGCGCCAAGAACAAGGTCGGCCCCGAGCTCAACGATCTCTTCGGCCGCGTCGCCGGCAGCCATGCCGACTTCAAGTACTCGAAGGCGATGATCGAAGCCGGCGCCGCTGGCGTCGTGTGGTCGTCCGAGACGCTGCACGAATTCCTGACCAAGCCGAAGGACTTCATCAAGGGCACCAAGATGAGCTTCCCGGGCCTCAAGGAAGTCACCGATATCGACAACCTCGTCGCCTATCTCGAGACGTTCTCCAGCGCTTCGGCTGCCGCCCCGGCTGCGGAAGAAGGTGCCCCGGCCGCCCAGTAAACTCGATTTGAGCCGTGCCGATTCGAGCCCTTCCCAGCAATGGGGAGGGCTTTTTGCTGCGTATACGACGATGGTCGGAGTGTGCAGCCATTCGCCTGATGCGACATTCTATTAGCTTACCGAATGTGATGCATTGTGTCACACGGGGGAACCAAGTCAGGCCACGTCATGGATATCACCCTCAAGCAGATGCAAATTTTCCGCGCCGTCGTGATCGCCGGGTCGATCACGAAAGCGTCGCGGCGCGTCGGACTGAGCCAGCCCTCGATCAGCCAGCAGCTGGCCAAGCTCGAGGAGCGGCTCGGCACGCAGCTCATCAACCGCAACCGCACGGGCTCGGTGAGCCTCACGCCGTCGGGCGAGTACTGGTTCAAGTTCTCCGACGACGTGCTGCGCAAGTTCGACCAGGCGATCGACGAGCACGAGAAGCGCTATGTCGACAGCCGGGTGTTTTTGAGGATCGGGCTCTCGCCAACGCTGCGCGGGCGCTTCCTTTCGGCGGCGGCCCGCATCGCCAGCGAGGAACAGGGCTTTGCCAAGTTCGAGGTCACCTATGCGACGACCAGCAGCGAGCTGGTCGAGCAGTTGCGGCTGCACCAGCTCAACTGCGTGATCGTCAATGACGACGCGCTGGCCGAGGATCGCTCCAGCTTCTCGACCGCCCTGCTGTTCCGCGACCCGATGGTGCTGCTGGTGCCGGCCGACGTGCCCGAGGGCATGCTGGAAAAGGCGCTGGGCAAGGGGGTGAAGCCGGCGACCCTGCCGCTCGCCCTCAACCGCTATGTCGAGATCAGCGCCAACGTGCCGATGCGGCCGGTGTCGGATGCGTGGTACCGCTCGAGCCTGCCCTTCGCGACGCCGACCTTCACCGCCATGACCTACGTGGCGGCGGCCGATATCGTCGCCGAGGGCCTCGCGACGGCGCATGTGCCGTTCTCGCTGCTGCCGAGCCTGCCGAGTTCCGTGCGCAACCGGATCCGGGTCCACACGCTCCCCGGCATGGACCGCTCGATCGTCCTCGCCATGCCCAAGCACCTGATGACGCTGCCGGGCTACGCCAACATCTTCAAGCAGCTCACCGACTTCTGCCGCAACGAGTACAGCCAGAACGTGCCGCGCGAGAGCGTGCTCGAACTGCCGCTGGCGGAGAAGCCGAGGACTGAACGCGAGATGGCGATGCCCGTCCTCGTGGCTGCGGGTGGCCAACAGAAATTCCAATAGAGGACATTGGAATCTGCCTCCTTGGATCGGTCTTATGTGGCTGCCGACGCAACCCGTAAAACCAATCAGAGGGGGGAATGACGATGCGCCTGAAACACTTGATGTCCGCTATGTTGGCGGGCAGCATGCTGGCGTTGCCGGGCCTTGCACTGGCCGCAGACGTGACCGCGGAGCGACTTGCTGCCGCAGGGAGCGAGAGCGAAGCCGCTAACTGGCTTTCGGTTCACCGCGACTACAGCGCAAGCCGCCATTCGCCGCTCAACCAGATCACTGCCGCGAACGTTTCCGGCCTGAAGCTGGCGTTCGCGATTCCGCTCGGTGGTTCGGAGCCGGCCGGCTTCGGCGCGGGCTCGATGGAAGGCACGCCGCTCGCCAAGGACGGCTTCCTCTACATCTCCGATCCGTGGGGTACGCCCTACAAGATCGACGCCACCGACGGTAAGTCGGGCAAGCTCGCCTGGATCGGCGACACCGGCATCGACAAGGACCCGAGCCGCGGCATCCTGCTCGCCTCGCGCGGCCTCGCTCTCGTCGACAACCTCGTGATCACCGCCCTCAACGACGGCCGCGTCATGGCCTTCGACGACGAAACCGGCGACGTGGTGTGGGATCAGCAGATCGGCACCGAGCCGGGCGAAGGCTTCACCAATGCTCCGCTGGTGGTGAAGGACATGGTCCTTGTCGGCCAGTCCTACGGTGACTGGGCCACCCGTGGCTGGGTCGCAGCGCTCGACGCCAAGACCGGCGAGGAGAAGTGGCGCTTCAACACCATTCCCGAGCCCGGCCAGCCCGGTTCGGAGACCTGGAAGTGCGAAGAAGCCGGCAATCCGGACTGCTGGAAGACCGGCGGCGGCGCGACCTGGGTGACCGGTTCCTACGATCCGGCGACCAACACCACCTACTGGGGCACGGGTAACCCGGTGCCGATGTTCGACCCCGAATACCGTCCGGGCGACAACCTCTACACCAACTCGTCCGTTGCCCTCGACGCCGACACCGGCGAGCTCAAGTGGTACTTCCAGTACACCCCGGGCGACTACATGGACTATGACGAAGTCGGCGCCCAGTTGCTCGTCGATACCAAGGTCGACGGGGAAGACCGCAAGGTGCTGGCCCACTTCGGCCGCAACGGCATCTTCTACACGCTCGACCGCACCAACGGCTCGTTCATCGCTGCCAGCCCGTATGTGAAGCAGCTGAACTGGACCAAGGGCGTCGACCCCAAGACCGGCAAGCCGGTCGAGTACGATGCGTCCAAGTCGCTGCAGGAATATGCCAACGGCGCCCTGCGTCGCGGTGGCGAGAACGTGCTGACCTGCCCGCATATCCAGGGCGGCATGAACTTCTGGCCGCCGGCCTTCGACCCGAGCACTGCGGTTGCCTACGGCGCCGGCATCGAGGGTTGCTCGGACATGTCGACCAAGGAAGAAAAGCCCGGCGACAACACCACGTTCAGCGGCGGTTCGCAGGCTGGCTCGGGTGCGCTGACCGGTTCGCTCTTCGCCTTCGACGTGTCGACCGGCAAGCAGATCGCCCAGCTCGATCGTCCGTACCCGAACTATGCCGGCGTGATGTCCACTCCGGACCTGGTCTGGACCGGCGAACTCGACGGCACCTTCGGCGCCTATGACGCAAAGACGCTGGAGCAGAAGTGGTCGATCAACCTGGGTGGTTCGTTCACCGCTCCGGCGATCTCCTTCGAAGTCGATGGCAAGCAGTTCATCGCCATCGCTTCGGGCGGCAGCGCGCTGACCACCTTCGGTTACCCCGAACTGGTCGGTCGCCCGGCGGCCAACGTGCTCTACGTGTTCGCGCTCTAAGCGGCGACACGGCAACAAGATTGCGCCGGGCGGCTCAGGCCGCCCGGCCTTTGTGCCAGACAGAGGAAGCCACATGTCCCTCCGCAAACCCCTCGCGCTGCTGCTCGTCGCCGGCGCCATCGCAGCGACTTCGGTCGCCATCGCCGCCAATGCTCCCGCCGGCGGCGCCGCCGCGGCACTGCCGGCCAATGCCGACCTCACCAAGATCGAAGGGGTGGTTGAACTGGAAGGCGCCGACATCGTGCGCGGCAAGCGCATGTTCAGCTCCAACGGCGGCAACTGCATTTCCTGCCACGGCTGGGACGGCGACGGCACGGGCAAGAACCCGCGCTCGGAAGGCGCCGCGGCGCTGCTTCGCGAATCCGGCCTCGACGCTCCCGGCTTCATCGAGATCATCACCTGCGGCATCCCCGGCACGCCGATGCCCTACCATGACAGCCAGGCCTACAAGGACGACCGCTGCTACGGCCAGGTGGCCGCCGATTTCGAGGAAGGCCAGGGCCCGCACAAGGGCAAGTCGATCAAGAAGGACGATATCGTCAACCTCGTCGCCTACATCATGACCTCGATCCAGGGGAAGCCGAAGGCGACCTACGAGGACTGCGCGGCCTGGTTCGAGAAATCGGCCGAGAAGGCCTGCGCCTTCATGAAGAAATAGGCATGAAGCGCCTCGCTGCAGCGATGTGGCTCGGCCTCGCGATGGCGCTCCCCGCGCCGTCGCCGGCCCTGGCGCAGGCCGAGGCGAAGCTGAACTACGTCCCCGAGTTCACCATCTGGGACGTCAAGTTCGGGGATCCGATCACGCAGATTCCGCTGAGTGCGGTCGCGCTGGTCGCCTGCGGCACCAATGGCGGGCCGCCCTCGATCGCCCTCAAGGACTTCACCGAGTTCGCCAAGTGCCCGGCCGAGGCATCCGGCCTGCACGAGGTGTTCTTCACCTATGACGACGAGCAGGACTACATCGCGCGGGCGCTCGAGGACGAGTACCGCTTCGCGCAGGGCGGCACCTCGATCTACGCCCACCCGGTGGTGTTCACGGTGCTGGTCGACGAAGGGGGGATCGCGCGGGGGATCCGCATCGTCACCGACGAGCGGGCGAGCGAGCGCGACCGGCGGGTCGCGGTGCGCCTCGCCGACAACCTCAAGGGCCGCTTCAGCCCG
>JAEWLC010000052.1 GCA_023393475.1 Pseudomonadota bacterium
TGCTGTTCGTGGTGCTCGGCTCGTCCACGCTGCCGTTGTCTACCGTCAACGAATATGCCGAGATCAATATCGGCCAGACGGTGTCTCAAATTCCGGGCGTCGCGCAGGTCAGCGTCTACGGCGCCCAGAAATTTGCCATTCGCGTCCAGGCCGATCCGGAAGCCGCTGCGGCGCGCGGGCTGTCGCTTGACGACATCCGCAATGCGGTGTCGGCCGCCAACTCGTCGACCCCGGTGGGAACGCTGAACGGACCGAAGCAGGATGTGGCGCTGCAGGCCTCGGGCCAGATGGACAAGGCGATCGACTATCGCCAGATCGTGGTGGCCTGGCGCAACGGCTCCCCGGTCAAGCTCGACGAGGTGGCGCGGATCTACGACAGCGTCGAGAACGACAAGATCGCAAGCTGGCTGAACGGTGATCGTTCCATCGTGCTCGGCATCCAGAAACAGCCCGACGCCAACACGGTGGCGGTGGTCGATTCCATCCTGGCAAAACTGCCGACTTTGCGGGCGCAGATCCCGCCATCGGTGTCGATCAACGTTCTGATGGACCGTTCCGTGTCGATCCGCCAGGCGGTGGCGGACGTCGAGGAAACGCTGCTGATCGCCATCGGGCTCGTCATCCTCGTCATCTTCCTGTTCCTGCGCTCGGCCTCCGCCACCTTCATTCCGGCGCTGGCGGTGCCGATCTCGCTGTTCGGCACCTGCGCGGTGATGTATGCGCTCGATTATTCCATCAACAACATGACGCTCCTGGCGCTGACGCTCTCGGTCGGCTTCGTGGTCGACGACGCCATCGTGATGCTGGAGAATATCGTCCGCCACATCGAGCAGGGCATGCGGCCGTTCGAGGCGGCGCTGAAGGGCGCGCGCGAGATCGGCTTCACCATCATTTCGATCACCTTCTCGCTGATCGCGGTGTTCATCCCGGTGCTCCTGATGGGCGGCATTGTCGGCCGCGTGTTCCGTGAATTTGCCGTCACCGTGTCGGTCGCGATCATCGTGTCGGGTTTCGTCTCGCTGACGCTGACGCCGATGCTGTGCGCGCGGCTGCTGCGGGCGCATAACGCGGCCAAGCGCCCGAACGTCGTGCTGCGCGCCTTCGAGGCGATGTTCGATTCCTGGCTGCGTGCCTATGAATGGACCCTCGACTGGGTGCTGGCGCGCAAGTTCCTGATGCTGATGGTGACCTTTGCCACCCTGTTCGGCACCGTCTATCTCTACATGATCGTCCCGAAGGGCTTCTTCCTGCAGGAGGACACCGGCTTCCTGATCGGGGTCACCGAAGCCGCCACCGACACCTCCTTCGCGGCAATGACGGAGCGGCAGCAGGCGCTGGTCGAGGTGCTGAAATCCGATCCGGCGATCGAGTACATCAATTCCACCGTCGGCGCCGGCGGGCCGAACACCACGGCGAATTACGGCCGGCTGTTCGTCGCGCTGAAGCCGAAAAAGGAGCGCGAACACCTCAACGCGATCATCGGACGGCTGCGCGCCAATGCACGTAAGGTTCCCGGCATTCAGGCGTTCTTCCAGCCGATCCAGAATCTCAACATCGGCGGCCGGATTTCCAAGAGCCAGTATCAATACGTCATGCAGAGCGGCGACACCGACTCGCTGTACCGGCTGGCGCCGGAGATGCGCGACAAGATCGAGAAGGTTCCGGGCCTGCTCGACGTCACCACCGATCTCTACATCAAGAACCCGCAGATGACGGTGGATGTCGATCGCGAAAAGGCCGCGGTCTACGGCGTCACCGTCGATCAGGTGCGCAACCAGCTCTATAACGCCTACGGTTCGCGCCAGGTCGGCACCATCTACATGCCGTCGAACGACTACCAGATCATTCTGGAAGTGCAGCCGCAGTTCCGCGTCGACCCGTCCGATCTCTCCAAGATCTTCATGAAGACCCAGAACAACCAGCCCATCCCGCTGTCGGCGGTGGCGAAGCTGGTTCCGTCCGTCGGTCCGCTGCAGATCAACCACCAGGCGCAGCAGCCGGCGGTGACGATCTCGTTCAACCTCGCTCCCGGTTACTCGCTCGGCTATGCGGTCGACGAGATCACCAAGCTGGAGCAGAGCTCCAATCTGCCGGCGACGATCGCCACCAACTTCTCCGGCACGGCGCAGGTGTTCCAGGATTCGCTGCGCGGGCAGGGCGTCCTGATCCTCGCCGCCGTGTTCGCCGCCTTCGTCATCCTCGGCATTCTCTACGAGAGCTTCATCCACCCGATCACCATCATTTCGGGTCTGCCGTCGGCCGGTATCGGCGCGATTCTGACGCTGATGCTGTTCGGGATGGAAATGTCCGTCATCGCGATGATCGGCATCGTGATGCTGGTCGGCATCGTCAAGAAGAACGCCATCATGATGGTGGACTTCGCGCTGGAACGGCGGCGCGTGGGCTTGAGCGCCGAACACGCGATCCGCGAGGCGGCGCTGTTGCGTTTCCGTCCCATCATGATGACGACGTTCGCCGCGATCTTCGGCACGCTGCCGATCGCGCTCGGCGCCGGCGCTGGCGCCGAACTGCGCCAGCCGCTCGGCGTCGCCGTGGTCGGCGGCCTCTGCCTGTCGCAACTGCTGACGCTGTACATCACGCCCGTGATCTACATCTATCTCGACCGCATCGATCGCCGCCTCAAGCGCAAGCTCGAGCCGCAACTGGAAGAATCCGGCGAGGGCGAGCGGCCGCA
>JAEWLC010000062.1 GCA_023393475.1 Pseudomonadota bacterium
TCCGTGGCGTCAACATCCTTGCCAACGCGGTGAAGGTCACGCTCGGTCCGAAGGGCCGCAACGTCGTGATCGACAAGTCGTTCGGCGCCCCGCGCATCACCAAGGACGGCGTCACCGTCGCCAAGGAGATCGAGCTCGAGGACAAGTTCGAGAACATGGGCGCCCAGATGCTGCGCGCCGTGGCCTCGAAGACCAACGACATCGCCGGTGACGGCACCACCACCGCGACCGTTCTCGGCCAGGCCATCGTCAACGAGGGCATCAAGCTCGTCGCCGCCGGCATGAACCCGATGGACCTAAAGCGCGGCATCGACCTCGCCGTCGCTGAAGTCGTCGAGAACCTCGGGAAGGCCAAGAAGACCATTTCGGCCAACTCCGAAGTCGCCCAGGTCGGCACCATTTCGGCCAACGGCGAGACCGCAATCGGCGAGATGATCGCCAATGCGATGCAGAAGGTCGGCAACGAGGGTGTGATCACCGTCGAGGAAGCCAAGACCGCCGAGACCGAACTCGACGTCGTCGAGGGCATGCAGTTCGACCGCGGCTACCTCTCGCCGTACTTCGTCACCAATGCCGAGAAGATGACCGCCGTCCTCGAGGACCCGGTGATCCTGCTGCACGAGAAGAAGCTCTCGAACCTCCAGGCCATGCTGCCGATCCTCGAAGCCGTCGTCCAGTCGCAGCGCCCGCTGCTGATCGTGGCCGAGGACATCGAGGGCGAGGCCCTGGCCACGCTCGTCGTCAACCGTCTGCGTGGTGGCCTCAAGGTCGCTGCCGTCAAGGCTCCGGGCTTCGGTGACCGCCGCAAGGCCATGCTCGAGGACATCGCGATCCTCACCGGCGGCCAGGTGATCTCGGAAGACCTCGGCATCAAGCTCGAGAACGTCGGCCTCGACATGCTCGGCACTGCCAAGCGCGTGGAAATCTCCAAGGAGAACACCACGATCGTCGACGGCGCCGGTCAGAAGTCGGACATCGAGGGCCGTGTTGCCCAGATCAAGGCGCAGATCGAAGAGACCTCGTCGGACTACGACAAGGAGAAGCTGCAGGAACGCCTGGCCAAGCTCGCCGGCGGTGTTGCGGTGATCAAGGTCGGCGGCTCGACCGAAGTCGAGGTGAAGGAGCGCAAGGACCGCGTCGACGACGCCCTGAACGCGACCCGCGCCGCGGTTGAAGAAGGCATCGTCCCGGGCGGCGGCGTCGCCCTGCTCCGTGCTTCGGCGGCTCTCACCGTCAAGGGTGCCAACTCCGACCAGCAGGCCGGCATCAATCTGGTCAAGCGCGCTCTGCAGGAGCCCGTCCGCCAGATCGCCAACAATGCCGGCGATGAAGGCTCGGTTGTCGTGGGCAAGATCCTCGAGAACGCTTCGGCCAACTACGGCTACAACGCCCAGACCAGCGAGTATGGCGACCTGATCGCCATGGGCGTGGTCGACCCGGTGAAGGTCGTCCGCACCGCGCTGCAGGACGCCGCTTCGGTTGCCTCGCTCCTCATCACCACCGAGGCGATGATCGCCGAGGTGCCGAAGGAAGCTGCCCCGGCAATGCCGGGCGGCGGCGGCATGGGCGGCATGGGCGGCATGGACTTCTAAGTCCGTCCGTCAGCCACCGGCTGATACATTCGATCTTCTCACGAAGGTCACGAACGGGAGGGCGGTCCAACGGGCCGCCCTTTCGTTTTAGGCGAGTATCTCGCCCCCCTACTCTCCACATCCCAGTCAATTGACTTGGCGAGCCCCCATTCTATTGTCGTTTGCAAGTTATGTTGGGGGCATTTGCAATGACGTACGGGCTATTCTGCCGGCTGACTGTTGCCGCATGTCTCTCGATGGCTCTCTGCGGCGGAACACTGGCGCAGTCGGCGCCGGCCGACGGTGGTGCCGAACTCCGGAACCAGGCCATGCTGCTCTACACCGGCAGCGCCGCGGACAAGGCCAAGGCCGTGGAGCTGTTCGAGGAGGCCGCGGCAGCGGGGGACGCGCTGTCGATGGCCTTCCTCGGCGAATCCTACCTCAGCGGGAACGGCGTCGCGGCGGATCGGCAGAAGGCGATCGACTGGTACCTCAAGGCAGCGCAGGCGGGCCATCCGGGGGCGGCGGCGAAACTCGCCGAGATCGCGGCGGGCGCGAGCCCGATCGAAGACAGCCGGACGGCACCGGAAGGCCCATCGGCGAGCGTGCAGGATGCTGAGGCCCTGTGGCTGAGGTACGACCCCGAGAAGGACAATCGCGCCGTCGAAATGTACCAGGAACTCGCCGCTGCGGGGGATCCGGCTGCGATGTACAGGCTGGGCGAGGCCTATCACACGGGCCGTGGCGTGGAGTCAGATGCCGGCCAGGCGCTGCATTGGTATCAGGCGGCATCGGATGCCGGAAATGCCGACGGGCTTGCCGGCGTCGCCTCGCTCTATCTCTACGGCACCGGCGTCACCGAGGACAAGAATCGCGCGCGCGACCTTGCCAACCGTGCACTGGCACAAGGCAGCATCGTCGCGAGCCGACTGCTCGGTAAGGCACATCTGTTCGGCTTCGAGACAAGGGACGTCGCCGAGGCGCAGCGGATGTTCCAATTGGGCATCGATCAGGGCGACGCCGAGTCCTTTGCTGACATGGGTTTCTCGATGATGTGGGGCGATCCGCCCGACCCGGCCGCAAAGTTCGACTACTACAGGAAGGCCTATGATGCAGGCTACTTGCATGCCGGCACCTATATGGGCGTTGCCTACAGATCCGGCGACGGAGTCGAGGCCAACGGCACGCTGGCTCTGCTCTTCCTGCAGGAAGGCGCAGACCGCGGCGACATCTGGGCGATGACGGAACTCGGCGACATGTATTTCGCCGGAGAGGGAGTAGTCGCAGACCGCGCGGCAGCGGCCAAACTGTATCGGCAAGCAGCCGATGAGGGCTGGACGGATGCCATGGTCAAGCTCGGGACAATGTCCCGCGACGGAACAGGCGTCCCCACGGACCTCGATGAGGCGCGGCGGTGGTATCAGAAGGCGGTCGACGCTGGCGATACATTCGACGCGCCCGGCCTGCTGGCAGCGCTGGGTGGGGGATCCAGCTCAGCCGGGGAAGACACCTCTGGTCTGCCCGACGACGCCGGTCTTTTGATGGAAGCAGCGATGGCGCTCGACACGGAGACCGCTACACCAGCGGAAAAGGAACGAGCCCGTGCGCTTTACGAGCGAGCAAGCGATCTGGGCGACATCGACGGCATGACCATACTGGCCGGCATGCTTACTTTGGGCGAGGGGGGCCCCGTCGACTATCCGCGCGCCTTTTCGCTGTACCTTTCAGCGGCGCAAGCCGGCGACATGTGGGCCATGAGGGGAGCAGCACGGGCACTCGAGGAGGGCATAGGCGTGCCCTCGGACGTGGGCGAGGCACTCGAGTGGTACCGGAAGGCAAAGGATGCGGGCATGAGCGACGCGGCGGAGGACATTGCGCGCGCCGAAGCGCTGCTCGCTGCTCTGCAACCGCCACCGAGCGACCGCTGGACCTCGTTTGTCGTCAACGACGAGGCCTCTGTCGGCATCTTCGACAAGGATGCATGGCTATATTTCAGCTGCCACGAAGGGGCGATCGCACTCACCTATACGCCGGCAGACGCGACGTATGGCCAGAGCAACGCGGACAAGCCGATCTGACTGACCCTGGTGCCAAGCAATGGCAACTGGGTAGCGCTGCAGCTACCCGCAGGAAGCACCTACGCGTTCACCAGTCCCCACCTGAAAGACTGGCTAGCGACAGTGGCCGCGACAAACAGCATGCGGATCGGAGTGTCCGAGAACCCAGACGCTGGCGTCTCACAGCTCCATGACGCTGCCACCTTTACGGGTCGCGGCTCTTCGGCGGTGTTGAAGGAGTTGCGCGCCAACTGCAAATAGCCGGACGGTTGCCTCGCCGGGAAAGCGTGCATTGACTTCCTCCCTGCCTGCGCGCCAAAGCTCGCGGAGATAGCCGCAGGAGTCCCCCCATGAGCGTTGTGCCGCCGATGATGGCTGTTCCGCCGATGACGGAGCAGAAGTCCACTCCGGAGCAGCCGCTCGACCGGGACTGGTGGCGCGGGGCGGTGATCTACCAGATCTATCCGCGCTCGTTCCAGGATCACAACGGCGACGGCGTGGGCGATCTCGTGGGGATCACCGAGCGGCTGGACTACGTGGCCGACCTCGGGGTCGATGCGATCTGGCTGAGCCCGTTCTTCACCTCGCCGATGAAGGATTTTGGCTACGACGTCTCCAACTACCGCGACGTCGACCCGATCTTCGGCACGCTCGGGGATTTCGATCGGCTGATCGAGAAGGCGCATTCGCGCGGGCTGAAGGTGATCATCGACCAGGTGATCTCGCACACGTCGGACAAGCATCCGTGGTTCACCGAGAGCCGGCAGAACCGGACCAATCCTCGGCATGACTGGTATGTGTGGGCCGACCCCAAGCCTGATGGCACGCCGCCCAACAACTGGCTCTCGATTTTCGGCGGCTCGGCCTGGAACTGGGACAGCCGGCGGATGCAGTATTACCTGCACAATTTCCTCGCCTCGCAGCCGGACCTCAACTTCCACAATCCGGATGTGCAGGACGCGGTGCTCGCCGACATGCGGTTCTGGCTCGAGCGCGGGGTCGACGGGTTCCGGCTCGATACGGTGAACTTCTACTTCTGCTCGCTGGGGCTCGAATCCAACCCGGTGGTGAAGCCGGAGGATTTCAACGCGTCCACGGCGCCGGCGGTGAACCCCTACAATTTCCAGGAACACCTCTACGACAAGAGCCAGCCGGAGAATCTCGAGTTCCTGAAGCGGCTGCGGGCGCTGGTGGACGAGTATCCGGGGCGGACGACGGTGGGCGAGATCGGCGACAGCCAGCACCAGCTCGAAGTCATGGCCCAGTACACCTCGGGCGACGACAAGCTGCACATGGCCTACACGTTCGACTACCTCGGCGGCTCGTTCGACGCGCAGCATTTCCGCAAGTCGATCGACCTCACCGAGAAGGATGCGCCCGACGGCTGGATCTGCCTCGCCTTCTCCAACCACGATGTCGTGCGGCATGTGAGCCGGTGGCTGAGCCACGGCGATCGCGAGGCGTTCGGCAAGCTGACCTCGACGATGCTGCTGACCATGCGCGGCTCGGTCTGCCTCTACCAGGGCGAGGAGCTGGGGCTCACCGAGGCCGAGCTGTCATTCGAGGATCTGGTCGATCCCTACGGCATCGAGTTCTGGCCGCAGTTCAAGGGCCGCGACGGGTGCCGCACGCCGATGGTGTGGCAGGGCGCGGCGCATCTGGGCGGATTCTCGACCGCGCCGCGCGCCTGGCTGCCGGTGCCGGGCGACCACCTGCTCAAGGCGCCCGATATCCAGGAAAAGCAGAACGACTCGCTGCTGCACCACTACCGCTCGACGCTGAAATTCCGGCGTGAGCACCAGGCGCTGTCGAAGGGCACGATCCGGACGATCGATGCACCCGAGGGGGTGCTGATGTTCACGCGCGAGGCGGATGGCGAGACGATGCTATGCGCCTTCAACATGACGCAGAGCCCGGCGGTCGTCACTCTCCCGGTCCGCGTCCGGGGCGTCGACGCTCCCGGCTCGGTCGCCGCTCCCAGCGGGGACAGGCTCGAGCTCCCCGCTTTCGGCTCCTTCATCGGCGCTGTCACCGCCTGATGTGACAATCACCGGCGCTTCGGGCTCGGGCTCGGGCTCGGGCTCGGGCTCGGGCTCGGGCTCGGGCTCGGGCTCGGGCTCGGGAAGTGATGCCTCCGGCAGCTCGGGCTGTTCAAGCGGCTCGGCAGGTGGCGGGGGCACGGGTTCAATCACGGTCGGTTCGGCGGGTTCGACCGCCTCTGGCGTAACCGCTGCGGGCGGCATCGGCGGGGGCGGCTCGGGATAGCGCTGGACGAGCAGCGCCCGCGTGGTCGGATGCGTGCCGGACTCGAAGAGTTCACCGGGACGGCCCTGTTCGACGATGGTGCCGCCATCGAGGACGGCGATGCGGTCCGCGACCTGGCGAAGGATGTCGAAGCTGCGCGAGGCCCATAACACGGTCAGGCCGTAGTCGGAGCGCACGCGGTTGAAGAGCTGGATGAACTGGGCGGTGCCGACCGGATCGAGCCGCGCCGTCGGTTCATCGAGCATCACGAGGCTGGGGCGGCCGATGAGCGCACGGGCCAGCGCCAGCCGCTGCAGATCGAGCGGGGCGAAGGCGCCGGGCAGCCAGTTCAGCACTTCGGGTGACAGCCCGACGACGCGCACGGCTTCGACGAGGCCCTCGGCCTGCTCGTCGATCAGCAGCTGCTCCTCGACGCGCAGCGGTTCGGTGAGGGTGAGGCCGACCGGAAGATCGGGGTTGAAGGCGGCGTGCGGATCGGGGAGCAGCACGGCGATGCGGGCGCGCACCGCGCGGGGCATGTCGGAGCCGCGATAGCGCTGCCGCTCGAAGGCGAAGCCACCGGCGGTGGTGCGGCCGAGGCCGGCGGCGAGGCGCAGCAGCAGGGACTTGCCAGCGCCGGCATTGCCGAGGAGGCCCACGGCTTCGCCGCGCCGGATGCTCAGGTCGATCCGCTGCAGCGCCACTATCGGGGTGCGCTTCGACCACGGACGATCGCGCGGATCGGCAAGGTGCCGGGTGACGCCCTCGAACTCGAGCAGCGTCGCCCCCACGGGCGGACGGGCCATGGTGCGCGTGCGCGGGCGCACCGCGAGGGCATGTTCGCGCGTCGCATCGTGCCGGGGATGGATCACCAGGTCGTCGGGTGCGCCGCGCTCGACAAGGGTGCCGCCGGCAAGGATGGCCGTCTCGAGACCCATGCTGAGCGGCAGGCGCAGATCGCTCGTGAGGATCAAGAGGCCGATGTTCCGGTCGCGCCGGGCGAGTTGCAGCGCGCTCAGCAGGTCGCGCTGGACGGCCGGGCTATGGGCGGCGCCCGGCTCGTCGGCGACGACCAGGGTCGCGCCGCGCTCGATTTCGGCGGCGAGGCCGGCTGCATCGGCGGTGGCATCCAGCAGCGCGACTTTCGCCGCGACCGTCGCCTCGCCGACCCAGCCTCCCTGCCCCGCCAATGCGCGGGCGAGGAGCGACTTGCCCGAACCGGCGCGGCCGACGATGGCGAGGGCCCCACCGGGTTCGAGCACGAGGTCGAAGCTGCCGAAGCGGCGCCCCGGACCCGTCTCGATGCCGGAGCCCTTCAGCTCAACGAGCGCCATGACGGCACCTCGCGGCAACGAGAAGCAGGGCAAGGGCGGCAATGGTGGTGACGAGCCCCGGCGCAATGACGAGCAGCGGCCGGATGGTGAGGAACTGCTGCGCGTCGCGGAGCATGAGCCCGAGGCTGGTGCCCGGCGGCAGGGTGCCGAGGCCGGCGAAGGCCAGCATGACCTCGATCAGCAGCGCTACGGCGAGCAGCTCGAACGCAGTGGCGACAAGCGGCGGCAGCAGGCGCGGGACGACATGGCGCTGCGCGGTCGAAAAGGCGCTGAGCCCCGCAAGCCGCGCCGAGGTCACGAAATCGAGGCGCCAGAGCGGACGAAGCGACGCCACCACCAGCTGCACCGTGGCGGGCAGCCCGGGCAGGACGATGGCGAGGATGACGGTGAGATTGCCCGGCGCATCGAGAGCGGAGACGACGAGCGCGATGGCCAGCGCCGCCGCGGGCAGGCTCAGGGTCGGGACGGCGGGCACCTCGCCTTCATAACGCAGGGCGATGATGGTGCCGATGGGAATGCCGATGAAGAGGCAGACGAGGGTGGCGAAGGCGGCGAGCGACAGGCTGCCGAGCATGGCCGACATCAGCGAGGAGAGGACATCGCGCCCCTCCGCGTCGGTGCCGAGCCAATGGATCAGATCGGGCTCGGCCAGAGTCGCGGCCGCGGCGCCGGCATGCGGCGTCCAGAACAGCGAGAGAAGCGCGGAGAGGGCTACCAGCGCGACGACGGCGAGGCCGGCGAGCAGTTGCCAGTCGAAGGGCGGACGCGCCGGAGGCGCGTAGGCGACATCGGTGGTCATCGCCGCAGCTCCGGCTCGAAGCCGAGGCGCGACAGGGCGGCGATCAGCCCGCCGGCAGCACCGACGACAACCAGCGCGAACAGCCCGCTGCGCAGGGTCGGCAGATCATGCTCCTGGGCCGCGCCGAGAACAAGCCGGCCGAGGCCCGGGAGATAGAAGACACTCTCGACGAGGCAGGCTGCGAGCAATAGCGCGGCAAAGGTGCGACCAAGGATGGCCGGCAAGGGCAGGCCGTGGCCGCCATCGAGCCGAAGCGCGATCTGCCCGGCATAGGGCAAGCCGAGCGCCAGCGCGGGGAGCAGGAGCGAAGCCAGGGCGCCGGCCGGATTGCTCCAGGGCACGAAGCCGCCGGCGGGCAAGAGCCTGAGCACGCCGCCGAGCAGCAGTGACAGCAGCATGCCGAGCCAGAAGGGCGGCAGCACGGCGAGCAGCGTGGCGATGGCCCGACGGAGCGGAGCGGCTGCGAAGCGGTGCAGCGCGTAGCCGACAGCAGCCGCGATCGCCAGCGCCAGCAAGGCCAGCGGCAGGGTAACGGCGAGGCGCAGCCAGGTATCGGCGGTCCCGAACAGCGACAGCACGCGCTCGGCGGGAGCAAGCGTCGAACCGGGCAGCAGGTCGAGCAGGACGAAGAGCACAAGCGCGGTGCCGGCCACCGTGCCGATGAATGCCGCGAGCCGCGTGATGAGAAATTCCCTCATGCTCCGGCGCCCCCAGCCGAAACTACTCCGTTGGCGCTAAGCTTATCGAACGGCTGGGGGATTTCAAACGTGCGATGGGGGAAATGGCGTGGAAAGTGGGGCGGAAGTACTGCGGGGTCATTCCCGCGAAAGCGGGGAACCCAGTGCGAGCTCTCAGCCGTCACCGGCGCTGCGACATCCCACTGGGTTCCCGCTTTCGCGGGAATGACGGCGGTGGGGGG
>JAEWLC010000034.1 GCA_023393475.1 Pseudomonadota bacterium
CTTTCCCGGGGGGCCCGCTTTTCCTGGGCCGCCGCCTACGACGCGGGACCCCGGGTCTGGCCCGGGGTGACGGGAATAACGGACGTCGCTACCGACCATCCTTACCCCATCGTCGGAATGACGAACGCATCCTGCGTCCGCGCCGCCGCGCCGTCCTCGGCTTGGCTGCCCATCGCCGATCCGTCGGGCCAGCGCTGGGTAATCGTCTTGACCTTGGTCCAGAAGCGCACGCCCTCTTCGCCATGCTGGTTGACGTCGCCGAACGCACTGCGCTTCCACCCGCCGAAGCTGTGATAGGCGACCGGCACCGGGATCGGCACGTTGATGCCGACCATGCCGATCTTGACGTTGTTGGCGAAGGCGCGCGCGGCGTCGCCGTCGCGGGTGAAGATCGCCGTGCCGTTGGCATATTCGTGGCCGTGGATCAGGTCGACCGCGTCCTGGTAGGAGCCGGCGCGCACGACGGACAGCACCGGCCCGAAGATTTCCTCGCGGTAGATCTTCATGTCCGGCTTCACGTGGTCGAACAGCGTGCCGCCGACGAAGAAGCCGTTCTCGTAGCCCTGCAGTTTGAAGCCCCGGCCATCGACCACCAGCTCCGCGCCCTGCTCGACGCCCGAGTCGATGTAACCGACGATCTTGTCGCGCTGCACCTTTGAGACGATCGGGCCCATCTGCGCGTCCTTGTCGGTCGCGGGGCCGATCTTGAGCGCTTCGACGCGTGGCTTGAGCTTCGCGACCAGCGCATCCGCTGTCTTGTCGCCCACCGGCACCGCCACCGAGATCGCCATGCAGCGCTCGCCGGCCGAGCCGTAGCCTGCGCCCATCAGCGCGTCGGCGGCCTGGTCGAGGTCCGCATCGGGCAGGATGACCATGTGGTTCTTGGCGCCGCCCAGGGCCTGGACGCGCTTACCGGCCTGCGTGCCTCTGCGGTAAACGTACTCCGCAATAGGCGTCGAGCCGACGAAGGACACGGCCTTGATGTCCGGATGGTCGAGGATGGTGTCGACCGCTTCCTTGTCGCCGTGGACGACGTTGAGCACGCCCTCGGGCAGGCCCGCATCCGTGAACAGCTGCCAGGCGAACATCGGCGCCGACGGATCGCGCTCGGACGGCTTCAGGACGAACGTGTTCCCGCAGGCGATGGCCAGCGGATACATCCACATCGGCACCATGGCCGGGAAGTTGAACGGGGTGATGCCGGCTACGACGCCGAGCGGCTGCCGGTCCGAATAGCTGTCGATGTTCGGGCCGACATTGCGGCTGAACTCGCCCTTCAGCAACTGCGGGATGCCGCAGGCGAAGTCGACGCAGTCGATGCCGCGCGCCAGCTCGCCCAGCGCATCGTCATGCACCTTGCCGTGCTCGAGCGAGATGAGCCGTGCCAGTTCGTCGGCGTGCTTTTCCAGCAGCTCCTTGAACTTGAACATGATGCGCGCACGCTTCATCGGCGTCTGCGCCGCCCAGGCGGGCAGGGCCTTCTTGGCCGCTGCGACGGCCGAATTGATTTCGTCGACGCTCGACAGCGGCAGCGTGGCAATAGCCTCGCCGGTGGCCGGGTTGAACACCGGCTGGGTGCGGCCGCTCGTCGAGGTGACCAGCTTCCCGCCGATCGCATTCTGAATCGTCTGCATCACAGACCTCCGACTTGATTGGTTGGAACGTTCATTCCATTTCTTGCGATATAGAACAGTCGTTCCATCTTACTCAAGCGTCTTCAGGATGCCCCCCAGTGTGCCGATCAACTCGTCGATCTGCGACTTGGTGATGATCAGCGGCGGGCTCATGGCGATGATGTCGCCGGTGGTGCGGATCAGGATGCCCTTCTCGTAGGCCTGTACGAAGGCCGAGAAGGCGCGCTTGGTCGGCGAGCCGGCGATCGGCTCGAGCTCGACTGCGCCGATCAGGCCGAGGTTGCGGATGTCGATGACATGCGGCAGCCCCTTCAGGGAGTGCAGGGCATCTTCCCAGTACTGCGCCAGTTCGGCACCACGGGTCAGAAGCCCTTCGTCCTTGTAGGTCTCGAGAGTCGCAAGGCCGGCTGCAGCCGCAACCGGATTACCTGAATAGGTGTAGCCGTGCATGAACTCGATGACGTGTTCCGGACCCTGCATGAAAGCGTCGTGGATCTCGGAGGTGACGAGCACCGCGCCCATCGGGATCGTGCCGTTGGTGAGGCCTTTGGCCGTCACCATGATATCGGGCGTGACGCCGAAATAGTCGGCGGCGAACGGCGTGCCGACGCGGCCGAAGCCGGTGATCACTTCGTCGAAGATCAAGAGGATGCCGTGCTTCTTGGTAATCTCGCGCAGCTTCTTGAGATAGCCGACGGGCGGGATCAGCACGCCGGTTGAACCGGCCACCGGCTCGACGATCACCGCCGCGATGGTCGAGGGATCGTGCAGCGTGACGATGCGCTCGAGTTCGCTCGCGAGGTCCTCGCCGCCCGTCTCGCGCTCGCCGCGGGTGAACTGGTTCTTGCCCGGCGTATGGGTGTGCGGCATGTGGTCGACGCCGGTCAAAAGCGTCCCGAACATCTTGCGGTTGGTGACGATGCCGCCCACCGAGATGCCGCCGAAGTTGACGCCGTGGTAGCCGCGCTCGCGCCCGATCAGGCGGAAGCGGCTGCCGTCGCCCTTCACCCGGTGATAGGCCAGGGCCACCTTCAGCGCCGTCTCGACCGACTCCGAGCCGGAGTTCGTGTAGAGCACGTGGTTGAGCCCGTCAGGGGCGATCGAGACCAGCGCATTGGCCAACTCGAAGGCCTTGGGGTGCCCCATCTGGAAGGCCGGCGCATAGTCCATCTCGGCGGCCTGCGTCGCGATCGCCTCGACGATCTTGGGCCGGCAGTGCCCGGCGTTGACGCACCAGAGGCCGGCTGTGCCGTCCAGCACTTGGCGGCCGTCGGACGTGGTGTAGTGCATGTCCTTGGCGCCCACGAACATGCGCGGCGCCTTCTTGAACTGCCGGTTGGCAGTAAAGGGCATCCAGAACGCGCTCAAATCGTTCGGCGTGACATTGCGGCGGTCGGACACCTTTGGTCTCCCTCAAGTCTTTTGTGAGTTGCGCGGTCCGGTGACTTTGTCACTTGACCTTTGGACGCGTTATCCAGAAATTTGACCAGTTGGAAAAAACGTTATCACTCCCATGCCGCCGATCAAGGTGAAAATGCTGGCTCCCGAGGGTGCTCAAGGTGCGGCAAACGCGCCCGCCAAAAAGCGGCCGCGCGCGCAAACGCGCATCCAGCGCGAGAAGCAGGAAGTGATACTGGAAGCGGCGCTCGACGTGTTCTCACGCGAGGGTTTCCGCGGCGCGACGATCGACCAGATCGCCGAGGCGGCGGGGATGAGCAAGCCCAACCTGCTCTACTACTTTCCGCGCAAGGAAGAGATCTACAAGCGGCTGATGACCGAGATGCTCGACGTCTGGCTGCAGCCGCTGCGCGAGATCGATTCGGTGGGGGATCCGGTCTCCGAGCTGCGCTCGTACATCCGCCGCAAGATCGAGATGAGTCGCGACTACCCGCGCCAGAGCCGGTTGTTCGCCAACGAGATGCTGCAGGGCGGCCCGCGCCTGGTAGATGTGCTCGAGACCGACCTCAAGGGGCTGGTCGACGAGAAGGCTCAGGTGATGCTCAACTGGATGGACAATGGCAAGATTGTCCGGACCGACCCCTACCACCTGATCTTCTCGATCTGGGCGACGACCCAGCACTACGCTGACTTCGACGTCCAGGTCCGCGCCGTGCTCGGCAAGGATCGCGGTGGCGAAGGGCGCTTCGAGGACGCGGCCCGCTACCTCGAGAACTTGTTCCTGCACGGGCTCCTACCAAAGGATCGGTAGCCCAAAGCAAAGCCGGCGCCACGAGGGCGCGGTCCACGGCGCCTAGCGTTCCTTCAACATCGCCAGAACGACCAGCCCGAGTACGGTAACAGCCGCGCCGGCGACCACGCTGACGCTGGCCCAGCCATGGCCTGCCAGCCCCTCGAGCAGGATCACGAAGGCCGGGACCAGGTAGCCGTAGGCGATCACCTTGGCGGCGGGCAGATGTGTCGAGGCGAACTGGATGAGGAAGAAGCACACAGCGGTCGGGCCGATGGCGAGGTAGAGCGCGATCCACCAGACGAGCGGATCGAGGTGCAGCCAGTCGGTCGCGACGATCTCCGGCAGCCCGTAGAGGACGATCCAGAAGGCGGTCGCCGACATGGTCCAGAAGCTGAGCACCAGAGCCGACTCGCCGCGGGCGAACTTCCGGATTAGCGGCGTGTAGAACGCGTAGGCGATGCAGCCGACGAGGTAGATCAGCTCGCCCTGTCCGATATCGAAGCGGAGCAGAGCGTCGAGGTCGCCGCGGAAGATCACCCAGATCGCGCCGGCTCCTGCGAGGACGAGGCTCAGCAGCACGGCGGGGCCGGAACGTTGTCTGACGATGAACCAGGCCGTCACGGCCGTCATCAGCGGCACCAGCGTATAGACAGCGCTCGTCGCCACCGGCTTGGTCATCGTCAAGGCGATGAACATCGAGACGAAATAGACGGCGGTGAGGAAGCCGTTGATGCCGAAGCGCCACGGCGCCTTGGGCCAGCTGAACGGCTGCCGCGCCACACCGAACGCGAACGCTCCCATCAGAGCTGCCGCCATGACGAAGCGTAGCGCGTTGAGCGGTACGGCATGGATATGGGGTACGGTCATTGCCCCGAACGTGAACGATCCCGCGATCAGGGCAGCAAACAGCAGCATTGCGAGATGCGCGATGAGGCGCTGCCGGCCAACGGCAGCGCCATTCAGTTCAATTCCGATTTCGGCCAATCCTGCTAACCCCGTTCTCGCGCCGCCTCTCTATAGCGGCGACGGGGAAAGCTCAAATGCCGCCGGCGACAAGCAGCAGGAAAGCGCCGCAGAGCGAGGTGTTCATCAGCGTCGCCACGGTGTGCGGAGCCCGGTCAGCCCCGGAGAACTTCCACATTGGATGGAACAGCAGCGTTGCGATGACGAGGAAGACGATCATCAGGACGCCGCCGAGCGCCTGCCATGGCCCGATCGCCGACAGGAGGCCGCCGATGAACTGCAGTGCAATCCCCGCGAGAATGACCAGCCGGGCGTTCGGCACCTTGCCTTCGATGATGCCCGTCAACCGGGGCACGTTGACCAGATAGTTGCGAATGGCGAACACCACGAAGGCGCCGCCAAGCAGCAGGCGCGCCAAGGCGTAGAGCGTCGATGAAAGGTCGGTGGGCACGTCGTTTCTCCTCGTTCGGGCGCGACGCTATCCGGCGGCGCTGCGAGTCGGGAATCCCACTTTGGTGCGAGATCAGGCGGCTTCGGAGAAGACGAATGTGTGTCCCGGCAGCGCCTTGGCGCGATAGAGGGCCGCATCGGCCGCAGCGATAAGGCTCGGATCGTTGGCATTGCCGATGGCGATGCCGACGCTGGCTCCGGTGGCGATGCCTTCCAAGCCCAGCTGAACCGGCTCGCAGAGCGCTGCCCCGATATCTGCGGCGAGTTCGGCCAGCGCCGTTCGCTCGATCGGCCCCTTGCGCACGAAGGCGAATTCATCGCCGCCGATGCGCGCCACCAGGTCGTCGCTTCCCGCCAGCCGGCTGATCCGGTCGCCAACAATCCGCAGCAGCTCATCGCCCGCGCCGTGGCCCATGCTGTCGTTGACCTGCTTGAAGCCGTCGAGGTCGAGATAGAGCAGGCCGACCGGGTGTGCGCCCGTCTCTGCCAGCCACTGCTCGAAGGCGAGCCGGTTGCCCAGTCCCGTAAGCGGGTCGCGGGTCGCCAGTACCGCCATGTCGCGGCGCCGCCGTTCGAGTTCGCGCGTCAGCCCGTAGAACTTGCGCACGACGAGAAAGATCGCAAAGAGGAAGACCGCACAGGCGGCGAGCCGCAGGGGCGCCAAGCGGTAGAACATGTCGCTGCCGATCCGGCGCGGCGTCCAGGCAAGCACTTCGGTACGACCCGGTGCGAGGATGGCAACTTCGCCCTTCGAGGGATCAGCGGCACTGGCAAAGTGTGCGCCATCCAGCACGAACTCGCTGCGCAACCTCGC
This sequence comes from Pseudomonadota bacterium, assembly GCA_023393475.1. Classification (GTDB taxonomy): domain Bacteria; phylum Pseudomonadota; class Alphaproteobacteria; order Rhizobiales; family Devosiaceae; genus Devosia_A. Next base: position 6,053 of record JAEWLC010000034.1, read on the forward strand.
CTCGGCGTCGCTGGCCTCTCCCACCGACGCCAGCGCAGCGGCGGCGCGCTCCATCTCCGCTGCAATCGCTGCATTGTCTATCGACTGGACTGCATAGAGGATCGCGAGGATGACCGTGAATGCCAGCACGATCATGCCGACGGCGCTCCCGATCAGCAGGCGGCGCGGGTCCGGCAGCGGCCCTGCCGATCCGATCTCCGCTTCTGCGTTCCCGTGCGGCATGTGCGTCCCCCAATAGCCGCGTAGAGAATAACTTCTGCCCGCGCGGTAAATCCTTAGCGGCGTGCAGGGCTATTGGGAGATGGTTGACGCCTGCTTAACCTGCTCAGTTGCCTGCGAACTACCCTTCGACCATCTGCGGGCACGGAAATGGGGCACTAGTCCCGCCGCAATGGTTATCTGCCCGCGCAATTTCACGGGCATTTCCGGCATTCCGGCAGAAAAATCTTCGCCTGCGACACTAGTTCGCGAGTCGAGGGGCAGAACGGCGCAAGTTTATGGAATCTCGCGCAAAATTCGAACGATCGCGCTCAGGGCTACTGATGCATTTATGCAACGGTTGCACTTGCGGGGACAGCGTTCATTTTCGGTTCATATTCTCGCCACACGGCCAAAGCCTTTACGCGCCTGTCGTAAACAAGCGTGAGTAGTCCAAGGTTGAATAGGAAAATCGTTCTGGTCGCAGCCGCCCTCGTAACGGGCTTGATGACGTCCGTTACCGGTGCCAGCGCAGCAGACCAGTGCGGTGGGGCGTCCTGGTACGGACCAGGTTTCCACGGCAAGAAGACGGCCTCGGGCCAGCGGTTCAACGAGAATGCCATGACCGCAGCCCACAAGACTCTTCCCCTCGGCACGGTCGTGAAGGTCACGAACCAGCGGACGGGCAAGTCCATCAAGGTCACCATCAACGACCGCGGTCCCTACGCAAAGGGCCGCATTATCGACCTCAGCAAGGCAGCCGCCGCGCGGCTCGGCACCAAGGACGCGGGTGTCGGCAAGGTGTGCGTCGCCAAGCTCTGACGTGTGGCAGGGGCATCCGGAAGAACAGCTCCAGGGAGTCCCGCCAGTCGGAACTAACAAGATCAGGGGTCGCCCGGGTCAGACGGGCGGCCCCTCTGTATTTTACACGGCTAGCGGTCGTTCGAAGCGTTCAGCTCGCCTGTGGTCAGCCCATCGCCTTCCGGGTCGAGCGGATTGACCGGTTCCAGCCCGATGACCGCCTCGATGTCGACGGCCAGCATGGTGAGGTCGAGATCCGCGACCTTCTCGACCCGCTGGCGCGACAGGGCGTGTTTCAGCGCCTCCTCGATCTGCTGGGTGCGCACGGCTTCATCAACCATTGCCATCGATCTTGATCCCCCCTTCATCGACCTGGATCTCGAGCGCCGGCCGCTGCGATTCCTGATAGGCGATGTAGAGGCCGAAGCCGACGGCCACCGCCAGCAGAGCAGCGATAACGACGTAGAGCGAATTCCTGGTCATGCCGGACCCCAATTGTTGACGCTGCCTTGGCAACGCAACAGGCCCGGCAATGGTTCAATCGGCTATCGCTTTGAGCGCGCCCACAAATCGGGCGACACCGTCGTCGAGCGAGCCGGAGTTGTCGACCGTCACCGCCTCGACCCCGGCGGGCACCGGCGCACCCTCGCGGGCCAGCCGCGCGGCAACGTCTTCAGCACTCTCGCGTCCTCGGCCGGTAAGCCGACGGGCTCGCACGTCGGCCTCGGCGGTCACCACAAGAACATGGCAGCTGGGGTATTTCTCCACCGCCCGCTCGATCACCTTGCGCGACGTGTTCACGACGACCACGCGCCCCGCCACCATCGCCGCGTCGATTGCCGCCGGCACGCCGTAGCAGAGGCCGTGCGCCTCCCAGTCTAGCGCATAGGCCCCTCGCAGCTTCTGCCGCCCGAACTCGGCCGTATCGACGCTGTCATGATCCTCGAGTTCGACCATCGCCTGGCGGGTCACCACCCGCCGGGGGAAAATGAACCGGCTGTCGTCCGCGAGGGCGGTCTTCGCCGCCCCGATCAGAGTATCCTTGCCGGCGCCCGACGGTCCGACCACGAGGACGAGGGCCCCCTGGCTCATCAGCTGACCCGCTTTCCTTCGCGCCACACGCCGCGCACCACCGGCACCGGATCGGTGCGCCGCACGCGCACGAGGTCGGCCCGCTTGCCCACTGCGATCTCGCCGCGATCATTGAGGTGTGCCGCCTCGGCCGGGCGCTTGCTCACCATCTGCACCGACTGGGGCAGGGTGATATTGTCGGCCCGCTCCGGCAGCAGGAACGCCGCATAGATCAGCGCGAACGGTACGTAGTCCGAGCTCAGCACGTCGAGGACGCCGGCCTTGGCGAGTTCAGACGCCGAGATATTGCCGTTATGCGATTTGCCGCGCACCACGTTCGGCGCGCCCATCAGCACTGCGAGCCCGGCGGCATGGCAGGCCTTTGCGGCATCCATCGTCGTCGGGAATTCGGCGATGCTCATACCGTCGCGCACCGCCTCGTCGACGTGATCGACCGTCGCGTCGTCGTGGCTGGCGAAGGCGAGGCCGATCTCACGGCCGCGCTTCAGGATGGCGACGCGGTTCTTGTCCGCATACTTGTCGCGCTCCGCCTGCCGGTCGGCGATGAACTGCGCCATCTCGGCATCCGAGAAGCGCATCTTCTTCTGGTAGTACGAGATGTAGTGCTCGAGCGTCACGTATTGCCGCGCGCCCGGCGTATGATCCATCAGCGAGGCGAGCCCGACGATCGGGTTGCTGCAATGGGCCGCAAACTGCTCGGCCACGTCGGGCGTCGCCAGTTCGCAGCGGAGGTGGATGTGGTGGTCGGCCCGCAGACGGTCGTCGGCATCTGCCTCGGCCACCGCCTCGACCATCAGCCGCACATCCTCGTTGATGTCGCCGGTCTCCGGGTCCGATCCGATGCGCACCGCATCGAACACGGTGGTGATGCCCGCGCCGGCAACCTGCGCATCGTGGCTCTGCAGCGCCGCCATGGCATTCCAGGTCACGCCCGGCCGCGGCCGGTAGTGGTTCTCGAAATGGTCGGTGTGGAGTTCGACGAGGCCCGGAATGACGTAGTCGCCGCCGACATCCTCCCCGGCATGCGAATGCCCCGGGTCGATGGCCGCGATCCTGCCGTCGCGGACCAGAACCGAGCCCTCGATCACCTCGTCGGCAAGTACGATCCTCGCATTGCTAAGCGCGAATTCGGTCATCGGCGGACTCCCCGGTGAGCAGATAGTCGTCGAGGCGGACGAACGGCCCGCCGGCCTCGGGTTCGTGGAACAGAACCAGCCGGTCGAGCACCATTTCCGCCTCGGCCAGCGCTCCGAAATGCTCCGCCGCGGCGCGCATGTAGGTCTCGCGCTCGGCTTCGGGCAGCCGGTCGGTCAGCGTCATGTGCAGCTGGAACTGCTCGAACACATAGGGGTAGCCGTAGCGATCGATCAGCTCGATCTGCCTCGCAGTGAACGCCCGCCCCTCGAGCCGCCGGGCGCGCTCGGCCGGCGTCAGGGGAGCGCGGTATGGCTCGAACGCTTCCACCACCTCGCCGGCGAAGGCGGTCAGCGCCTCCGTCTGCGGGGTGGGAACCAGCGCCAGGAAGCCGTCGATCTGGCTGAGCTTGATGCGCATGGCGACCGACTCGGCGCTGGCCGCAAAGGTCGCGAGCGCATCCACCAGTTGTGCCGGGCTGGTGCCGGGCTTGAGCGGCATCGGCGGCTTGATCGTGGCATGGAAACCGTATCGACGCGCCGAGACGCTCCGCACAAGCAGGTCGCTGCGCGCTACCACGGGCAGCGGACCATCGAATGTCTCTCCGGTCAGCGCATCGCGCCCCAGCCACTCGGCGGCTTTCGCCCATAGCGGATCATTCGCCGCGGGTGCGTAGTAGATGGCGTATCGTTCGGACATCGGGCTGCGGCTCGCTGGAAACGCGGCGGTGACTAGCCGCGTTCGATGTCAGTTTTTTGTCAGCGCCGCAAGCGCCTGTGCGTGTGCGCTCAGATCACCCGCGCGACGCAGGCGGCGCCGGAATCGGCTCCACCCGGCAGCACGTTGTCGGCAACCAGCGTTTCGCCGCCGCTGAGCTCGCCGATCAGGGCGAAGTAGCCGACCTTGCCTTCGCTCTTCAGCTGCCACTTGATCCGGGTTCCCGGCGGCAGGTTCTCGGCGCTGCGGTTGATCACCTCGATCGCGTTGGGCTGGCTCGCCACGTTGCAACTGAGCTCGACCTGCAGGCCGAAGTGCCGCGTCTGCAGCACCGGCTCGGGATAGTCGTTCGACGACGACGAGGAGCGCGACGCAACAGGCTCGTCCCTGGCGGGGCCAGTGCTGGCGGAATCGTCCGCCGGGCCGGTCTTGTCGATCGGGGGCGTAAGCCCACCACCGGGTGGGAGAAGCTCGACTTCGGCCGCAAATGCGGGAACAAACAACAGTGTCGCGAGCAGGGCGCCCGCGAGAGGACGGATACGTTTCATTCTGTTTCCTGGCGTGAGGCCAACGGTCGCGTCCACGACCGAGACGAATTATGACTTTGCTTTCTTGGACCGGCAACTAGTCGCTGACGCTTGAACCCCGCCTGAGGTTCCCGTTTAGCCGCCGTTCACACGATCTCCACATCAGCGTTGCCCAAGCGCTACACGCATCGATCACTCCTGACGCCCTATTTGGGCAGAGCTGTCCGCTACGCAAGTCGTTCGCGAAATGATGATGAAGATGGCTAGCTTGCGCCCTGCGCATAGCCTCGCCAGTATGCCCGCCATCAGGGACATCAGGCAAACATGGATCGCGACCTCCTCGAGCGGCTCTACCACCGCGCAGTCGATGCTGCGCAACCCCGGCACGCGATAGCCGCGAACCTGCCGGAGCCGCCGAAAGGACGCACCATCGTCATCGGCGCCGGCAAGGCCTCGGCCCAGATGGCGCAGGCCTTCGAGGCGGCCTGGCCGCATCCGATCGACAAGGGGCTGGTGGTCACCCGCTATGGATATGCCGTGCCCTGCGAGCGGATCGAGATCGTCGAGGCCGCGCATCCGGTACCCGATATCGCCGGATTCCTCGCCGCCCGGCGACTGCTCGAAACGGTTTCCGGGCTCAGTCACGATGATCTCGTCGTTGCGCTGATCTCCGGTGGCGGTTCGGCGCTGCTGCCCCAACCCGCCCAGGGACTGAGCTTCGAGGACGAACAGGAGGTCAACCAGATCCTATTGGCCTCGGGCGCGCCGATCTCGGTGATGAACGTCATCCGCAACGAGTTGAGCGCCATCAAGGGCGGCCGGCTGGCCGCAACCGCCGCCCCGGCCCGCGTCGCGACGCTCATCGTCTCCGACATTCCCGGCGACGATCCCTCGCTGGTGGCATCGGGGCCGACCGTGCCGATGCGGTCGAGCCGGGCCGAGGCCCGCCACCTTGCGGCGCTCTATCGGTTGAAGTTGCCAGAACCGGCCGAGGAGTTGCTCGCCTCCGACCAGAACCCCGCCCCGCTTCCCGGCGATCCGCGCTTCCACGACAACAGCATCCGCATCATCGCGTCCGCCGCACTCTCGCTCGAGGCCGCCGCGAAGGAAGCTCGCAGCGCCGGCCTCGCCGCGCACGTGCTCTCCGATGCCATCGAGGGCGAGGCGCGCGATGTTGCCGGCGTGCATGCCGCGCTGGCTCGAGAAATCCGCGGCCGCAACCGCCCGTTCGAGAAGCCCGCTATGCTGCTCTCGGGTGGCGAGACCACTGTGACCATCCGCGGCGACGGGCGGGGCGGGCGCAATGCCGAGTTCCTGTTGGCCTTCGCCATCGCCATCGAAGGGCAGGAGGGCATCTCCGCGCTTGCCGCCGATACCGACGGCATCGACGGGGCAGGCGACAATGCCGGCGCCGTTTGCGACGGAACGACTGCGGCCCGCATGCGAGCGGCCGGCATCGATCCCCGGGCGGCACTCGCCAACAACGACGCCTACAATGCCTTCCGCGCTGTCGGCGGCCTGTTCGTCACGGGACCGACCGGCACCAACGTCAACGATTTCAGGGCGATCATCGTCAGGTAGGAGAGAGAAATGGCCAAGGCACTCGGCATCGGGGGCTTCTTCTTTCGCGCAGCCGACACAAAGGCGTTGGCCGAATGGTACGCCCTGCACCTCGGCGTCACCGATTTGTGGACGCAGGAAGCGGGGTTGACCGTGTTCTCGCCGTTCAAGCAGGAGACGACGTACTTCCCGGCCAACAAGCAGTGGATGATCAACTTCCGCGTCGACGATCTCGACGCACTCATGGCCCAGCTGCGCGCTGCGGGCATTGCCGTCGAAACCCGACCCGACGAATGGGATACGCCTGAGACCGGCCGCTTCGCCCGCATCCACGATCCGGAGGGTAACCAGGTCGAGCTGTGGCAGCCGCCGGCCGAGTAAGGACCGTTCGAGCCTATTCCTCGACCCAGCTGTCGAACTCGCCGTCTTTCCTCAACCGCGCGACCATGTAGCCGCCGCGTTCGCGGGGCCTGATCTCATACTCGTACTGCCCGCCGTCCATGGCGCGCTGGATGTTGGCGGCGCTTTCCGCGCTCTCGATCGACGAATAGACCTGCGGCACGCTGCCGCCCTCGCTGACGAATGCCCGTGACATCGGCGGTCTCCTTCGGTGCCAAGCGTATACCACCTTAGCAAGCCGGACGAATTTTGGTTCCGCCGAACTTCCCTTTCGGCATGACTTCCCATTAAGTTCGCGCCGGTTTCAGGGAGACGCCAGACATGGCCAAGAAGAAGATCGCCGTCATCGGCATCGGCAAGATCGCGCAGGACCAGCACCTGCCGGTCATCGACAAGAGCCCCGATTTCGAGCTCGCGGCCTGTGTCTCGACCCGTGGTATCGGGCACGGCGACGTGCCGGTGTTCAAGACCCCGGCCGAGCTCTACAAGGCCATGCCGGAGGTGAAGCTCGTCTCGATCTGCACGCCGCCCGGCGTCCGCCACGCCTTTGTCCGCGAGGCCATCGACGCCGGCAAGGATGTGCTGCTGGAAAAGCCGCCGACCCCGACCATCACCGAGTTCGAAGACCTCGTCGCCTATGGTGAGAAGAAGGGCCGCGTCCTCTACCAGACCTGGCATTCCCGCTATAACGCCGCCGTCGATGCCGCCAAGCTCATCCTCAAGGACGAGGGCGTGGCTTCGGTGCGGATCGACTGGCGCGAGAGCGTCCGCAAGTGGCACCCCGGCCAGGAGTGGGTGTGGGAGCCCGGCGGCTTCGGCGTCTGCGATCCCGGCATCAACGCCATGTCGATCTTCACCAAGATCATGCCGTTCCCGGTCTTCGTCGATAAAGCCACGCTAAAATTCCCGGCCAACCGGCAGACCCCGGTCGATGTCGAGATCGAGTTCAAGTCGGCCCAGAAGCACAAGCCGAAGCTCTCGGCCGGGTTCAACTGGCTGGAGGAGTCCGGTGAGATCTGGACGATTGCCATCGAAACCCGCAAGGGTACCAAGCTGAAGCTCGAGCGCGGCGGTACTGTGCTGAAGGTCGACGGCAAGGAAACGGTTGCCAACCCGTCCGAGGAATACGAGGCGATCTATGAGCGTTTCGCCAAGCTGTTGAAGAAGGGCAAGTCCGAGATGGACGGCTCGCCCCTCCGTCTGATCGGTGACGCCTTTCTGCTTGGTGCCCGCGAGAATGTTGAAGAGTTCCACTGGTAGAGGGATGGAATGTTTGGACTGATCGGCGACTTCACTGCACAGCCCGGCAAGCGGGACGAGTTGATCGCGCGAATTATCGCCGGGACTCGCAATATGCCGGGCTGCCTCAGCTATATCGTGGCCCGCGATCCAGTCGATCCGGACAAGCTGTGGATCACCGAGGTCTGGGACTCGGAGGCAAGTCACAAGGCGTCGGTCAACTTCCCTACGGTCGCCGCTGCCATCGACGGGGTCATGCCGTTGCTGGCCCGGTTGGGCGACCTCGTCGAAACCGAGCCGGTGGGCGGCGTCGGCATCTAGACATTGGTACACTGGTGCGTTGGATGTTGCCCCGCTAGGCTACCATACAAGATAGAGGAGGCACCATGTACGAGACCTTCAACGGCTCGGCGCACCCGCTTGCGCCCAAGGAAATCGCCATCACCGCCTTGCCCGAAGACGAGCGCGTCTGGGTGCCGCAGGCCGAAGGCGTTTGGTTCCGCCCGCTCTTCCTCAATACGCTGCAGGGCCAGTGGTGCAACCTGCTCCGCGTCCGCCGCTCCGGCATCCTGAGCCGCCACCTTCACCCACAGCCGGTACATGGCTACGTCATCAAGGGTCGCTGGCACTATCTCGAGCATGACTGGGTCGCGGAGACCGGCTCCTACGTGTTCGAGCCTCCCGGGGAAATCCACACCCTGACGGTCCCCGAGGACTGCGAGGAGATGATCACCTTCTTCAACATCTCCGGCTGCATGGTCTATCTCGACAAGGACAACAGGCAGATCGGCTTCGAGGACGTCTTCACCAAGATCGACATGTGCCGCAAGCACTATATCAACGTGGGGCTTGGCGGGGATTACGTCGAGCAGTTCGTGCGATGAGCAACTGGGCATCCGAGTTCTACGCCGGCAAGACCGTCGTCATCACCGGCGGCACCTCCGGGATCGGGCAAGGCATCGGCCGCGCCTTCGCCGATGCGGGTGCGATTGTCCATGTCACTGGCGCCACTCAGGCTGAGGTGGAGGCCGGTGCCGCTACGGAGCCTCGCTTTCGCTATACCCAGCTCGATGTGCGCAACTCCGAGCAGGTAGCCGAATATGCCGGCGCGTTCGAGCGCATCGATGCGCTGGTGAACTGCGCCGGCGTGAACCTGCGCGCCGCCGAGCACACTGTCGATGGTTTCGAGACGGCGGTGGATATCAATCTCAATGGCTCGATGCGCACGGCCTATGCATTCAAGGAGAAGCTCACCGGTGGCGCCATCCTGAACATCGGGTCGATGTTCTCGTTTTTCGGTGCGCCGCACGCGCCGGCCTATACCGCCAGCAAGCACGGCGTTGCCGGCCTGACCAAGGCCCTGGCCGTTGCCTTCGCCAAAGAGGACATCCGGGTGAACGCGCTGGCTCCGGGCTGGATCGAAACGGCGATGACGGCGATCCCGCGCGCCAACGAGGCCCGCAACGCCGAACTGATGGGGCGGACGCCGCTCGGGCGCTGGGGCACGCCTGCCGACCTCGCGCCGGCGGCGCTATTCCTCTGCTCGCCTCTCGCCGGCTTCATCACCGGCGTCGTCCTGCCCGTCGACGGCGGCTTCCTCGTCGCCTGAACCGACCTTGGGCGCGCAGAAATAGAGCGCCCGGTTGATCGCATAGAGCGAGCCGCTGAGCGGAATGCCGTTCGTCGGCAATGCTGTGCCGCCCTTCGGATCGAGATAGGCCACGCCGCCATTCTTCAAGGCCTCGATCACGTCGGCAACGTCGCCGGCGAGCTTGGCATGGTAGGGCGTACCGTCGGGCTTGGCGTCGATCTCGTAGCCGCTCTCGCGATCGACATCGAGCCGCCAGCGCCCGGCATCCCCGCCGGGGCGGCTGGTATGCAGGTGCACCCCGACGCTGAAATCATCCTCGCAGCGCACCGCGATGCAGGCAAAACTTTCGGGCGTCGAGTTGTACGCACAGCCAAGCGCTGCGCGATCGCCTTCACCGGGCAGTGGCGAGTGCTGCCAGCCGACTTCCTGCCCGAAGGCTGGAATGGCGAAGAGGCAGAGGGCCGCCACGGCGGCAGCCGTCATTCCCGGTAGATACAGGAAGTCGCGACCCAACTACTTCCCCGCATCGGTAAGGGCCGCGAGGTCGTCTGCGCTCAGCGTCAGGCGGGCGCCCCGCGCGAGGCTCTGCACCTGCTCCACCGAGGTGGCCGACGCGATCGGCGCGCCGACGGCGGGCTGAGCGGCGATCCAGGCAAGGTTCACTTCCGCGGCGCTGGCGCCGGTCCGCTTGCCCACCGCGTCGAGGGCATCGAGGATCCGGAAGCCCTTGGGGTTGAAGTACTTGTCGACCACGGCCTGCCCGCGCGGGCTCTTCTGCGCATCGGCCGGCGTGCGATACTTGCCCGACAGGAAGCCGCGCGCGAGGCTGAAATAGCCGATGCCGGACACTTCTTCCTTCACGCAGGTCGCCTGCACCTGCTCGAACCCGGCGCGGTCGTAAAGGTTGAACTCGTTCTGGATCGTCTCGTAGCGCGCGAAGCCGTTCGCCTTCGAGATCGCCAGTGCCTCGGTCAGCAGGGCCGTATCCTGGTTGGACGAGCCGATATAGCGGACCTTGCCGGCCTTCACCACGCGGTCGAGCGCGGCCAACGTCTCTTCCTGCGGCGTGTTCGGGTCCGGCCAGTGGGTCTGGTAGAGGTCGATATAGTCGGTCTGCAGGCGCTTCAGCGAGGCGTCGACTTCCGCCTCGATCCACTTGGCGCTGAGGTCGCGATGGCCCTGGCCCATGTCGGAGCCGACCTTGGTGAACACCAGCACCTTGTCGCGATTGCCGCGCGCCTTGATCCAGTTGCCCAGGATCGTTTCGGACTTGCCCTTGCCATAGCTGTCGGCGGTGTCGAACGCCGTCAGCCCCTCGCCGACGAAGGCGTCGAGCACCGTATGGGCGGCACTCTCCTCGAGCGTCCAGCCGAGCACGTTGCAGCCGAAGACCAGCGGGTCGATGAAAAGCTCGGTGCGGCCGAGGCGGCGCTTGGTCATTGCAGATCTCCGGTGAAGCAGGACGTCGGGAAGGGAAGGGGACGCTAGCGTTCCCCGGCAGCGTTGCCAAGACGAAGGACCCGCCTGGCTCGCGCCATCGGGTTTTGGATCGGTATTGCCGCTTCCGAGGATGCGGCATGGGCGGGACTTCGTCCCTATTATGCCGGTCTACCGGCTCAGTAGTCGGTGGGACTGTCGCCCCGCCCATTGCGAAGGGACTTATGGCGCACGGCACCGCTAAGCGATGCAGGAACCGCAGTCACCCCAGATGCAACGGCTTGCACCTGGCCCCCTACCATCCCCGCGATGCCCCGTCGGCACCTCGCATCGAGGACGTGGGAGCAAGATTAGCATCGGGTGTGAGGTGGGAGGACAAGTTGGTCGGCAGCCCGCTTTGGCGGGAATGACGGTGGTGGGTGGGTCACTGTCGTCGCCGCACTGCCACGGGGCGTGGCATGGGCTCCCGCCTTACCCCTTCGGCTGGATCAGGTCCCACTTGTTGCCGTAGAGATCCTCGAATACCGCCACCGAGCCATAGGCTTCGTGGCGCGGGGGCTCGAGGAAGCGCACGCCACGCGCGGTGTAGGCGGAAAAATCCCGTTCGAAATCGTCGGTTTCGAGGAAGAAGCCGACCCGGCCGCCGGTCTGGTCGCCCACTCGGGCCGCCTGGGCCTCGCCATCCGCTTTCGCCAGCAGCAACCGGGCTCCGCCGCCCTGTGGCGCCACCAGCACCCAGCGCTTGTCGCCCAGCGGCGTGTCGGCGATGAGCACGAATCCCAGCCTGTCGCGGTAGAAGGCAATGGCCTCGTCATAGTCGGCGACGACGAGGGCGATCGTTGCGATGGCTTGCGTCATACCCAGCTTTCTTTGCTCAGACTGGCCCTTGCGGGCGGATCGGCGATCATGCCTCGGAAACCGGTTTACCTACCGGATTTCCTAGGCTGGACGGTTTTGTCGCCATTGGTTCGGCTATAGAAAAAGATTCTCCCAAGGAAGCGAACTTGACCGGTTGGTCAACTCCCCATTGCGCGCCCGCGCAAAAAGCGCTTTGTTGCCGGCCAAGCTCCGGCCGGCACCAGGGACCCTGTGCCGTGTACACCGGAGCGTAATGATATTCGGGAGACGAAACATCATGAACGTGATGAAAACCCTGCTTACCGCCACTGCGCTCGTCGCCGTGATGGCAGGCAGTGCCTACGCCAAGCAGCTCGTGTTCTGCTCGGAAGCCTCGCCGGCGCACTTCGACCCCGGTCCGACGACCGGCGGTAACGACTTCGACGCCAGCTCGCGCACCATCTATGACCGCCTCGTCGAGTTCGAGCACGGCGGCACCGCCGTCATCCCGGGCCTCGCCGAGAGCTGGGAAGTCTCGGCCGATGGCCTAGAATACACCTTCAAGCTGCGCCCCGGTGTGAAGTTCCACACCACCTCGTACTTCACGCCGACCCGCGACCTGAACGCCGACGACGTGATCTTCTCGTTCGAGCGCCAGTGGAAGGAAGACAATCCGTTCTACACCTACCTCGAAGGCCTGAGCTGGGACTACTTCCAGGGCATGGACATGCCCAAGTTCCTCTCCTCGATCGAGAAGGTCGATGACCTGACCGTCAAGATCACGCTCACCGAGCCCAACGCTCCGATGATCGCGAACCTCGGCATGGACTTCGCGTCCATCGTCTCGAAGGAATATGCTGACCAGGTCCTCGCCTCGGGCAACCTCGCCGATTTCGCCAACAAGCCGGTCGGCACCGGCGCCTTCACCTTCGTCGACTACCAGACCGATGCCGTCATCCGTTACGCGGCCTTCGCCGACTACTGGCGCGGCAAGGTGGCAATCGACGACCTGATCTTCGCCATCACGACCGATCCGGCCGTGCGCGCGCAGAAGCTCAAGGCCGGCGAATGCGACATCGCTTCCTACCCGGCGCCGGCTGATATCGCCGGCCTGCAGGCCGATCCGAACCTGACCGTGATGGAGCAGGAAGGCCTGAACATCGGCTACCTCTCGTACAACACCACCATCGCGCCGATGGACAACGCGAACGTCCGCAAGGCGCTCACGATGGCCATCAACAAGCCGGCGATCATCGACGCCGTCTACCAGGGTGCCGGCCAGGACGCCAAGAACCTGATCCCGCCGACCATGTGGTCCTATGACGACGCCATTCCGGCCGACAAGTACGATCCGGAAGGCGCCAAGAAGCTGCTCGACGAAGCCGGCATTTCCGGCCTGACCCTCGACCTCTGGGCCATGCCCGTCTCGCGTCCGTACAACCCGAACGCGCAGCGCGTCGCTGAAATGATCCAGGCCGACTGGGCCGCCGTTGGCGTCACCGCCAACATCGTGACCGATGAGTGGACCACCTACCGCGAGCGCGGCAAGGCCAAGGACCGTCCGGGTGCATTCCAGATCGGCTGGACCGGCGACAACGGCGATCCGGACAACTTCTTCGCCACCCTGTTCTCCTGCTCGGCCATTGGCGTGTCCAACTACTCGAGCTGGTGCAACGAGGACTTCGAGAAGGCCATCCAGGACGCCAAGAAGGTCTCCGACCAGGCCGAGCGCGCGGCGCTCTACACCAAGGCCCAGGAAATCTTCAAGGCTGAAGAGCCGGCGATGACCCTCGCGCACTCCAAGGTGTTCATGCCGATGAACAAGAAGGTTCTCGGCTACACCATGGATCCGCTCGGCATCCATCGCTTCGACAACGTCGACGTTGCCGAATAAAATAGCCTGATAGAGAGGCGGCGCGGCCATTGGGCAGTGCCGCCTCTTTTGCTATAGCCAGACATGCTCCGCTTCATCCTCACCAAGCTCGCACTGATCGTGCCGACCATAGTCGGCATCACGATCGCGTCCTTCGCATTCATCCGGCTGCTTCCCGGCGACCCCATCCTGGCGATGGCCGGCCAGCACGGCATCAAGCCGGAGCGCTACGAGATCCTGAAGGTCCAGTACGGTTTCGACCTGCCGATCTGGGAGCAGTACTTCCGCTATGTCGGCAACATCCTGCAGGGCGATTTCGGTGTCTCGCTCGCTACCAAGCGTCCTGTAATCGAGGAGTTCTTCACGCTCTTTCCCGCGACCGTCGAGCTGGCGCTGTTCGCCATGCTGATCGCCGTTGCGCTCGGCATTCCCGCCGGCATCTTCGCCGCCATCAAGCGCGGCTCGTGGTTCGACCAGATCACCATGGGCGTGGCGCTGACAGGCTACTCGATGCCGATCTTCTGGTGGGGCCTGCTGCTCATCATCTTCTTTTCCGGCTATCTCGGCTGGACCCCGGTCTCGGGCCGTATCGCGCTGCAGTATTTCTTCCCGCGCGTCACCGGCTTCATGCTGATCGACAGCCTCATCGCCGGTAAGCCGGATGCCTTCATCTCGGCCATCCGCCACCTGATCCTGCCGGCCATCGTGCTCGGCACCATCCCGCTGGCGGTGATTGCCCGGCAGACGCGCTCTGCCATGCTCGAAGTGCTGGGCGAGGACTATGTCCGGACCGCCCGGGCCAAGGGACTCGAGCCCAACCGCGTCGTCGGCGTGCATGCCTTCCGCAATGCGCTGATCCCGGTGGTCACCACCATCGGCCTCCAGATCGGCCTCCTGATGGGCGGCGCCATTCTCACCGAGACGATCTTTTCCTGGCCGGGCATCGGCAAGTGGATGATCGACTCGATTTCCAAGCGCGACTACGTCTCGGTGCAGTCGGGCCTGCTGCTGATCGCGCTGATCGTGATGGCGGTGAACCTCATCGTCGACATTCTCTATGCGGTCATCAATCCGCGCATCAGGGTGCAGTGATGAGTACGCAAGCCGCAACACCCAAGACGGATGATCCCACCACCCGCCGCTTCGCCGCTCTGCGCGAGTTCTGGTACTATTTCTCGATGAACAAGGGGGCCGTGCTCGGCCTCGTGGTCTTTGCCACCCTGATCGTCATCGCCATCTTCGCGCCGCTGCTCGCGCCGTTCTCGCCCGACCAGCAGTTCCGCGAGTTCATCCGCATGGCGCCGCCATGGGCGGGCGGCACGCAGCCGCAGTTCTTCCTCGGCACCGACGAAGTGGGCCGCGACATCCTCTCGCGCCTGATCTTCGGGGCGCGCTACTCGCTGTTCATCGGCTTCTTCGTGGTCGTTGGCGCGCTGATCGTCGGCGTCACCCTGGGGCTGCTCGCTGGCTACTATCGCGGCTGGGTCGACGCGCTGATCATGCGCATCATGGACATCATCCTCGCCTTCCCCTCGCTGCTCCTCGCGCTGGTGCTGGTCGCGGTTCTCGGGCCGGGCCTGTTCAACGCCATGATCGCCATCGCGCTGGTGCTGCAGCCGCACTTCGCCCGCCTGACCCGTGCTGCCGTGCTGAGCGAAAAGAGCAGGGAATACGTGACCTCGGCCAAGGTCGCCGGCGCCGGCAACCTGCGGTTGATGTTCATCACCATCCTGCCCAACTGCCTCGGCCCGCTCATCGTCCAGGCGACGCTCAGCTTCTCGAACGCCATCCTCGAGGCGGCGGCGCTCGGCTTCCTCGGCATGGGCGCCCAGCCGCCGACCCCCGAGTGGGGCACCATGCTGGCGCGGGCGCGCGAATTCATCACCTCGGCCTGGTGGATCGTCACCATGCCCGGCCTTGCTATCCTCATTACGGTGCTCGCCATCAACCTCATCGGCGATGGGTTGCGCGATGCGCTCGATCCCAAGCTCAAGCGGAGCTGACCATCATGCCCCTGCTTGAAGTCAAGAACCTCACCGTCTCCTTCGATACCTCGGTCGGCGTCTTCAACGCCGTGAAGGGCATCGACCTGCATGTCGACGCGCGCGAAGTGCTCGCAATCGTCGGCGAAAGCGGCTCGGGCAAGTCCGTCGCCATGCTGGCCGTGATGGGCCTCCTGCCCGCCACGGCGCATGTCGCCGCCGACAAGCTAACCTTCGACGGCCGCGACCTGCTCAGCATCACCCCGGCCGAGCGCCGCAAGATCATCGGCAAGGATGTCGCCATGATCTTCCAGGAGCCGATGACCAGCCTCAATCCGTGCTTCACGGTCGGCTTCCAGATCGAGGAAGTGCTGCGCTTCCATCTCGGCATGGACAAGGCCCAGCGCCGCGCCCGGGCCATCGAACTGTTCGAGCAGGTCGGCATCCCGAACCCCGCCGAGCGCATCAACTCCTATCCGCACCAGATGTCGGGCGGGCAGAACCAGCGCGTCATGATCGCCATGGCGATCGCCTGCAATCCCAAGCTCCTGATCGCCGACGAGCCCACAACCGCGCTCGACGTCACCATCCAGAAGCAGATCCTCGACCTGCTGGTGCGCCTGCAGACCGAGCACGGCATGGCGCTCATCATGATCACCCACAACATCGGCGTCGTCGCCGAGACGGCCGACCGCGTGGTCGTGCAGTACAAGGGCAAGAAGATGGAGGAGGCGGGCGTGCTCGAACTCTTCACCGAGCCCAAGTCGCCCTATACCCGCGCGCTGCTCGCCGCCTTGCCCGAGAACGCCACCGGCGACCGCCTGCCCACCATTTCCGGCTTCAACTTCGAGGAGGCCAACTGATGGCGACCGTCCTCCAAGCCAGCAACATCGTCCGCGACTATCACGTCGGCGGCACCATCTTCACCGGTGGCCGCACCGTGCATGCGGTGAAGGGCGTGAGCTTTTCGCTCGAACAGGGCAAGACCCTCGCCATCGTCGGCGAGTCCGGCTCGGGTAAATCGACGCTGGCGCGCATCCTCACGCTGATCGACCGCCAGACCTCCGGCGAGCTGAAGATCGACGGCGAGACCGTCGACATCGGCCGCTCCGGCGTCACCCGGGACATGCGCCGCAAGGTGCAGATGGTGTTCCAGAACCCCTACGGTTCGCTCAACCCCCGCCAGAAGATCGGCGACGTGCTGATGGAGCCGCTGCTGCTCAACACCGACATGCCGGCGGCCGAACGGCGCGAGCGCGCGCTCGACATGCTGGTGAAGGTCGGCCTCCAGCCGGAGCACTTCAACCGCTATCCGCACATGTTCTCGGGCGGCCAGCGCCAGCGCATCGCCATAGCGCGCGCCATCATCCTGCGCCCCTCGCTGCTGGTGCTCGACGAGCCTGTCTCCGCCCTCGACCTGTCGGTGCAGGCCCAGATCCTCAACCTGCTCGCCGACCTGCAGGACGAGTTCGGGCTTACCTACGTCTTCATCAGCCACGACCTGAGCGTGGTGAAGTACATCGCCGACGACGTGATGGTGATGTATCTCGGCGAAGCGGTGGAGCAGGGGACTCGCGACAAGCTGTTCTCGAACCCCGAGCACCCCTATACCAAGGCCCTGTTCGCTGCGACGCCGCGGGCCGATGTCGAGAGCATCAAGGCGCGCCTGGCGAAGAAAGCCGCGGTTCAGCTCGCCTGAGCCGTCGCCTGGCTTAAGCCGGTGTTAAGCCGCGCGCCTTAGCTTTCCGGCATGCTCGGACTGCCGGTGTATTTCATTGCCAACAGCTGCCGCACAGAGATTGGCACTGGCCGCTAAGGCCCGCGGCGCGCAGCGGGCTGCCCGCCCGGTTTCGGCACTTACCAACTTCACGCTCTGGGTCGCCCTGCCGGCGATCGCCACCTATGTGGTCGTCTGCGCGCTGGTGTTCCTCGCCATGCACCTGATGAGCGCGGAAATGAACGCCATCGACTCCGATCGCGGCAAGAAAGCCATTGCTGCTGCTGTCGAGTCGATCGTCGTCAGCCTCGGCGAAAGCACCGCCGACGAGGCCACCTGGACCGAGGCCTATCTCAACACCTACGTGACGCCCAATCCTGCCTGGCATGACTCGACCTGGGGCGCCACGGCACGGATTTCCGACACCTACGATACGGCCGTCATCACCGACGTGGATGGCAGGATCGTCTTCGGCGAAACCAGTCGTGGGCCGCTCACCGGCAACCTCGCCGACATCTTCAGTGGCGCCGCCGAACTGAACGCGGAACTCGAAGACAGCATCAGGCGTCTCGGGGACGACGCGACCGTTTCGCACATGTCGCGTAACGAGCGGGGCGCCAGTGCCCTCGCCGGGGCCGTCATTCACGGCAATGCCGGCCAGGCCAGCATTCCGCGCGAACATCGTCGCGTCCTGTGGCTGGCGAAGCAACTGGACGACACCATGCTGCGCAACGTCGCCGCCCGCTTCGAGCTCCCGATGCCACGGCTCGTCACCGCCCCCCAGGCCGGCCATGATTCCATGGTGCTGACCGATGCCGCCGGCGCCGACATCGCGACGATCGACTGGCCACCGCGGCGTCCTGGCGATCCTGCCTTTGCCCACACCGCCAGCGTTGCGGTGATGGTCATGCTGGTCATCGGCGCACTCGTCTTCCTCGTGCTCACGGCCTTCCGCCATTCCATCAAGGCCAAGGCGGTTTCCGATGAACGCGACTGGTTCAACGCGCGCTATGACTCGATGACGCAACTGCGCAACCGCTTCGGCCTCGAGGACCACCTGCGCAGTCTCGTCCCCAAGAAGCGTGGCGAGCGCACCTTCGCCGCCATCCAGATGTATGTCGACGGCCTGCCGGAGATCGTCGGCCTCTATGGCCGCGAGACGGCGGGGCAGGTGTTGGTCGCCCTCGCGGAGCGGTTCCGCCTGCTGGCCGACGGGGATGCGCATATCGCCCGCATCGGCCCGGCAGAAATCGGCCTCGTGCAGATCGGCGAGGACGCGCCGCAGACGATCGCAGCCGTCGCCGACAGGATCCTCGCAACCGCCGCCGACCCTGTTCCGGTCGGGACGCTGAAGCTCAAGATCCGTGGCATCAGCATCGGCCTCGCCTCGGCCTTGCTGCCGCGCGACAATATCGGCGAAGTGATCCGCATGGCCGAGACCGCGGTCGCGAAAGCGCGCGAGACCGGTGGCAATCACACGGTGACCTATACGCCGGCCATCGAGGACGAGCGTCGTCGGCGGATCGAGCTCCAATCCGATATCCGCCGCGGCCTCGATGCCGGCGAGTTCGATCTCGAGTATCAGCCGATCATCGATTTCCGCACCCAGGCCATCACCGGCGTCGAAGCGCTGATGCGTTGGAACCGACGCGCCGCCGGACCCATGGGGCCGGGCGAGTTCATCCCCGCCGCCGAAGCCTCGGGCCTCATCGACGATCTCGGCATGTTCGCCCTGCGCCGCGCCGTCGAGGAGATCGGCCCGCTCGGCGATCTCAAGATCTCGGTCAACGTCTCGGCGGCGCAGCTGCGCAACCCGACCCTGCCGCAGACGGTGTTTACCGCGCTCGACGAATGGGGCGTCGATCCGACGCGCTTGCAGCTCGAAGTGACCGAGTCCTTCCTCGTTGCCCAGCCCGAGCGCGCCATCACGCTGATCGAGCAATTGCGCCGCGCCGGGGTGCTGATCGCCCTCGACGACTTCGGCACCGGCTACTCTTCGATCGGCTACCTGAAGCAGTTCAAGTTCGATCGCGTGAAGCTGGATCGCTCGCTGGTTGCCGATATCGATGGCGACCCGGTGCAGGCGGCGCTGGTCGAATCCACCATGGTCTATGCCTTTGCCATGGGCCTCGCGGTGACGGCGGAAGGCGTCGAGCGGCGCGAGGAGGCAGTGCTGCTGTCGCGCCTCGGCTGCCGCGAATTCCAGGGCTTCCTCTTTGCCCGCCCGCTACGTCTGCCCCAGCTGGTGCGGCTGCTGAGCGGCGAGGAAATGCGCGAGGCGGGCTAGCTCGCGCGCTTTAGGCACTCGGCGCAGCGCCCTCGCAGCTCGATCGTCGTCCGCTCGAGCTCGAACCCGGTGTGCTTCGCCCATTCGGCCAACCGCTCGGTGACCTCCGGATCGGCGAACTCGTCCACCCGCCCGCAACCGCTGCAGATGGCGAACGCCGCGGTATCGGCACGGTGGCACTCGGCGCCGGCACAGCAGACGAACGCGTTCAGCGATTCCAGCCGGTGCGCAAAGCCCTGCTCGATCAGCTTGTCGAGTGCCCGATAGACCTGCAGCGGTGCGCGCAGGCCTTCGTCGCGCAGCTTGTCGAGAATGTCGTAGGCCGAGAGCGGTCCCTCCGCCCCATGCAGCGTTTCGAGCACCAGGCCCTGGTTGCGCGTCAGGTCGCGCGGGCGCTCGTGATGGTGGTCGTCATGATTGTGGGACATGTCAGGCCTCCCGCTTCCGGCCCAGCAGCCGGGCCGGCAATACGATCGAGATGAGGAAAAGCACGAGGGCTGCAACGACGATCGACGGGCCGCTCGGCGTGTCGAAGCGCAGCGAACCGAAGAGGCCGGTGGTCACGCCCACGGCGCCGGCGACGGCCGCAATCACCGCCATCTGTTCGGGCGTGCCGCTGACGCGTCGCGCCGTCGCCGCCGGAATGATCAGCAGTGCCGTGATCAGCAGCACGCCGACGATCTTCATGGCGATGGCGATGACCGAGGCGAGCAGCAGCATGAGGACAATGCGCGACACCTCGGGCCGCATACCCTCAGCTTCGGCGAGATCGGCATTCACCGTCGCCGCCAGCAATGGCCGCCACAGGGCGATCAGCACGCCGAGGATCACGGCGCCGCCCAGCCAGATCACCGCGATATCGGTCACCGTCACCGCGAGGATGTCGCCGAAGAGGAACCCCATCAGGTCGACCCGGATGCCGCTGAGGAAGGCGACGACGAGGCCGATGGCAAGTGCCGAGTGGCTGAGGATGCCGAGCAGTGCGTCCGTCGAGATCGTCGCCCGCCGCTGCAGCAGGAGCAGGGCGCCCGCCACCGCCGCGGCGATGATGAACACCCCGAGCGTCATGTCGACCTGGAGCACCAACGCTAGCGCCACCCCAAGCAGGGCCGAATGCGCCATCGTATCCCCGAAATAGGACATGCGGCGCCAGACGATGAAGCAGCCGAGCGGCCCGGTGACCAGCGCGAGACCGATGCCGGCGATCAGCGCGCGGGTGAAGAAATCCTCAAGCATGGTCGTGTCCGTGGTGCTCGTGACCCTCATGCGCATGAACATGTTCATGCGCCTCGACCACCCGGCCATCGGCCTCGAGCACGCGTCCGTCCGGCAGGTGGGTGTGGTCGTGGTGGTGCTGGTACACTGCCAGCGCGTCGGCGGCGCGGGCGCCGAAAAGGCTCAGGTATTCCGGGCTGCGCGCCACCGATTCGGGCGTGCCGCGACAGCACACGTGCCCGTTGAGGCAGATCACCGTGTCGGTCGCCGCCATCACCACATGGAGATCGTGGCTGATGAGCAGGATGCCGCACTGGGTCTCGTCGCGAATGTGGCCGATGAGGTCGTAGAGCGCCACCTCGCCCGAGAAATCGACGCCCTGCACCGGCTCGTCCAAGACCAGCAGGTCGGGCTTGCGGATCATCGCCCGCGCCAGCAGCGCGCGCTGGAACTCGCCGCCGGAGAGGTGCTGCACTTCCGCATGCGCGAGATGCGCGACGCCGGTCGCCTCGAGCGCGTTCCGGATCTCGTCGCGGCCATAGCGGCCGGTCAGCGTCATCAGCCGCTCGACCGTCAGCGGCATGGTCCAGTCGATGGCGAGCTTTTGCGGCACATAGCCGATGCGCAGGCCGGTCTTGCGCGTCACGGTGCCGGCGCTCGGCTTCAGCACGCCGGTCACCAGCTTCGCCGTCGTCGACTTGCCTGAGCCGTTCGGCCCGATCATCGTCACGATCTCGCCGCGCCGGATGGAAAGGTCTACGCCCTCGACCAGCCAGCGTCCGTCGCGCTGTACGCCGGCCTGTGCCACATCCACCAGCACATCGTGCCGCGTCACCGCATCCATGAAATTCACGATCCGTCTCTTGATTGACGTTATATCATTACGCTATAGCAGCGTCTGCCGATAGCGTTATGTCATAACATATCGTACGATATCGCGTCGAACCAAGAGGGTTTTCTGTGCAGAAGAGTTTTGTCATCGCGCTGGCCGCAGCGCTGAGTTTCTCTACCGCCGCTTTCGCCGAGGTGCCCAAGGTGGTGGCGAGCGTGAAGCCGATCCATTCGCTCGTTGCTGCCGTCATGGGCGATCTCGGTACCCCCGCACTGATCGTCGGCGGAGCAGCCTCGCCCCATACTTACAGCCTGAAACCTTCCGACGCGCAGGCCCTGCAATCGGCCAACCTGGTGTTCTGGACCGGCCATGGGCTCGAGCTCTTCCTCGAGGATTCGATCACCGCCCTGGCGCCCAACGCCACCATCGTCGAATTGAGCCAGTCGCCGGGCATCGAGCTGTTGCCGCCGCGCGAGAGCGGTACGTTCGAGGAGCATGACGATGGCGACCACGCCCACGACGGTCATGACCACGGGGCCACTGATCACGCGCACGAAGGCGAGCGCGACATGCACTTCTTCCTCGATCCCGAGAACGCCAAGGCCATGGTGGCGGTGATCGCCGACAGCCTCGTAAAGGCCGATCCCGAGCATGCCGAAATCTACAGTGCCAACGCCGCCGCCGAGACCGCCGAGCTCGATGCTCTGATCGCCGATACCGCGGCGAGCCTCGCACCCATCAAGGATCGCCCCTTCGTCGTCTTCCACGACGCCTACCAGTACTTCGAGCACCGCTTCGGACTGAACGTCGCCGGCTCGATCACTGTGAGCCCCGAACTCACTCCCGGCGCCGATCGGATCAACCAGATCCGCGACAAGCTCAAGACGCTCGAAGCGTCCTGCGTCTTCGCCGAGCCGAACTTCAACCCGCGCCTTGTAACCGTGCTCACCGAAGGCACCAGCGCCAAGGCCGGTACGCTCGATCCCGAAGGCAGCACGCTAACCGAAGGCCCGGCCCTCTACCGCACCCTGATCACCAACATCGCCGACGGCATCAAAGCCTGCCTCGGCTGACTGCGGGGGGAGGTCGACAGGCCTCCCCGATTTTTTCCAACTACGATTGTTATGAGCTAACATTACAAGGAGTTGCTCCATGCGCCTTCTGGCGATTTCTGCTGCCCTCAGCCTGGCCACGGCTATTGCACCCGCGGCTTGGGCCGACGAGGTCACGCACTGGCGTCTGTTCGTTGCCGACCACGCCGATCCGATTGTCACTGTCGTCGACCTTGATGCGGAAGCACCTGGGGCCAAATTCGACCTCGCGGCGCCGGCGACACTCTACACGACGACCAGCAAGGCGGCGGTTTATGCCGTTCAGGGTAGCGCCGATCGCGTCTCGGCGATTGCTTCCGGTATCGCCATCGACGACCACGGTGACCACGGCGATATCACCATCGCGGAACCGACGCTGCTGCCTGATGTCGTGAACGGCAAGCGACCGGTTCACTTCGTCGAGCACGATGGGCGCATCGCTATCTTCTTCGACGATGAAGGAAGAGCAGCGCTTGTCGACGAGACGCAGTGGCTGTCGGGCGGCCTTGCCGCAACCGACCTTGTCGCTGCTGCGCCGCACCATGGCGTGGCTGCGCCGGTCGGCGCGTTCACGCTGCTCAGCCGGGCCAATGCCGAAGATCCTTCGGCGCTGCCGGTGGGGGTCGATGTGTTCGGTGCCGATGGGAAGCAGGTCGGCGACCTGCACGCCTGCCCAGACCTCCACGGCGAGGCGACATCGGGCCATACGCTTGCCATCGCCTGTGCCACCGGCCTCCTGCTTGTCGATGAGGCAACTGATGGTCCGGTGATCAAGCATCTGCCTTATGCGACCGATCTGCCGCAGGGCAAGTCGACCACACTGCTCGGCGGCGTCGGCATGCAGTACTGGCTCGGCAACTACGGTGCCGATCGCGTGGCGATCATCGATCCTTCTGCGGACAATCCCTTCCGCCTCGTCGACTTGCCAGCGCGGCGCGTTCACTTCGCCGTTGATCCCGAGGCAGTTCGCTACGCCTACGTCTTCACCGAGGACGGCAAGCTGAACCGGCTCGATGTGGTGAACGGCACGATCGACGCGAGCGTCACCGTGACGGAGCCATATTCGATGGACGGCGAGTGGAGCCTCCCGCGGCCACGCATCGCCGTTGCCGGCAGCGAGATCGTCGTCACGGACCCGCTCAAGGGCCAACTGCACGTTGTCGACGCCAAGGCGTTTGCGGTGTCACGGACCGTCGAACTGGGCGGCAGGCCTTACAACATCGTTGCCCTCGGTGGCTCGGGCGAGACGCACTGACGGCAACGCCGCGGGCCCCCGGGTCATAACCGGGGCGCGGCATAAGTATA
>JAEWLC010000106.1 GCA_023393475.1 Pseudomonadota bacterium
CGCGATGCGCGACGGCAGCGACTTCAGGAACCAGATGTGCGCAACCGGAGCGGCGAGCTCGATGTGGCCCATGCGCTCGCGGCGAACGCGCGACAGCGTGACTTCGACGCCGCACTTCTCGCAGATCACGCCCTTGAACTTCATGCGCTTGTACTTGCCGCACAGGCACTCGTAGTCCTTCACGGGCCCGAAGATGCGCGCGCAGAACAGGCCGTCACGCTCGGGCTTGAACGTGCGGTAGTTGATGGTCTCGGGCTTCTTGATCTCGCCGTAGGACCAGCTGAGGATCTTCTCCGGGCTGGCGATCGAGATTTTCATCTGATCGAACATCTGCACCGGGACCTGAGCGTTGAACGGGTCCATGACGTGGTGATGAGTAGTCATCAGTATTTAGCTCCTCTTCTCGATGGCTCCGGGTTTCTGGCCCGGAGCCCACCGAAGTGGTGTTGGGGTGAACGTGGCAGGCTTATTCCGCCGCGTTCTGAGGAGGGGCGAGCTGGGTGTCGCCGGGGCCGCCCTGGGGCAGCGCCTCGCCTTCGAAAGTATCCAGCTCGACGTTGAGGCCCAGCGAACGGATTTCCTTGACGAGAACGTTGAAGCTCTCGGGGATGCCCGCTTCGAAGGTATCGTCGCCGCGGACGATCGCCTCGTAGACCTTGGTACGACCGGCAACGTCGTCCGACTTGATCGTCAGCATTTCCTGGAGGGTGTACGCCGCGCCGTAAGCCTCGAGCGCCCACACTTCCATTTCGCCGAAGCGCTGACCACCGAACTGCGCCTTGCCGCCCAGCGGCTGCTGGGTAACGAGCGAGTACGGGCCGATCGAACGCGCGTGGATCTTGTCGTCCACGAGGTGATGGAGCTTCAGCATATAGATGTAGCCCACGGTCACCTGGCGATCGAACTGCTCGCCGGTACGGCCGTCGAACACGCTGGACTGGCCGGAAGTCTTGAGACCGGCACGGTTCAGCATCTCGACGATGTCGCTTTCCTTGGCGCCGTCGAACACCGGAGTGGCAATCGGAACACCCTTCGAGAGGTGCTCGCCAAGCCGGGCGATCGAGTCGTCGTCGAGGCCGGAGACATAGTCGTCACCGTCATAGAGCGCGCCGATCTCCTTCTTGAGCGGAGTCAGATCACCCTTCTGCTGGTAGATCTTCATCATCTCGTCGATCTTCTTGCCCACGCCGCGGCATGCCCAGCCGAGGTGGGTTTCGAGGATCTGACCGACGTTCATGCGCGACGGCACGCCGAGCGGATTCAGCACGATGTCGACGTGGGTGCCGTCTTCCAGGTACGGCATGTCCTCGATCGGCACGATGCGGGAAACCACACCCTTGTTGCCGTGACGGCCGGCCATCTTGTCGCCCGGCTGGATCTTGCGCTTGGTTGCGACGAAGACCTTGACCATCTTCATCACGCCCGGCGGAAGTTCGTCACCGCGCTGCAGCTTGTCGACCTTGTCGATGAAGCGCTGCTCGAGCAGCTTGCGGCTCTCCTCGTACTGGGCGTGGAGGGCCTCCATCTCGGCCATGACCTTGTCGTCCTCGAGGGCGAACTGCCACCACTTGGACCGCGGCTGGGCGTCGAAGGTCGCGTCGTTCAGCTTGGTGCCGGCGACATAGCCCTTCGGGCCGGTCGTGGCGGTCTTGCCGAACAGCATTTCCTTCAGGCGCGCATAGACGTTGCGGTCGAGGATCGACTGCTCGTCGTCACGGTCCTTGGCGAGACGCTCGATTTCCTCGCGCTCGATGGCCATGGCGCGCTCGTCCTTGTCGATGCCGTGGCGGTTGAACACGCGCACTTCAACGACAGTACCAGCATCGCCCGGCGGAACGCGGAGCGAGGTATCACGGACGTCCGAGGCCTTCTCGCCGAAGATGGCGCGGAGGAGCTTCTCTTCCGGCGTCATCGGGCTTTCGCCCTTCGGCGTGATCTTGCCGACGAGGATGTCGCCAGCCGCGACCTCGGCACCGATGTGCACAATGCCAGCTTCGTCGAGGTTCTTCAGCGCCTCTTCCGAAACGTTCGGAATATCGCGGGTGATTTCCTCGGGGCCGAGCTTGGTGTCGCGGGCCATCACTTCGTATTCCTCGATGTGGATCGAGGTGAACACGTCCTGCATGGCGATCTTCTCGCTGAGCAGGATCGAGTCTTCGAAGTTGTAGCCATTCCACGGCATGAACGCGACGAGCACGTTCCGGCCGAGAGCCAGGTCGCCCAGGTCGGTCGACGGACCATCCGCAACGATGTCGCCGGCTTCGATGTGGTCGCCCACCACCACCAGCGGACGCTGGTTGATGCAGGTCGACTGGTTCGAACGCTGGAACTTCATCAGGTTGTAGATGTCGACGCCCGGCTTGCCCGGATCGGTCTCTTCGGTCGCGCGGATAACGATACGGGTCGCGTCGACCTGGTCGACGATGCCCTTGCGCTTGGCGACGATCGCCGCGCCCGAGTCACGAGCCACGACCGACTCCATGCCCGTGCCCACGAAGGGAGCCTCGGCACGCAGCAGCGGCACGGCCTGCTTCTGCATGTTCGAACCCATCAGGGCGCGGTTGGCGTCGTCGTTCTCGAGGAACGGGATCAGCGAAGCCGCGACCGAGATCACCTGCTTGGGCGAAACGTCCATCAGGTCGATCGTCTCTTTCGGCGTCAGGCCGTTGTCGCCGGCGTGGCGGGCAACGACCAGATCGTCGACGAACTCGCCCTTCTTGGTCAGCTTGGCGTTGGCCTGGGCAACGTAGTGCTTGGCCTCTTCCATTGCCGACAGATAGACGACCTCGTCCGTCACGTGACCGTCCACGATCTTGCGGTACGGCGTCTCGATGAAGCCGTACTTGTTGACGTGGGCGTAGGTCGCGAGGTTGTTGATCAGACCGATGTTCGGGCCTTCCGGCGTCTCGATCGGGCAGATACGGCCGTAGTGGGTCGGATGCACGTCACGGACTTCGAAGCCGGCGCGCTCACGGGTGAGACCGCCAGGCCCGAGCGCCGAGAGACGGCGCTTGTGCGAGACTTCCGAGAGCGGATTGGTCTGGTCCATGAACTGCGAAAGCTGGCTCGAGCCAAAGAACTCGCGCACCGCAGCCGCCGCCGGCTTGGCGTTGATCAGGTCCTGCGGCATGACGGTGTCGATCTCGACCGACGACATGCGCTCCTTGATCGCGCGCTCCATGCGGAGCAGCCCGAGCCGGTAGTGGTTCTCCATCAGCTCGCCGACCGAACGCACGCGGCGGTTGCCGAGGTTGTCGATGTCGTCGATTTCGCCCTTGCCGTCGCGCAGGTCGACGAGCGTACGGATGACCTCGACGATGTCTTCCTTGCGCAGGATACGAACGGTGTCATCGACATCGAGGTCGAGACGCATGTTCATCTTCACGCGGCCCACTGCGGACAGGTCGTAGCGCTCGCTGTCGAAGAACAGCGACTTGAACATGGCTTCGGCGGTTTCGACGGTCGGCGGCTCGCCCGGACGCATCACGCGGTAGATGTCGAACAGCGCGTCCTCGCGGGACTCGTTCTTGTCGACGGCGAGCGTGTTGCGGATGTAGGCGCCCACGTTGACGTGGTCGATGTCGAGGATCGGGAGCTCGTCGAAGCCCTTCTCCTTCAGCTTGTTCACCAGCTTCTCGTCGAGCTCGTCACCGGCCTCGGCGAAGATCTCGCCGGTCTTGAGGTCGACGAGGTCCTGCGCGATGAACTGGCCGTAGAGATCTTCCTCGACGACTGCGAGGTGGGTAAGGCCATCGGTGGCGAGCTTCTTGGCCGAACGCGGCGTGAGCTTCTTGCCGCCTTCGTGGACAACGTCACCGGTCTTGGCGTCGATAAGGTCGAACGTCGGCTTGGCGTTCTTCATCTTCTCGGCGTCGAACGGCTTCTTCCAGCCGGTCTTGGTCTGCTCGAAGAGAACGGTGTCGTAATAGGTATCGAGAATCTCCTCGGCGTCGAGGCCCAGGGCCTTCAGCAGCGAGGTGACCGGGATCTTACGGCGACGGTCGATACGCGCGTAGACGATGTCCTTGGCGTCGAACTCGAGGTCGAGCCACGAACCGCGGTATGGGATGATGCGGGCCGCGAACAGCAGCTTGCCCGACGAGTGGGTCTTGCCCTTGTCGTGGTCGAAGAACACGCCAGGCGACCGGTGCATCTGGGAGACGATCACGCGCTCGGTGCCGTTCACGATGAACGTACCGTTGGACGTCATGAAGGGCATGTCGCCCATGTAGACGTCCTGCTCCTTGATGTCCTTGACCGAACGGGCGCCGGTTTCCTCGTCGACTTCGAACACGATCAGGCGAAGCGTAACCTTGAGGGGCGCTGCGAACGTCATGTCGCGCTGCCGGCACTCGTCGACGTCATACTTCGGCTGCTCGAACTCGTACTTCACGAACTCGAGGGAGGCGGTGTTGGAAAAATCGGTGATCGGGAAAACCGACCGGAAAACGGACTGAAGCCCCTCATCGGAACGACCGCCCTTGGGCTCGTCGACGATGAGGAACTGATCATAGGAGGCCTTCTGGACCTCGATCAGATTGGGCATCTCCGTGACTTCGCGAATGCTGCCGAAAGATTTGCGTACCTTGCGGCGGCCGTTGAACGTGGTAGCCATACCAGCTCCTGTTTCTCTCGATGTCTCGGAGGCAGATGTCCAAAGGCCCGACTATCAGCCGTCGGGCATCAGGACATCGGCCTTGCTCTGTTCATCGGGGCCCGGTGAGTGGGAGAGCCCCGGTCAAAACGCAACTTGCTCCGGCGAAACCGTGGTTGGCTCGCCGCTATTGCACTCGAATTCATCAGCGCTCGACGAACGCCATCAGAACTCCGAAATTTTGATTGTCCTACCCGGCCATCCAATCGCGCGGGTGGAACTGCGTCCCAAATACCATAAATGAGACGCAACTAAGGCAGCGCGGTTTTTCCACCGCGCTGCCCGAGATCGTTGTCCGTAGACGAACTTACTTGAGTTCGACCTTGGCGCCGGCGTCTTCCAGCTTCTTCTTGATGTCCTCGGCCTCGGCCTTGGATGCAGCTTCCTTGATCGCCTTCGGAGCCGCCTCGACGAGGGCCTTGGCTTCGCCGAGACCCAGGCCGGTGATGGCGCGGACTTCCTTGATCACGTTGATCTTGTTCTCGCCGAACGAGGCGAGGATCACGTCGAATTCAGTCTTCTCTTCAGCCGGGGCGGCAGCAGCAGCGCCCGGAGCAGCAGCAGCAACGGCGACCGGAGCGGCAGCCGAAACGCCCCACTTCTCTTCGAGAAGCTTCGACAGTTCCGAAGCCTCGAGAACGGTGAGAGCCGAGAGGTCGTCTACGAGTTTGGCGAGATCAGCCATTTGAGTTCACTTTCGTGTTTTCTGTTTCAGTTCGAACCGTGGAGGGCCGCGACGGCCCCACGTGGGTAGTCTGCCTATGCTGCATTGCCCTTCTCGGCGTGAGCCGAGATGACCCGTGCAACCGCACCGCCCGGAGCCTGCAGGACAGACGCGATACGCGTGGCGGGCTGCTTGAGCATCCCTGCGAGCGTGGCGCGAAGCTGGTCCAGCGACGGCATCGTGGCGAGCGCCTTGACGTTGTTGGCGTCGAGCCCGGTCTTCCCCATTGCGCCACCGAGAACCACGAACTTCTGGTTCTTGTCGGCGAAAGCGGCCGCGACTTTCGGCGCGGTCATGGGATCCGTTGCAAAGGCGACGACGGTCGGACCTGTAAACAGGGCCGAAATGTCGGCGTTGTCGGTTTCCTTAAGAGCAAGCTTGGCAAGGCGGTTCTTGGCGACCTTGATCGAGCCACCGGCCTGCTTCATCTGCTTGCGCAGCGATTCTAGGTCGGCAACGGTCAGGCCGGCGTTCTGGGCAACCACGATCGAGCCAGCCGTCGCGAACGACGCCTGGAGCGAAGTGATGAGCTCAGCTTTTTCCGCTCTTTCCACTGCTAGTCTCCACATATGGCCCGGAGATAGATCCCGGACCTTTGCCAATTGCTGCCCTCCGTTTCGGGAGTGCAGCGGTTGATGCCTGTCAACCGGCTGACCGTCGGAGGGCGAAATGCCCCTTGGCGGCAACTGGCCTGGTTCGAACCGGAACGAACTCCGGTCTTCACCCCATCTATGCGGGCCCCGGGTTCCTTCGAGCGCGCGTTGCGCGTCGCTGGTTGAGGTTTAGGCGCCTTGCGGCGTACCCGCAGTCTCGGACAGGACTTATGCTGGCCTTTCGGTCAGCAATCCCGGCGGCCGAAGCCGCCGGAAACTGGGTCGGTCTTAGTGGACCGACGACGGATCGACATGGACGCCGGGGCCCATAGTCGACGAAACGGCGACGCGCTTCATGTAGGTGCCCTTGGCACCAGCCGGCTTCGCCTTGTTCACGGCATCCGCAAACGCCTTGATGTTCTGCAGCAGGGCTTCTTCCGAGAAGGAAGCCTTGCCGACGCCGGCGTGCAGGATACCTGCCTTCTCGACGCGGAACTCGACGGCGCCGCCCTTGGCAGCCTTGACCGCACCGGCAACATCCGGAGTCACGGTCCCGACCTTCGGGTTCGGCATCAGGTTGCGCGGGCCGAGGATTTTACCGAGGCGGCCGACCAGCGGCATCATGTCCGGGGTCGCGATAACGCGATCGAACTCGATCTTGCCCGACTGGACGATCTCGACCAGGTCTTCCGCACCGACGATGTCGGCGCCGGCCTTCTTGGCCTCTTCGGCCTTGGCGTCCTTGGCGAACACGGCGACGCGAACGGTCTTGCCGGTGCCGTTGGGCAGGTTCACCACGCCGCGGACCATCTGGTCGGCGTGACGCGGGTCGACGCCCAGGTTGAACGCAACTTCGACGGTCTCGTCGAACTTGGCCTTGGCGCGTTCCTTGACCAGCTTGATGGCCTCTTCGACGCCATAGAGCTTCTTGCGGTCGATGCCTTCGCGGATTGCCGCGGTGCGCTTACCGATCTTGGTCATCGCTTAGCCCTCCACCTGCAGGCCCATCGAACGGGCAGAACCAGCAATCATGCTCGCCGCCTGGTCGACGTCGTAGGCGTTGAGATCCTTCATCTTCGCTTCGGCGATCGCACGGATCTGCTTCTGCGTGATGGTGCCGGCGGATTCCTTGCCCGGAAGCTTGGAACCGGACTTCAGGTTCACGGCCTTCTTGATCAGGTAGGTTACGGGCGGAAGGCGGGTTTCGAACGTGAAGCTCTTGTCCGCGTAGATGGTGATCACGACCGGGGTCGGAGCGCCCTTTTCCTGGTCTGCAGTCTTGGCGTTGAACGCCTTGCAGAATTCCATGATGTTGAGGCCGCGCTGGCCGAGCGCGGGACCGATCGGCGGCGACGGGGTCGCCGAACCGGCGGGAACCTGAAGCTTCAGGTAGCCAGTGATTTTCTTTGCCATGGTTCAATCTCCATACTTGCCCACGATTGGGCGGGTGATCCGCGTCACCGGATCAGTGAGACGCCGTGGTCCGGGACTTATGAGCGCTTGGCAAGCGCCCTACCCTCCCACGGATTTCCGGTAACCTTGCAGCTACCGCATCGGCTTACGCCGAATTCTTCATGCAGAACGAGAGGACTAGACCTTCTCGACCTGACCGTATTCCAGCTCGACCGGCGTCGGACGCCCGAAGATCGA
This sequence comes from Pseudomonadota bacterium, assembly GCA_023393475.1. Classification (GTDB taxonomy): domain Bacteria; phylum Pseudomonadota; class Alphaproteobacteria; order Rhizobiales; family Devosiaceae; genus Devosia_A. The sequence continues at coordinate 7,622 of JAEWLC010000106.1, forward strand.
GACTTCCACCTTGAGGCGCGAACGCTCCTCGTCGACCTCTTCCACGACGCCATTGAAGCTGGCGAAGGGACCGTCGGAAACGCGTACCTGCTCGCCTACCTCGAACGAGACGGACGGCTTCGGATGCTCGACGCCTTCCTGCACCTGCTGCAGGATGGCCATGGCCTCCTTCTCGGAGATCGGCATGGGCTTGTCGCCCGAACCGAGGAAGCCGGTGACCTTGGGCGTGTTCTTGATGAGGTGGAACGCCTGGTCGGTCATTTCCATCTTCACCAGCACGTAGCCCGGGAAGAACTTGCGCTCGGCGTCGACCTTGCGGCCGCGGCGCATCTCCACGACCTTCTCGGTCGGGACGATCACGTCGTCGAACAGCTCCTCGAGCTTCTTCTGAGCGACCTTCTGCTTGATGTCCTCAGCAACCTTACGCTCGAAGTTCGAGTAAGCTTGAACGATGTACCAGCGTTTGGCCATGCCGCGCCGTAGCTCCTAGATATCCGTTGCCGCTTAGCGGATCGACAGCATCAACTGCACGAGCCAGGCGATAACCTGGTCGGCAGCCAGAAAGAAGACGCTCGCGAGGAGCACGAAGATCAGCACCATGATGGTGGAGATCAGCGTTTCCTGACGGGTCGGCCAGGTGACCTTGCCGACTTCCTGGCGAACCTCTTGCAGAAACTTCAGGGGGTTGACGCCGGCCATCAGCTCTTCTTTCAGTGGGGCCTTGCGGCCAAAAAGCAATAACCGCGCGAGTCACCCCGGGCGGCTGGGAAGCGGTATCTAATGGCTTGGCCCAGCTATTGCAAGCCCCAATGACAGAGCCGTGTCGGCCGCTGTGACGCCGACACCGGCCCTAGCCGCTACGCTGCGATGCGCGCGTCGTTCTGCCCGAAGAGTCCGAGCCTGATGGAGTGCAGACGCACTCCGGCCCAGGCGAGATACGCGCGCCAGCGCGCCACCCTCAGAACCAGCAGTGCTGCGAGGAACTGCCCGTCGCATTCCTTGCGCGTGAGCAGAATCGCACCACCCGGCTCGAAGCCCTGCAGGCGGTCGAGCAGATAGTCATGCAGGAGCGCCGCAAAAGTGGCCCTGTCTCCCCAGGGAGGAAGGAACCACCACAGGAGCCGCGGAACCGAAGCGCCGTCGCTCATGAAGCCAACCGGAATCGCGACGGTGAAGCCCGCGTCCGACCAACTGACCGGTCCGAGGGTGATGGCGATGCGACCGGCCTTCTGCCAATCGCCGAAATCGAGTTGCAAGCTGCCAGTAAACATCAGGGCACCGCCTTAGCCAGTGAGAGCCAGTGGGTATTCCGAAGTCACGACACGCGACCCGCGCATGGGCGCGAAGACCTTATGGATGAATGCTCTGCCAATGCAGGTGAACAGCGTCTGAACGCGCTCGGCGGTTGCCCGACCGGCGACAGGACGACGATTTCAGGAGAGGCAGGTGGCAGGGGCAGAAGGACTTGAACCCTCGACCCTCGGTTTTGGAGACCGATGCTCTACCAACTGAGCTATACCCCTAAACCTGCGGCCCTCCCTCTACTGAAAAGACGCATGCTCCGCAAGTGGCAAGGGGGCAACCTTTTGCGACCCGTTGCCCGCCCCTCGTCGGCAGGATTAGGCTCCCGCTGCGCGGCACGGTCCGCGCTTGGAGGTAATGGGGAACACCATGAAGAAGCTTATCGTCGTCGCGGTTCTCGCCGCGTCGAGTTTTGCCGTGCCCACCCTGCCCGCGAACGCGGCTCCGGCTCTTACAGACGAGCAGGCCAACTGCCTGATCCTTCCCATGTTCAAGAAGGACTGCTGGGAGCAAGGCGCAGCGGCGGCGAAATCCGTCGGCGCATCGGTCGCCAGTACCACCGAGACCGTCGTAGAGGAGACCAGGTTGCCGCTCTGGTGGAAATGCACCGCCGCGGCGAAGGGCTCCGGCCACCTTCTGGACTGCTGAACAACAAAGGGGCCCGGCGACGGGCCCCTTTCACATGAATCGCCATCGCTCGCGCTCAACGAAAGCAGGGATCGTTCGAATCGCCCGCGCCGATGTCCGCCCGCAGGTAGGGACTGAGCTCGCGGATGTCCGTCACCTGCCGCGACCGGTAAGGCAGGATCGCCTGCCACAGCCGGCGAACCCGGGAACGTAGGGTCGTATTCTTGGTCTGGTACAGCATCGGTATCTCCATCGCTTCGATGCGTTGGACATCTTTCTGCGCCCGGATGCCATTGATTTCCAACCAAACTCCGAGTATCGTGCATAAGGAGGCCTTATGGCGGACAACCTTCCTTCCCTGGCGGCGATCCGCGTATTCGAAGCGGCGTCGCGGCATTTGAGCTTCACTCGGGCAGCCAGCGAGCTGGGCATGACCCAGGCCGCCGTCAGCTACCAGATCAGGGTATTGGAGGAGCGCGTCGGCGCGCCCCTGTTCCTGCGCCGTCCGCGCGAGGTTGTGCTCACCGAAGCCGGCCAGCGCCTTGCCCCCGAGATCAGCCGCGCCTTCGACATCATGCGCGAAGCCTTCTCCGATCTCGGCCGGAGCGAAGGCGGCACGCTGATCGTCAACACAATGCACACCTTCGCCTCGCAGTGGCTCGCCCCGCGGCTCGGCATCTTCCAGCTGCGGCATCCCGATATCGCCGTGCGGCTGGAGACCACCCAGCGACTCGTGGACTTCGCCCGCGAGGAGGTCGACGTGGTCATAAGGGCCGGCATGGGCCAGTGGCCCGGACTCGTGGCCTACAAGCTGCTCGACGTCCGCTTCACGCCGATGCTGTCCCCCGAGCTCGCGGCCTCGATCGGCGGCATCCGCGAGCCTGCCGACATCCTGAAACTGCCGCTGCTCGATTCGACCGACCCATGGTGGCTGCGCTGGCTCGATGCCTATGGCCTGCCGTACGACGTGCTCACGCACCAGAAGGCGCCGTCGTTGAACGCACAGACCTTCGATGCCATCGCCGCCATGGCCGGCCAGGGCGTGGCGTTGCTGACGCCCGAGTACTTCCAGCGCGAGCTCACCGAGGGCCGCCTGATCCAGCCATTCGAGCGCGTCATCGACGAAGGCACGGGCTACTGGCTCGCCCACCCCGAGAGCCGCCGCAACGTCCAAAAGATCAAGGCCTTCCGGGACTGGATCGTCGCCGAGAGTGCCAAAGACAAGCCGCCGACGCCGGCAGGCTGATCAGATCATTTCGAGCGGGTGCTTGCGGCGCGGCGGCGGAAACGCCCGATCCAGCGCGGCATGGTCAGCTTCGGTGAGTGGCAGATCCAGCGCCGCGAGATTCTCGGCCATGCGGTCGGGCTTGCTGGTTTTGGGAATCGCCATGACGCCCGACCGCGACATCACCCAGGCCAGCGCCACCTGCGCCGGCGTGGCATCGTGAGCGGCGGCAATCGTCGCCAGCGTCTCGTCGCCGGCAAGGAGTCCCTGCTCGATCGGCGAGTAGGCCATAACTGGAATCGAGCGCTGCTGCTGGTAGGGCAGCAGGTCATGCTCGATGCCGCGCCGGGTGAGGTTGTAGAGCACCTGGTTGACGGCGCAACCCGCGCTCAGGTCAGCCAGCTCCGCCATGTCCTCGAGGTCGAAGTTCGAGACACCCCACCGGAGAATCTTGCCGGCGGCGACGAGATCCTCGAAGGCGCGCACGGTCTCCTCGAGCGGCGTGCCGCCACGCCAGTGCAGCAGGTAGAGGTCGAGCCTGTCGGTTCCGAGGCGCTGAAGACTGGCCTCGCAGGCGCGAATCGTCCGCTGGTGCGAGGCGTTCGAGGGCAGCACCTTGCTGACGAGGTAGGTCGCGTCGCGCTGGCCGGCGATGGCCTCACCGACGACCCGCTCGGCGCCGCCGCTGCCATACATCTCCGCCGTGTCGATCAGGGTAATGCCGAGCTCAAGCCCACGACGCAGCGCCGCCACTTCGCCCGCCTGCCGGCTGGCGCTCTCCCCCATGTGCCAGGTGCCCATGCCGAAGACCGGAACGCCAGTGCCATCGGGCAGCGGTGTCGATGGAATGGCGGTCACGGGCGCACTCCGAATGATGGGAAGGTCTGGAGCGGGTGAAGGGAATCGAACCCTCGTATTCAGCTTGGAAGGCTGCTGCTCTACCATTGAGCTACACCCGCACCGGTGCTCGGCTTTTAGTGGCAGAACCGCAAAGCTGGCAAGCCCCCGACCGCGCCGGGGCGCAATTGCGCCTGCTCGTACACACGTTCATCTGCGAGGAAGGAAGGGGTGGTGGGAGAGGTAGGACTCGAACCTACGAAGGCGTAGCCAGCGGATTTACAGTCCGCCCCCTTTGCCACTCGGGACACTCTCCCGGTCCCTTGGGAACCGCCGGCTTGCGCCGGGCGCCAGGACCGAGGTCCGAAGCGCGTGCGGTTTATGCTGACGCGAGCCGAACCTGTCAACACCGAATATGACGGTCTCGCTCACTTGCCGCACTTGTTCAAAACCGCTACCGCATCGGCATGAGCCGCAACAAGTTTCCGCCCAAGCCCAAGTACGATCCGGATACCGGTCCCGTCTATCTCTACGGGCTGCATACCGTGCGCGCCGCTTTGGCCAACCCGCTCCGCGACAAGCGCGCCCTGCTGGTGACGCCGAATGCGCTGATGCGCCTGCAGGAAGACGGCAGCAAGGTGGAGATGCGCTACACCGAGACGACGCCAAAGGAGCTCGATCGCCTCCTTGGAGCCGACGCGGTGCACCAGGGCGTCGCTCTGGAAGTCGAACCGGTCAGCCGCTTCGGCCTCAACGATGTGCCCAATCCCCGGCTAATCGTCATCCTCGATCAGTTGACCGACCCGCATAATGTCGGCGCCATCCTCCGCACCGCCTGCGCCTTCGGCGCCGATGCGGTGGTCACAACCTCGCGCCACTCGCCCAGCGAAACCGGGGTGATGGCCAAGGCCGCCTCCGGCGCGCTCGACCTCGTCCCCATGATCGAGGTGCGCAACCTCGGAGATGCGATCGAGAAGCTGAAGGAGCGCGGGTTGCACGTGGTCGGATTCGACTCCGAGGCCCCTGCCCCTCTGCGCCCGCGCACCGACGACGTACCGCTGGCTATCGTGCTCGGTGCCGAGGGCAAGGGCCTCCGGCAGCGCACGCGCGAACTGTGCGACGAAATGGTCCGGCTCGACATGCCCGGCCCGATCAAGTCGCTGAACGTGTCGAATGCGGCAGCGATCGCACTGTTCGCGGTTACTGCGGGGCGCCCGGCCGGCTAGCGGCCGCAGCTAGAAGCCACGGCCGCCAGGCCTCGCATCACGGCGTCGTGCAGCGCACGAAGGGCTCGCCGTTGAGGGTAATCGTGTCCGAGCCCAGCTGTACGATCTCGAAGCTCTTGTCGCCCGCCTTGACCGTGACCTTTCCGTCGGTCGCCGGCACGGTGTTGACGATGCTCGGCAGCCCCGGCCCGCGGCGGATGCTGACCGGCGTCACGACCAGGTAGTCGGCAACATCGGTCTGGTCGACCTCCCCACAGGACAGGAAATCGGGCGCCCATACGCCGAGATAGGTAATGCTGCTGCGGTCGGCCGCGGCGGCGATGCGCGTGTCGGGCTTGAGGCCCGAGGCCGGCAGGATGCCCATGGCCGGCAACGTCACAATCGGCTCCGCCGCACCGGCCGCAACGGCCGCGGCAGCATCGGCCGCGCCCTTGGCTTCGGCGCTCGAGGCGGGCTCGGTCACCGCGCTTGCAGCGGCCGCGACCGCAGCTGCCGCGTCTGTGGCGCCCTTCGCCGCCGGCCCCTCGGCTACCGCCTCCGGCGCTGCAGATTCAGCAGCCGCAACGGCGGCCGCCCCATCGCTCGCGCCCTTGACCGCAGCCGCCGTGCCGGTGCTTGCGGGCTCGGGCGCTGCCGGCGCCGATTTCGCGGCAGCAGCAACAGCCGCCTGAGCGTCAGCCTTGCCTTTGGCCGCCGCCGCAGCTACCGCAGCGGCCCGCTCCGCCGCCGCCTTGCCCGCCGCAGCAGCCTCGGCTGCCTTCTTGTCTTCCTCGGCTTTCGCCGCAGCCGCTGCCTCTGCGGCCTTCTTCTCTTCCGCCGCCTTTGCGGCTGCCGCAACTTCCGCCGCCTTTTTTACTTCCTCTGCCTTCGCCGCAGCCGCTGCCTCTGCAGCCTTCTTCTCTTCCTCGGCTTTCGCCGCAGCCGCAGCTTCCGCGGCCTTCTTCTCTTCCTCAGCCTTCGCCGCAGCCGCCGCTTCTACCGCCTTCTTCTCTTCTTCGGCCTTTGCGGCCGCCGCGGCTTCCGCTGCCTTCTTCTCTTCTTCAGCCTTTGCAGCCACCGCTGCCTTCTGCTCTTCCTCCGCCTTGGCCGCGGCTGCGGCATCTGCCGCCTTCTTCCCCGCTTCGGCCTGCGCGGCAGCTTCGGCCTGCGCCGTAGCCTCGGCGGCTGCCGTCTCCTCTGCCGTGGGCGTCGCCGGTGCGGCCGCTGCGGGTTCGGCGGAAGCCGTCGGTGTGGTTGCAGGCGGCGGCGACTGATTGTTGTCGCAGGCCGCAACCAGCAGCCCCAGGGATACGGCCACCGGCAGGAGCAGAAGGCGAGTTCGTCTCATGATGCTTCCTCACTGAAGTAGTTGGCGCGCCGCGCTACGGCCTGCCCGAAGTAGACCACCGGCCTCGCCACTGGGCAATCGCCAAGGCAAGGGCCCATCACCCACCCGTAACGGTCACGATGACGTTCACCGTCGCAGCCACGATCACGGTGTTGAACAGGAACGAGAACACGCCATGGAGGGTCACCCGCCGCCGCATCGGCCGCGAGGTGATCGCCACGTCCGCCACCTGGGCCGTCATGCCGATGACATAGGAGAAGTAGAGGAAATCGAACCCATCCGGCTCCTGGCCGCCGGGGAAATCGAGCCCGCCGACCACCGACCTCCCGCTGCCTGGTTCCTCGTCGACATAATACTCGTGCGCGTAGTGGAGCCCCGCCATGGTGTGCACTGTGAGCCAGCCGAGTAACAGCGACACGACACTCAGCGTGACCTGCAGCGCGTCGGACTGCTCGCCATCGTTCAGTGTGAGAAAGAGCGACCCCACGGCGACCGCCACCACGATCACCGTGACACCGAAGATCGCTGCCACCGGCGAATCGGCATCATCGGGACGCTGCATCAGGAACTCGGCGCTGAGGCCGGGGAGCTCGAGAAACGCCATCACCAGGTAGCACGCGAACATCACGTTTGCGCCCAACGCAACCGCATATGCTGGGGCAACGAACAGGCAGGCGAGGCCCGCCGCGGCACCTGCGCCCAACCCGACATAGAAGGCGGCATGCCTCGGCAGCTTGCCTTTCAGGGCCTCGATCTTTCCCTGCTTCGCCAAAAAGCGCCTCCGAAATCGCCATCCCAGCGGTTCGACGCCCGGATGATGGCACACAACCCGGTGCCCCGTCCCGCCGCGGCACCACCCGTCCACCAGTCCTTGCGCCCTGCCGACCTTGATGCTATCCGGGCCCCGGCGCCGGCATAGCTCAGTTGGTAGAGCAACTGATTTGTAATCAGTGGGTCGCGGGTTCGATTCCTGCTGCCGGCACCATTCTCCTCACAGCTTCCAACGCGGCCTCGAAGCTCCTCAGCGCTCGAGGCGGGCGAGGAGGCTTGAGGTGTCCCAGCGCTTGCCGCCCATTGCCTGCACCTCGGCGTAGAACTGATCGACGAGCGCGGTGAGCGGTAGCTTGGCTCCGTTCGAGCGGGCTTCGTCGAGCACGATGCCGAGATCCTTGCGCATCCAGTCGACGGCGAAGCCGAAGTCGAACTTGCCGTCGATCATCGTCTTGTAGCGGTTCTCCATCTGCCAGGACTGGGCTGCGCCCTTCGAGATCACGTCGATCACGGCCTCGATGTCCATGCCCGATTGCTTGCCGAAGTGGAGCGCCTCGGCCAGTCCCTGGACGACGCCGGCGATGCAGATCTGGTTCATCATCTTGGCGAGCTGCCCGGCACCCGGATCGCCCAACAGCCGTGCTGCCTTGGCAAAGCTCATGATCGATGGCTGGGCGATGTCGAAGGTCGCCTGGTCACCGCCCACCATCACGGTCAATTGGCCATTCTCGGCGCCCGCCTGCCCGCCCGACACGGGCGCGTCGAGGAACCCGAAGCCGGCGGCCGTTGCGGCGGCATGAAGCTCGCGCGCGATGCCGGCAGAGGCCGTCGTGTGGTCCACGAACACCGCGCCTTGCTTCATGGCTCTGAACGCCCCCTGCTCACCGAGCGTCACCTGCCGCAGGTCGTCATCGTTCCCCACGCAGGCGAAGACGATGTCCTGCCCCTCCGCTGCGGCGGCGGGAGTGGTCGCCACACGCCCACCATGCTCGGAGACCCACTTCTCGGCCTTGGCGGTGGTGCGGTTGTAGACGGTGACGTCGTGTCCCCGAGCCTTGAGGTGCCGGGCCATCGGGTAGCCCATGACACCGAGACCCAGGAAAGCTGCCTTGACCATATCGTTCCTCCGAAGACTTCTTGATTATTGCGGGGCTAGATGACCCGGCCGCCATCGACCTCGAGGGCGACGCCGGTGATCATCGAGGCTTCATCCGAGCAGAGGAAACAGGCCGCATTGCCCATGTCCTCCGGCGTCGAGAAGCGCCCCAGCGGGATGGTAGCGAGGAACTTGGCGCGGATCTCCGGCGTGTCCTCTCCCATGAACGTCTTGAGCAGCGGCGTCTCGCCGGCAACGGGGTTGATGGCATTGACCCGGATGCCGAGCGGGGCGAGCTCGACCGCCATCGACTTGGTGGCCGTCACCATCCAGCCCTTCGAAGCATTGTACCAGCTGAGGCGCGGGCGCGGGCTGACTGCGGCGGTGGAGGCGACGTTCAGGATCACGCCGGTCTTTCGCGCCTTGAAGTGCGGCACCAGGTGGCGCGCTGTCAGGTAGACCGACTTCATGTTCACATTGAACACGCGGTCGAAATCCGCTTCCGAAATCTCATCCAGCGCCGCCGGCAGGTGCGACACGCCGGCATTGTTCACGAGGATATCGACCTTGCCGAAGGCCATCAGCGCCGCCGCGGCGAGCTGATTGACGCTCGCATCCTTGCTGACATCGACATGGCCCGCCTTTTGGCCAAGCTCGCGCGCCAGCGCCTCCGCGCCTTCGACATTGATATCGGCGATCAGCACCTTCGCGCCCTCGGCCGCGAACTTGCGGACGATGCCCGCGCCAAATCCCGATGCGCCCCCCGTAACGATGGCGACCTTGCCGTCCAGTCTCATGATCTCACCCGTGCCACGCGGCCACTGTCTTCAACACCGAGAAGCCGTAGAGCGCCTCGAAACCCTTTTCCCGGCCGTGACCGGACTTGCCGACGCCGCCGAACGGCAGCTCGACGCCCCCGCCCGCGCCATAGTTGTTCAGGAACACCTGCCCGGTGTTGATGGCCTTGGCCATCCGCATCTGCCGCCCACCGTCGCGGGTCCACACGCCCGCGACAAGGCCGAAATCCGTACCGTTGGCGATGGCTATTGCCTCGGCCTCATCATCGAACGGAATGACCACCTGCACGGGCCCAAAAATCTCGTCCTGCGCCAGGCGGTTGTCCGGCCGGACTCCCGCGACCAGCGTGGGCGCCTGGTAGTGCCCTGCCCTAGGTGCATCGCCGACGATGGCCCCCTGCCCGGCAATCTCGCCGCCGCCAAGGTCGGACAGAAATCCGCCGACGATCTCTTTCTGCCGCTCCGAGACCAGCGGGCCAAGATCTAGGTCGGCGATTGCCGGACCGACCTGCAGCCCCCGGTAGCGCGCCGCCATCCGGCCCAGGACTTCGTCATGGATCGAGCGATGGACGAGAATGCGCGAACTCGCCGAGCAAGTCTGTCCCGCATTCTGGATGCCCGCATTGATGAGGAACGGCAGCGCCCGGTCGAGGTCGGCGTCCTCGAACACCACCTGCGGCGACTTCCCTCCCAGTTCCAGTGTCACCGGAACGACGTTCTCGGCCGCGGCGTGCTGGATCAACCTGCCCACGCCGACTGAGCCGGTAAACGAGATGTGGTTGACGCCGGGATGAGCCGTCAGCGCGGCGCCCGCTTCTTCGCCTAGGCCTGGAACGACGTTCAGTGCACCCGCCGGCAGGCCCGCCTCCTCGGCAATCTTAGCAAAAGCGATAGCGGTGAGGCACGCTTCCTCGGCCGGCTTCAGCACCGCGGCATTGCCCATCGCCAGCGCGCCGACAACCGAGCGGCCGATGATCTGCATCGGGTAGTTCCACGGGATCACATGGGCGGTGATGCCATGCGGTTCGCGCAGCGTGTAGACGGTGTAACCGTCGAGATAGGGGATCGTCTCGCCGTGGACCTTGTCGCAAGCGCCACCGTAGAACTCGAGATAGCGGGCCAGCGCCAGCGCATCGGCGCGGGCCTGCTTCAGCGGCTTGCCGACATCCATCGCCTCGATACGGGCGAGGTCCTCGACCCGCTCCAGCACCGCTCGGCCGATCTTCATAAGCAGCCGCCCGCGTTCCGCCGCCGGCATACGCCCCCACTCGCCCCCGAGCGCAGCCTTGGCTGCCCCCACCGCCGCGTCGACATCCGCCGCCGAGCCCCGCGGGATCTTGCCGATCGTCGCTCCGGTCGAGGGGTCTTCGATTGGCAGGTACTCACCGCCTTGTGGCGCAACCCAGCGCCCGCCGATGAAGCACTTGGTGGGATCGAAGAACAGGTTGAGTTCGGTCATGGACATACTCGGCAGATCGATGGCAGAGGCTATGCGCCCGTGGCCTCGCGCTTGGCAAGTTCGGCTTCGAGGTTCGGCGTCGCGGAGATCAGCTCGCGCGTGTACGGGTGCTGCGGGTTGCTGAACACGGCTTCCGTCTCCCCGTCCTCGACGATCTTGCCAGCCCGCATCACGAGGACACGATCGGTAATAGAGCGGACGACCGACAGATCGTGCGAAATGAAGAGATAGCTGAGCTGCAGCCGGTCGGAGAGATCGGCGAGCAGGTCGAGCACTTGTGCGCGGACCGAGACGTCGAGCGCGGATACCGCTTCGTCGAGGATGATGAGGCTCGGCTCGATGATCAGGGCGCGCGCAATGGCGATGCGCTGCCGCTGACCGCCAGAGAACTCGTGCACGTATTTCGTTGCGTCCGAGGCTGTTAGGCCCACTTCCTCAAGCGCCTTCACAACTCGCTTCTCGCGCTCCACCCCAGTCGGAGCCGCGGCGCCGAGCAGATGGAACGGTTCGCTCACGAGCCGGTCCACCCGATGCCGCGGGTTGAACGAACCGTATGGATCCTGGAACACCACCTGGAGGTGCCGGCGCGTCTCGAAGCTCGCCCCTCGCTTCGGATCGATCGGCTCGCCCGCGATGGCGATGCGCCCGCCCTGCGTCGGCTCCAGCGCCATGATGGCGCGCGCGAGCGTGGACTTGCCGCAGCCGCTTTCCCCGACGAGCCCGACATTCTCGCCGCGCTCGATGCGGAGGGTGACGCCGTCGACTGCCCGCAGCACCTTCCGCTTCTCGAACAGCCCGCGGCGCGGCAGCGGATACTCCCGCACGACGTCGTCCACCGCCAGCACCGGCGTGCCGCCGGTCACCGCCGGCGGGATGCGCGGCGGAACGTGGGAGGACGCCTCGAACAGCGACTTCGAGTAGGGATGCTGCAGGTTGCGGAACAGCTGGACGGTCGGGCCGGCCTCGACCACGACGCCGCGCTGCATGATCGCCACCTTGTCGGCGATGCCGGCAATGACGCCGAGATCGTGAGTGATGAACATCATCCCCATGCCGTCCTCGTCGACCAGCCGCTGCAACAGCTTCAGGATCTGCGCCTGGGTGGTGACATCGAGTGCGGTGGTCGGCTCGTCGGCGATCAGGAGCTTCGGCCGCATCGCGATGGCCATGGCGATGACGACGCGCTGGCGCTGGCCGCCGCTGAGCTCGTGCGGATAGCGATCGAGCGGGAAGCGATCCGCCGGCAGCTCGACGCGATCGAGCGTCTGGCGGGCAACCTTGAGCGCATCCGTGCGATTGAGCCCACCATGCACCATGGCCGTCTCGGCCACCTGGTCGCCAATGGTCTTGACCGGGTTGAGCGCAGTCATCGGCTCCTGGAACACCATGCCGACGATGCCGCCGCGGATCTTCCGCATCTCGGAGTCTGGCAGGTCGAGGACCTCCCTGTCCTCCAGCTTCACCGAACCCTTGGTAACTGCGCTGGCAGGCAGCAGCTGCATGACGGTGAGCGCCGTAATCGACTTGCCCGATCCGCTCTCCCCGATGACGCCGACGATCTCGCCCGCATCGACGGTAAGGTCGATATCCCTGAGGATCGGGAACGGCCCGATATCGAGTGACAGGTCCTTGATCTCGAGCAGCGCCATCAGCGGTTCCGCCTCAGGCGCGGATCGAAGATGTCGCGAAGCCCGTCGCCGAGAAGGTTCACGCCCAGAACCATCAGGACGATGGTGAGGCCGGGGACGAGCGCGACATGCGGGGCGAGCGAGATCATGGTCTGGCTGTCCGCCAGCATCTTGCCCCAGCTCGGCGTGGGCGGCTGGACGCCAAGGCCCACATAGGCGAGCGCGGCTTCGGCGAGGATGCCGAGGGCGAACTGGATCGTCGCCTGTACCACCAGCGTGTTGAGGATGTTGGGCAGGATATGCTCCCACGAGATCCGCGCAGCCCCCTTCCCCGCGACGCGGGCCGCCATGATGAACTCGCGGTTCCAGAGGCTCAGCGCCCCGGCACGCGAAAGCCGCGCAAACACCGGCATGTTGTAGAGGCCGACGGCGATGATCGCGTTGATCGCTCCGGGCCCGAACACCGCGGTGATCAGGATGGCGATCAGCAGCGCCGGGAACGCGAAAACCAGGTCGTTGGCGCGCATCAGCACATCGTCGAGCAGCGTCCCGCGATTGGCGGCGGCCCAGAGGCCGATCGGCACGCCAATGACCATGGCGATGGTGACGGCCACGAACGCCACGGCGATCGAGGTGCGCGCACCGACCATGATCATCGAGAAGATGTCGCGGCCAAAGTGATCGGTGCCGAACCAGTGCTCGGCCGACGGCGGCTTCAGCTTGTTGGGAATGTTCTGCAGGCCGACGTCGTAGGGCGTCCAGACGAAGGAGATCAGGGCCGCGAGAACGAAGACCAGCGTGATGACCGCGCCGACCACGAAGTTCGGCGAACGCAGGGCTGCCCGGATTAGGCTGTCGTTGCGCGGAGCGGCGGCAATCGTGCTCATCGCGCCGCCCTCCGCAGCCGGGGATCGACGAGGGCATAGGTCACATCGACGAGAAAGGTGACGACGATCACGGCGAAGACCAGCAGCATCACTACCGACTTCACCACGATCAGGTCGCGCGAGGTAATGCCCTGGAAAACGAGGCGGCCGAGGCCGGGCAGGAAGAACACGTTCTCGATGATGATCGCCCCGGCGAGGAGGAAAGAGAACTGCAGCCCGATAATGGTCAGCACCGGGATAAGCGCATTGCGCAACGCGTGCCGCCAGAGCGTCTGCCCCTGGCTCAGCCCCTTGGCGCGAGCGGAGCGGATGTAGTCCTCGCCCAGCGTATCGAGCAGCGACGAACGCATGACACGCGCGAGGATCGAAGCTTGTGGCAGCGCCAGTGCAACGGCCGGCAGCGTCAGCGCCTTCAACGCCATCAACGGATCCTGCCAGCCAGGAAAGCCGCCGGCAGAGAACCAGCGCAGCGTGATCGAGAACAGCAGCACCAGCAGCATGGCGAACCAGAAGTTCGGCACCGCCAGGCCGACCTGCGTCGCGCCCATGATGCCGACATCGGTCGCCGAGTTGCGCCGGACCGCCGCGAGGATGCCCACGGGAAAGGCGATCAGCGTCGAGAGCGCCAGGGCATAGATGGCAAGCGGCAGCGAAATCCAGATGCGGTCGGCTATGAGCCCGGACACCGGCACCTTGTAGGTGTAGCTGATGCCGAAATCGCCCCGCAGCAGCCCCAGCACCCAGGTGACGTAGCGCTCGAGCAACGGCCCATCGAGCCCAAGCGTGGCGCGGAGGTTGGCGACCGCTTCGGGAGTGGCGTTGAGCCCCAGCATGAACTGCGCGGGGTCCCCCGGCACGACCTCGAGGACGAGGAAGATGACGATCGACGCCGCGATCAGGCTCAGCACGAGCGAGACGATGCGACCGAGGATGAACGAGGGCATCAGGCGAGCCCTCGGGCACTGCGCCCACCCCAAACACAGATGTCATCCCAGCGAAAGCTGGGACCCAACTTGCCACCAGTGAGGGAGGAAGGATGGGTCCCAGCTTTCGCTGGGATGACATCGAGTATGTTGGTTCGGCTTGCGATCAAAACGGAATCGGGGTGGGTTTTCACCCGCCCCTTGTAACTCATTCGGTCCAGGAAACGGCGGTGAGATCGGTCGCCTGGGTCGGCGCGTTCTCCCACAGGCCGGTGAGCTTGGCGTTCTCGACGCCAACCTTGGCCAGCTCGAACAGCCAGCCCGAGGCATAGTTGTCGGCGAGGTTTTGCTGAGCCGCCTTGAGCAGCTCCGAGCGCTTCGCCGGATCCGAGGTCACGCCGAGATCGGCGATGAGCGTGTCGAAATCAGCGTTGTGGTAGCCGAAGTAGTAGTCCGGCCGGGCGAAGATCCCGATGTCATTCGGCTCGGTGTGCGAGATGATGGTAAGGTCGAAGTTCTTGTCGGTGAACACCTCGCTCAGCCACTGCGCCCACTCGAGGTTCGTGACTTCGGTCTTGATGCCGACGGCCGCCAGCTGGTTCGCGATGATCTCGCCACCGCGACGGGCATAGCCTTCGACCGGCGGCAACTTCAGCGACAGCGTCAGGTCGGTGATGCCAGCCTCGGCCAGCAGGGCCTTCGACTTCTCCGGGTCGTAGTTCGACTGGGCCGTCAGGTCGACATAGTCGGGATTGGCCGGGGACAGGAACGTGCCGATCGGCGTGCCGTAGCCGAACATGGCGCCATCGATGATCGCCTGCCGGTCGATCGCATGGGCGATGGCCTCACGGACCTTGACGTTGTCGAGCGGCGCCTTGGCGTTGTTGAACGAGAGGATCGTCTCGCCTTCGGTCGCGCCGATCACCACGCGGAAGCGCGGGTCGTTCTGGAACTGCACGACCGTCTCAGGGGCCGGGAAGTTCGGGAACGCATCGACGTCACCCGCCTGCAGCGCTGCGAAGGCTGCGGTCGGGTCGGAGATGAAGCGGAAGGTGGCGCCCTCCAGCTTCACCGGCGTGCCCCAATAGGCCTGGTTCTTGGCGAGCGTGATGCTGTCGCCCTCGACGCGGCTGGCGAAGGTGAAGGGACCGGTGCCGATCGGGTTGGTCTTGTTGGCGTCGGCGCTTTCGGGCGCGACGATCACCGCATCGCCCCAGGCGAGGTTGTAGATCAGGTTGCCGTCGGGCTGCTTCAGCTTCAGCTCGACCGTCAGCGGATCGACGACGGTAACGGACTCGATCGAGGCAAAGAGCGCCTTCTGGGCGTTCAGCGAGCCTTCGGCGTTGATGCGGTCAAGTGAGAACTTCACGTCCTCGGCGTCGAAGGCGCTACCGTCGTGGAAGGTCACGCCGTCATGCAGCTTGAACGTGTAGGTCAGCCCGTCGTCCGAAATGGTCCAGCTCTCGGCGAGGCCCGGGACGATCGAACCGTCGGCGGCGAACTTCGTCAGGCCCTCGAAGACGTTCGAATAAAGGACTTCGTCGACGGCAGCCGCGGCTTCTGCGGTGGGATCGAGGCTTGGCGGCTCGAGCACGAGGCCGATCTTCACGTCGGTACGCGCCTGGGCGAAAGCCGGCGTCATCGCGGTGGTCAAAGCCAGGGCGCCGGCAAGTGCCAGCACGACCAGTGATTTGCGCATGATTATCCCTTCTGATGTAGCCGCTTACCCCCGCGGCCTTGCCATGACTGTAGAGCGGATTTGACGCTCGCGTAAATCGGTTGCGCTAGGCATTGATCGCCGCACCCGCGGGCCCAGGCGGAATGAGTTGCTGTCAAATCTGCTCCGTGCGCCAAGGCGTTAGCCGAGGCACCCAGCGCGGCACATTGGCGAAGTACGCGGCGTAGTCGGCAGGGAACTGGTGGCGCAGTGTCGGTTCCTCGTAAGTCACGACGAACAGGTGGACGGTCACGAAGATCACGAGGCCGTAGACCAGTGCCGGCCAGCTCGCGAACAGCAGGGCCTGCGCAAGGATGATCGACACGACGGCGAAGTACATCGGGTTGCGAACGTGCCGGTACCAGCCGTCGACGACGAGCCGCTCGGTCGGCGCAATCGGCGCCGGCGTACCGAGGCTCCGCGCGAAGCGGACGAACGAGTCGATGAGCACCCAGAGTGCCGGGATGAGGAGAACCACGCCGAGCACGGCGAGCATGCCAGACAACGGCAGCGGATCCGGGAACCGCCAGCCCGTGATTGCGGCCGGGATAGCACCGGCGACGATGCCGGGAGCGACGAAGAAGAACACTAACGTTCCGATCGCCGCTCCGCCTCGTGTCATGGCTGCGGGCCCAACAGGTCCAGCAGCGTCAGCGCCATGACCTTGGCACTATCCAGCATGTCGTCGACGCCGACCCATTCGTCGGGCTGGTGCGCGAGATCGAGAATGCCCGGGCCGTAGGCGATGCAGTTCTTCAGCCGGCCGATGCGGTCGATGTGCTTCTGGTCGTAGGTGCCCGGCGAGACGACGTATTCCGGCGACACCCCCATCACCTCGCCGATCGCCTTGGCCACGGAGCGGACAACGGGCGCATCGCGCTCGGTCATGGTCGGTGAGATGGTCCAGAGATCACGGATCTCGTAGCTGAACCCCTGCCGCTCAGCCTTCAGTTTCTCCAACAGGTCCACCACTTCCTTCCGCACCGCGGCCGGGCTTTCCTCGATCAGGTAGCGGCGGTCGATGACGATGCGGGCCGAATGCGCCACGACGGGCGCGGGAAAGCCGGTGAAGCCGCCCTCTGGCTCGGCCTGTCCACCGTGGATGGAGTTGATGTTCATCGTCGATTGCCGCGCGCCAGGCGGCACGACCGGCATGGCAGTGTGCTTCTGGGAAAGCGCCGGATAGAGCACGTCCTCGAATTCGCGCAGCACAGCCGCCATGTGGCGTATGGCGCTGTCGCCGAGGAACGGCATCGAGCCGTGGGCGATGCGACCGAAGGTTTCGATCTCGGCCCACCACACGCCGCGGTGCCCAAGGCAGATGCGATCCTTGTTCAGCGGCTCGGGGATGATGACGTGCTGGACTCGCTCGGGCGAGAAGTAGCCCTGCTCGGCGAGGTAGGCGACGCCGCCATAGCCGCCCGTCTCTTCATCGGCGGTGCCGGAGATTTCGATCGCGCCGCGATAGTCGGGTACGACATCGGCGAAGGCCTCGGCCGCGATGATCGAGGCCGCGAGCCCGCCCTTCATGTCGCATGTGCCGCGGCCATAGATTTTACCATCCTTGAGCTCACCGCCGAACGGATCGAACGTCCAGCCGCGGCCAACCTCGACGACGTCGTGGTGCGAGTTGAAGTGCACGGTCTCACCCGGCTGCCTACCCTCACGGCGGGCAACCACGTTCCAACGAGGATAGGCGTCGCTATCACCGGGTTTGCCCACTCCGCGTACAAGTTCAACGGCATAGCCGGATTGGCTCAAGCGCTGCTTCAGGTACTCGCAGATGGCGAGATAGTTGTCGCCCGGCGGATTGACCGTCGGAATGCGGATCAGGTCCTGCGTGAGGGCAATAAGGTCCTCGCGCCGGGCATCAATCTCGGCGGCGAGGCGCGGCTTCAGGTCCGCTGCGGAAACAATAGTGGTCATGGCGCGGCAGACTGTTGGCCGCCGCGCATGCTGTCAATGCGACACGCGACGTCAGCTAGTTCGGCTCGTCGCCGATGGCGAGGATGTTGCCCTCGGAATCCTTGAACCAGGCGCCGTGATACGGCCCCATCGTGGCGAGCCCGTTCTCGGTCTTGAGCCCGGGCATGTCGTATTCCTCGAACTTCACGCCCCGGTCGCGCAGCATTTTCATGTCGGCCTTCACGTCATCCGACGAAAAGCCCATCGCCGTGTTCTGCGCCGTGCCGGCATATTGCGACGGATAGAGCTGGAAGCCGGTCCCGTCCGCCAGCCGGTAGACGATACCGATCGGCAGTTCCTGAGCCGGTTCGAGCCCCAGCTTGTCCCTGTACCAGGATTTCGCTCGCTGCAGGTCGGCCGCAGGAATTGTCGGATAGGCGCGGTGGTCGGATAGCAACATGGTGTCCCTCCATTGCCCAAGCCCGCGCGGCAGTTTACGCCTCCAGCCAGCCGCTGAAAATCCAGACCTGAGACCCCATGCCCTTTGCCGCTCGCAAGCCCGGTTCAGCCGACATTCTCTACGTGATGGCCGTCGACAACGAGTACGGCCCGCACCTGCGCTCGCGGATCACGCCACTGATGACTGGCATCGGCCCCGTGGAGGCGGCAATCGTCGTCACCCACGCACTGGCAAAGCTGGATCAGCAGGACAGGCTCCCTGCCCTCGTGGTTTCCCTCGGCTCGGCCGGCTCGGCAAGGCTGGAGCAGACCGGCGTCTACCAGGCAACTTCGGTCGGCTACCGCGACATGGATGCGACAGCCCTCGGCTTCGAGATCGGGGTCACGCCGTTCCTCGACCAGCCGGCAACCATCCCGCTTGGGCCATTCATCCCCGGCGTCGAGAAAGCCACGCTATCGAGCGGCGCCAACATCGTCTCGGGCGCCGGCTATGGCCGGATCGCAGCAGACATGGTGGACATGGAGACTTACGCGGTGCTCCGGGCTTGCCAGCGCTTCAAGGTCCCGCTCATCGCGCTACGCGGCATCTCCGACGGGGATCGCGAACTCGGGCACCTTCATGATTGGACGCAGTACCTGCACATCATAGACGAGAAGCTGGCCCATGTCGTCGACCTGCTCGAGGCCGCGATCGCCAACGGCACACTCGAATAGCGTCAGCCGTTCTTCTTCGCCTTGCGGTCGCGCTGCCAGCCCACCCACTTCCGCTGGACCCAGAAGCTGACGCTGTTGATCGGGCCCTGCAGGAACGGCAGGTCGATGGCGATCAGGAACAGGCCGAGCGGGAGCATCCACACGCCGAGCAGCGGCAGGAAGCTGAAAACGCCACCGAGGATCAGCAGGATTCCGAGCGGGATGCGGATCAGCCGCGATGACGGCTTCCGAATCCAGGACAGAAAACCGGACGACGCCGGCACGGCCCGGCCGATCCGGTCAAACTGGCGGTGAAGTCGGGCTTCGTTCTTGCTCATCGGTACTTCCTTCGCACGATAGGCTGCATTTGGTGACCATCGCGGGACAATCAACCCTGCGCCATTGTGTCGGGCTCCCTTGAAATCAACGCCCGAACACCATTCCGGCACCTGCATCCCGCCCCCTTCGACAAGCACCGCGAACAGCGCTAAGGTGATCGCACGACGCAGAGGCGGTCACCGCCCGGCGTTTCGGCGCCCCGCGGCGATTTTCCGCCTCCCGATCGGAAGGAGGATGGGAATGACGCAATTTCACGTGCTCACCAATGCCGGCGAGCGGCTGGACATCCCGGCTGTGCGAACCATCGGCGTAGCAGACCTGTTGGACGCCCTCAGGCATGGCTGGCAGGACTTTTGGGAGAAGCCCTCGCACCTGGCGTTTCTCGGGCTGATCTACCCGCTCTGCGGCGCGATCGTCGCAGTCTGGTCATCAGGCAACAACGCCTGGCCCCTGCTCTTTCCGCTGATCTCCGGCTTTGCGCTTGTCGGCCCCTTCGTGGCGCTGCCGATCTATGAGATGAGCCGTCGCGAGGAAATGGGCCTCGATACTCACTGGCGAGCGGCGTTCGACGTTTTCCGCACCCCCGCCTTCGCATCGATCGCCGCACTAGGCGTGATGATGCTGATCGCATTCACCGTGTGGCTGATGGTGGCTCAGTTCATCTACGAGGCCCACTTCGGGCCGGGTTCGCCCCCGACGCTGATGGCCTTCATCAACGAGGTGTTCAGCACGCAGCAAGGCGGCTCGCTGATGTTCTGGGGCAACCTGGTCGGCTTCCTGTTCGCTGCCGGCGTCCTTTCCAGCATGGTCATCTCCATCCCCCTGCTGCTGGACCGTGACGTGGGCGCTGCGGTGGCCGTGATGACGTCGCTGCGGGTAACGCTGAAGAACCCGGTGACCATCGCGATCTGGGGCCTCATGGTCGCGGGCCTCCTGATCCTCGGCGCGCTGCCGCTGCTCGTCGGGCTGGCAATCGTCGTGCCGGTTCTTGGTCACGCGACGTGGCATCTCTACCGCAAGGCCGTGGTGCCGCCGGGCGAGACTCATTAACGACTCGTTAAGAAACTCGGCCCAATCTGACCGGGCTTAAGTAGAGGGCAGGATGAGCCGCCGCTGGTGGCCCTGCCCTCGCCCAGTTTCTGGAACCCGGAAAACGCCAGTCGCGTTAGCTCCTCGACAAACCACGAGGAGCCCTCGGCCATGGCCAGTTTCGACCTATCGCATTTCACCGATACCGCCCACGACCGCTTCGGCCGGCAGTTCTCGAGCCTTGCCCGCGATACCCGGCACCTGTCCGATGCCCTTACGCGCTACGCCGCTCACACCCGTCGTGATGTTGGCCACCTCGCGCATGATCTCGCCGACGACGCGCTGCAGCAGGGCGCGGTAGCGGCCCGTGTGCTCGGCAAGCAGGCGTGGAAGGCCGGTAAGGCCGTCCGCCGCGATCCGGCACCGACTGTTGCCGCGCTCGTCGGTCTCGCCTGCCTCGTGACGCTGGTAATGGCCTCCGGCTCGCGCCGCTGACATCCTCAACGCAGTCTTAACCCCAGGGCGTGCATTCTAGGGAGCACGGGCAAGCGTCAGCCCGGCTCCTTAGTTGTATCTGCGTTCTGGAGTCATCGTTGGCAGGGTCCCTGAAGCTGCTCCTCGCGGCGCCGTTGCTGTTGAGCATCGCCGGCTGCGCCACCTTCTCCCCATTCGGCCTCTCCTCGCGCGACTGCCTCGCTCGCGCGATGTATTTCGAGTCGAACCGCTCGAGCGAAGACGGCATGCTGGCCGTGGGCACCGTGGTGATGAACCGCGTCGCCGACAAGAAGTACCCGCAATCGGTCTGCGGTGTGGTCGGCCAGAAGAACCAGTTCGCCCCCGGCGTCCTGTCCAAGCCGATGAGCGAGAAGCGCTCCGCCGCGCTCGCCTACTCGGTTGCCGATCGGGTGATGCGCGGCGCCCGGCATCCGACGCTCGGCAAGAACGTGAAACACTTCCACACCGCCGGCTACCGCTTCTCGTATAACAACATGTACTACGTGCTCGAAGCCGGCGGGAACAACTTCTACGAGAAGCTGAAAGCCGGCACCTTCTCCAACGATCCCTTCGCCGCACTGGCCTACTGGTAACTCAGACCGGAGGGGCCGGCGGAGGCGGCGCGCCCAGGCCGAAGAAGCTGAGCACGACGCTGATCGTCCAGCTGATCAGCACCCAGTAGAGGCCCGCGACGACCACGGTGGAGACGATCCCCACCAGTGCCCCGAGAACGATCCAGACCCCGTCGCGTTCGAGCAGGCCGAGCGCGATAATGCAGATGGCGATCGACGGGGCCATGTTCGCCCCCGGGATCGGCAGCAGCACAAGCAGCGCCATTACGAAAGCCACGAACCCGGCGAAATACACCGCCGGACGCTTGGCCAGGAACTCGAAGCGCGGCTTCATGATCCCTTCGGCACGGGCGAGCCACGGCGAAGCGGCTTTCATCACGCGGTGGAAGTCGACGCGGCTCAGCGAGCGATCCGTGATGATCTTGGGGAGCCAGGCATTCATCCCGAGCATCAGCTGTGCGCTCAGGAACACCAGCGGCGCTCCGACGATGGCCGAGACGCCCGGCGGCATTGGCAGCGCGGTGATGATCGCGAAGATGAACATGAGGGCGCCAAGCGCGCGGCGCTTCAGGGCCTCCAGCAAGTCACCGATGGATATGCGGTCACGGTCTTCTGCCGCCGCGATCGCCATAAGGATGGCCGAGAGGCGGTCTGCGCCCTCGGCCTTGTCTACCTTGGAAAGGTCAATTTCAACGTGTGGCTCTGTCATCGGAGCGGATCATGCAGCGATTCCGTTACAGAGCAAGCACTTCCGCCCGATTGTTCAGAAGTCGCCTCCCATATCGAAGCCACCGTCGCCACCACCGAAACCGCCCCAATCTCCGCCGGAATCGCCGCCGACGTCCTGATCGCCGCCCTGGTCCTGGTCGCTGACATTATCGTTACCGGCGTCGTCGGGGGCCTGATCGTTGTTCTGTCCTTCGGACGCATGCGCACCGCCGGCACCCAGCAGGGAGCCGATCGCGCTGCCGAGCAGCACGCCGCCGGCAACGCCGAGGGCCGTCTGCATAGCGCCGCCGAGGAAGCCGCCGCCACCGAATCCGCGCTGGAACCCGCCATTGTTCTGCTGGTCGTCCGGCCGGTCCCAGGGACCGCGGCGCTGCATGGAGCGCTCGCCTTCTCGCGCCTTCTGCTCGAGCTCTTCGATCCGGCGCTCCGCCACTTCGAGCGCATGCTGCTGCACGAGGATAGTCTGGGCCATGTAGTAGGGAGCAGCCGGCTGGCGCGCGATCTCGCGCTCGATCAGCTCGACCGCATCGCGGTCGCGATCGGGAGCCCTCTGCTCGGCTGCGGCAAGCCGATCGAACAGTCCTTCGATGGCGCGGCGGTCTTCGGGGTTCAGCATTTCAGCTCTCCAATGTTGAACGACGAACACTCACGTGGGGTCCGATGCGAGTCCTCACAATGGGTAGCCGCCGCGAAATCGGACATGCGCTGGCTGCAGCGACGAAGCGCAAGATCGTCCATTGACTTGCGCTCCGGGGCGGAGAAGCTCAGCGGCAGAGCAAGAGAGGCGCAGAATGTCCGACGATATTCCCGAAGACAGCAAGCTGACCAAGACCAAATCCCGCTGGGCCGAGCTCGGCAAATTCCTGACCGGGCAACTTTCACGGCCCGAGGATGCCCGCCTGCCGCCCGGCCAGCACCTGGTGAAGAACTGGCCCATCCTCGATCTAGGCCAGACGCCCAACGTGCCCAAGGAAGTCTGGCGCCTCGACGTGGCCGGCGAAGTCGAGAACCGGCAGAGCTGGAGTTTCGAGGACCTGATGGCCCGGCCACAGGTCGAGAAGGTCAACGACATCCACTGCGTCACCAGCTGGTCGCGCTACGACAACCACTGGAAGGGCGTCACCACCCACGAGCTGATGGAAGCGGTCGGCGTCAGGCCGACGGCCAAGTTTGTGCTGCTGACCTCGAACGACGGCTACACCACCAACATGGCCATCGAGGACTTCGCCTCGCCCGAGGCCATGATCGTCCATAGCTGGGAAGGCGAGCCGCTGACGTTGGACCATGGCGGGCCGGTGCGGCTCGTTGTGCCGCACCTCTATTTCTGGAAGAGCCCGAAGTGGCTCAGGCGGATCGAGTTCGCCCAGCAGGATCACCGCGGCTTCTGGGAAGTCCGCGGCTATCACAACCACGCCGATCCCTGGAAGGAAGAGCGCTACTCCTGACCTGCCCGGATCAGCCGGTATAGTCGCGCTTGCCGATCTCGACGCCGTTGTGGCGCAGGATCATGTAGGCCGCAGAGACGTGGAAGAAGATCTGCGGCACGGCATTGAGCGTGATGTGCTCGACGGCCGGGACCTGAGTATCCTCGCCGCGCACCTTGAGCGTCAGCACCTTGCTCTCGGCACCGGCGAGATCGGCCTCGGAGAACGTCGCGACGAACTCCTGCGCCTTCTTCACCCGCTCGCGCAGCTCCACCAGCGTCGTCTCCTTGTCTTCCCAGCTCGGCGGCGTGCGGCCGGTCAGCCGCGACAGGGCGAACTTGATGCGGTCGGTCGTCGACTGCACCTGGAAGGCCAGCGGATGCATGTCGGGCGCCAGGCGCGACGCCACCAGCACTTCCGGCTTGATCTTGCGAGCAATCGCGAAGGCTTCCGCCTTGGCCAGGATGGCGTCGAGATTGTTGAGGTAGCGCGTGAACACCGGAACGGTGATCGCGTACATGGAAAGCGACATGAAATTCCTCGGGTTGGTCGTTGGCAATTTCTACCAGCTGTGGTCCACGGACCTCTCGTGCGGCTGGGGCTGAGCAATGGCGGGCCAGTAGTAGTCCTCGGGCAGGACGACGGTAAAGTCGAACCGGGTCAACGCGGTATCATCGAGGGCAATCTCGATCGAGTGAGCCCCAAGCGGGTCCCCGGCCGCGACGCACCAGGTGTGGCTGAACCAGCCGTCGGCATCGAGCTCCGGCATGAAACTGCGGGTCGCCACCATGCCATCGGCGGAGATGTCGATACCGTCGTTCGGATCGGTGGCGAGGGTACCCCAGTCGCCCAGGGCGACCGGCAGCCTCAGCGTTTCGGTCGCGGCCTTCGGTGGCGGTCCCTCGATACGCACATACCAGTTGTAGCAGGCGTTGTCGGGCAGCAGCGGGACGACGGTATCGTTGAGGACTTCATCGCTGCCGACATACGCGAACGTCACCTGGAACACGGTTTCGAGCAGTTCTGCGCCCAAGGTCGGGCCAGCGCCAAGCGTCACAACCACTAGGGTGATGGCGGCCGCCGACTGTCGCATGATCCCTCCCGCTGAGCAGCGGCACCGTAGCGGCAAGCTCGGCGCGCCGGAAGCGGATTTCTCTGCAGCCATCTCGCTTTGGCGAGTTGGCGCAGCCATAGTCGTGCCGAACCGAGAGGAACCCAAGCATGCGTCTGGCGCTGCCCATCATTCTGGCACTTGCGGGCACCGCCCCCGCCATCGCCCAGTCAGAACCCGTCGACTACTCGACCTATGTGCCAACAACCGAACTTTACACCGCCAACGAAACGCCGCCGGAAACAGCGCTGGTCCAGCGGTTGTTCACGCTGGCCTTTACCGAAGCCTGCGGCGCCGCCATCGACGGCGGCTTCGGCGGGCCGGAGCCGCAGGTGTTCGACTTCACCTATCGCGACAGCTACGCCGAGCCCGGCGACGCGGAGCGGAAGTTCCGGCTCTACCAGTTCAACTGCAACGGTGGCGCCTACAACTTCAGCTCGGTTTTCTACGGCTGGGACGAGGTTTCGGGACTGGAGCCCGTCAGCTTTGCGACACCAAACGCCAAGCCGACCTATGAGGATCTCGACGACAACCCGGACGGCAGGCTCGTGAGCCTCGAGCCGACGGGTATCGGGTCGCGCCTGCTGATGAGCAACGCCGAGGTCAACGAGGAATCGGGAGAGATCAAGGCCGTTGGCTACTGGCGCGGCATCGGCGACGCTTCGAGCAGCGGCGTGTGGCAACTCGCCGACGGCGAGTACAGCCTCACAAGCTACGACATCGACGCGTCATACGATGGAGAGGTGAACCCGGTACGGGTGTATCCGCTGTCCGTACCGCTACCGGAATGACTCGGAAAACAAGAGGGCCACGAACCATCTCTGGCTCGTGGCCCTGAGAAGCACCGGCCGCACTGTTGAGGGCTTGGGGGCAGCGGCAGGTCACTTCTCGCGGTTCACCGGTGCATGGGTCGTTTGCAGAATTCCAGCGAACTGCAAGTAAGATGGGACATCGCACGGGTATTAACAGCCCCCTTCACTGGAACTTGAACTAGATGAACTACCGGTAAGGTCAGATGATTGCCGAACCGGTCCGGCTTCCCTAAGGATGGCCTGCAAAGCGGGCGCGTTCCGCAATGCCAACGAGAACAAGATGGACACCATCACGCCCGCGCCAATGGCGCAGAAGGCCTTCACCGATCCGCACGCCGCCTGGGCCTATGTCGCCGAGATCTATAGCCGCAACACCAGCTTCATCCGCGACCAGCTTCTGTCGCTGACGCGCGGCAAGGTGCCGAAGGGGCGCGTCCGCGCCTTCTACCCGGAAGTCCAGGTGACCTCGCGCAGCTATGGCAAGACGGCCAGCACCCTGCCCTACGGATATCTCCACACGCCCGGCATCTACCGCACCACGGTGACCGCACCGGAACTGTTCAAGTCGTACCTGATCGAGCAGTTCGACGTGATCCTCAAGAACCACGGCGGCGCCATCGAGGTCGGGGAGTCGACCACCCGCATCCCGCTGCACTTCGCCATTCCGACCACGGAGCGCATCGACGGCGAGGCGATCAACGCCCTGCCGATCCCGCTGCGCGACCTGTTCGACGTGCCCGACCTGCAGGATACCGACGACGAGATCGCCAACGGCACGTTCGTTCCGCCTCCCGGCGGCCCCTACCCGCTGGCGCATTTCACCGCGCCGCGCGTCGACTATTCACTGCAGCGCCTCGCCCACTACACCGGCACCGAGCCCGACCATTTCCAGAACTTCGTGATCTTCACGAACTACGGCTTCTACATGGACGAGTTCGCCCGCGTGGCGGAGCGCTACATGGCCGAGGGTCACCCGGAGTACGAGAGTTTTGTCGAGCCCGGCGGCTATACGACCCACAACAGCCGGCTCGGCGGCGGAAACTCCGGCGTACGCGCCACCCGCATCCCGCAGATGCCGGCGCTGCACCTGACGCTGCCGAAGAACCGCGGCATCACCATCGTCAACATCGGCGTCGGCCCGTCCAACGCCAAGACGATCACCGACCACATCGCGGTGCTGCGCCCGCACGCCTGGATCATGCTCGGCCACTGCGCCGGCCTCAGGAACAGCCAGGAACTCGGCGACTACGTACTGGCGCACGCCTACCTGCGCGAGGACCACGTGCTCGACGCCGACCTGCCGGTGACCGTACCCATCCCGGCGCTGGCCGAAGTCCAGGTGGCGCTCGAGCAGGCGGTTGCCGAGATCACCCACCTTCACGGCATCGAGACCAAGCGCATCATGCGCACGGGCACCGTGGCGACCTTCGACAACCGCAACTGGGAACTCCGCGACCAGGCCGAGATCACCCGCCAGCTGTCACAGAGCCGCGCCGTCGCGCTCGACATGGAATCCGCCACCATCGCCGCCAACGGCTTCCGCTTCCGCGTCCCCTACGGGACACTTTTGTGTGTGTCCGACAAGCCCTTGCACGGGGAACTTAAACTACCTGGCATGGCATCGGATTTCTATCGCACGCAGGTCAACCGGCACTTCCAGATCGGACTCAGGGCCATGGAAATCCTCCGCGATCAGCCGCCCGAGCGGCTCCATTCGCGCAAGCTCCGCAGCTTTGCCGAGACGGCGTTCCAGTAATCGGCGGCGGGCTCGCCAGCCCGGCTACTCGATCGGCGGGGCGTAGAGCAGCCCGCCATTGCTCCAGAGCGCGTTCTGGCCGCGGACCACTGCGGCGCCGGTCGCCGGGCCGAAATTGCGGTCGAAGATCTCGCCGTAATTGCCGACCTGGCGGATGACGTTGGCCATGAATTTTGGGCTGAGGCCGATACCCGGCCCATAGATGCCCTCGAGTCCGAGCAAGCGGCGAATGCGGTGCGTCTTGGCCGCTGATAGAGAGCCGATATTGTCCTTGGTGACCCCAGCCTCCTCGGCGTCGATCAGCGCGAACAGCGTCCACTGCACGATCTTGAACCACTGATCGT
>JAEWLC010000110.1 GCA_023393475.1 Pseudomonadota bacterium
ACGCAGCACATCGGCGCCTATCAGGTCGAGAAGAACGGCAACAAGGTCACCTTCCTCGATACGCCGGGACACGAGGCGTTTACCGCCATGCGCGCCCGCGGTGCTCAGGCGACCGATATCGCGGTCCTCGTCGTGGCGGCCGACGATGGCGTCATGCCGCAGACCATCGAATCCATCAAGCATGCCAAGGCGGCCGGTGTCCCGATCATCGTGGCCATCAACAAGATGGACAAGCCGTCGGCCAACCCGACCCGCGTCCGCACCGAGCTGCTGCAGCACGAAGTGTTCGTCGAATCGATGGGCGGTGAAGTGCTCGACGTCGAAGTGTCGGCCGTGACCAGGGCCGGCCTCGACAAGCTGCTCGAGACCATCCTGCTGCAGGCCGAAGTGCTGGAGCTCAAGGTGGCCCGCGACGGGCGCGCCGAGGGCCTCGTCATCGAAGCCAAGCTCGACAAGGGCCGCGGCGCCGTGGCGACCGTGCTGGTCCAGCGCGGCACGCTTGCGATCGGTGACATCGTCGTCGCCGGCACCGAGTTTGCCCGCGTCCGTGCCCTCATCAACGACAAGGGCGAGCAGGTGAAGGAAGCCGGCCCGTCCATTCCGGTGGAAGTGCTGGGCTTTACCGGCGTGCCGTCGGCGGGCGACCGCTTCTCGGTGGTCGAGACCGAAGCCCGTGCCCGCGAAGTCACCGAGTATCGCCAGCGCGCGATCCGCGAAAAGACGGCAGGCGGCGGCGCCACCAGCCTCGAGCAGATGATGAATCAGCTCAAGGCCTCGGGCGTCTCCAAGTTCCCGCTGATCATCAAGGGCGACGTGCAGGGCTCGGTCGAGGCGATCAACGCTTCGCTCAACAAGCTCTCGACCGACGAAGTGTCGGCGCAGATCCTGATGAGCGGCGTGGGCGCGATCACCGAATCCGACGTGACGCTGGCTTCGGCATCGAACGCCATCATCATCGGCTTCAACGTCCGCGCCAACAAGCAGGCCTCCGATCTCGCCACCCGCGAGGGCATCGAGATCCGCTACTACAACATCATCTACGACCTCGTGGATGACGTGAAGGCAGCGATGTCGGGCCTCTTGAAGCCGGAGCGTCGCGAGACCTTCATCGGCTACGCCGAAATCCTCGAAGTCTTCAACATCACCAAGGTCGGCAAGGTCGCCGGCTGCCGTGTCACCGAGGGCATCGTGGAACGCGGCGCCGGCGTGCGCCTCCTGCGCGACAACGTCGTGATCCACGAAGGCAAGCTGAAGACGCTCAAGCGCTTCAAGGACGAAGTGAAGGAAGTCCCGGTCGGCCAGGAATGCGGCATGGCCTTCGAGAACTACGAAGACATCCGCGCCAAGGACGTCATCGAATGCTTCCGCGTGGAGCAGGTGACCCGCACGCTGTAAGCACCTTGCATAACTGAAACAATCGGGCATCAAGGTAACACTTGGTGCCCGATTTTTTTTGGCGATTTCTCATGGATCAATTTTCAACGCAGTACATGCCGTCCAATGCAGGACTGGTTCGAGCTCTACCAGTGATGCAGCGCGCCCTGAAGACCAGAGGTGGATCGAGCTGGCTCCTCTTCTTTGTCGCTTTGGTCGCCTGTTTCTTCATGGTCGGCTTCGCCCAAGCCGTGGCACGGAGCTACTATCCCGCTTTGCCTCCGTGGCTACCGTTGGTCATTAGTTTGGCCATCTTCTTGCCGATCTTGACCGGCGTCTTGCTCCCGTGGTTGCGCAGACAAACCATCAGGCGCTTCGATGAGCTCTTGCCTCCCACTCTTACCCGCCTTGCAGCAGATGAAGCGGGCCTGACCATCAGCGACGAGCTTTCCCACGGCCACTGGGACTGGCGTCATGTTCGAGGTGCCGTCGCCACACCGGATGGCATCGCCGTACTGATGGGCTATAGCGGCATCCATGTTCCCGCTTCAGCGTTTCGAGACGCCGGCGAGCAGGCGGCAGTGATCGAGTTGATCAATCGCCGCTCCGACCGCAGCGCGATGTAGGTTCCCCTTTGGCCGACGCCGTACCCCTCCTAACCCTCACCTACACACTCACGCCGGCCGATGCGCTGGCCTACGAGCCGTTGCCGCGCGAGATGCGGGGCTGGCGGAAGTGGGGGCTGCTCATCTGGCTCGGCGCGTTCGGCGGGCTCGTGGCGTTCCTCCCACCCGAACTGATCGGCCCGGAATGGGGCTGGCGCTTCTGGCTGGCGGCTCTCGTTCTCATCGGTTTCGCCTACGGCATCGCCACCCTGGTCATGACGCTGGCAACGCATCGCCGCGCCGACCACCGCATCCCCGCACCGGTTGCCGTGACGCTCGAGCAGTGGGGCGACCACCTTGCTGTGGAGCAGGCCGGACAAAAGTCGTTCTTCGCCTGGGAAACCATCGCCGCCGTCAGATCGGCGATGCCCATGTCTTCATCGACGTACCGCCAGACGTGCTCATCGTGCCGCTGCGCGCCTTCCCCGACCGGGCGGACATGGTGGCGTTCGGCGAAGACGTGGATCGGCTGTCCCGGCAATCGGCGGCGTAGCCTGCTCACCCTCACTCCACTCGCCGCCGTCATCCCCGCCAGCCATCCGTTCAGGTTGAGAACTCCACCGGGCTCACCTAAGTATCAGCAATGGCACGTGGACCTGGCGGCAGGATGGGTGGGGGACGGGGGGCGAACGGCCCCGATATTCCCGACGCCCTGCCCTTCGACAAGGGCGAGCGGCTCAAGACCTTCCGGCACCTCGGACGCCTGTTCGCACAGATGTGGCGCACCAGCCCGGGGCTCATCTCGCTGAGCATCGCGCTCCGGCTCGTGGTCGCCATCCAGCCGCCGCTGCTGCTGCTGTTCACCAAGCTGATCATCGACGAGGTCGTGCACCAGACGGGGCTGGCGAGCCCCGGCCCGGAACTGGTCGACTGGATCGAGAGCGGCCGGCTCACCTATCTCGGCCTGCTGCTTGGCGCCGAGTTCGTCCTGGTGTTCGCGCGCGATGCCTTCAACCGCGCCATCAACGTGGTCGACAGCATCCTCGGCGAAAGCCACTCGAATGCTGTCAGCCTCGAACTGATGCAGCATGCGGCCAAGCTCGATCTGAAGCATTTCGAGCAGTCCGAGTACCAGGACAGCCTCGAACGCGCCCGCCGGCAGGCCTCGTCGCGCTCCACCGTGATCTCGCAGCTCTTCGGCCAGGCACAGGCCGTGATAACCGCCGTCGCCCTCGCGGCCGGCCTCTTCATCTACGCGCCACTGCTGATCGGCCTCCTCACCATCGCGCTGATCCCGGCGGTGTGCGGCGAGTTCCGCTTCAACCGCCTCGCCTACTGGATCTCGCATAACCGTTCGCCCGAGCGGCGGCAGCTCGAGTACCTGCGCCAGATCGGCGCCAGCGCCGACAGCGCCAAGGAGATCAAGCTGTTCGGGCTTGGCGACTTCCTTTCCGGCCGCTTCAGGACGCTCAGCGCCCAGATCCTCATTGAGAACCGCAATCTCTCGATCAAGCGGGCGCTGCAGACGGGCCTTCTCGCCTCGATCTCAACCCTGACCTACTACGCGGCCTACGCCTATATCGTGTGGCGGACGCTGCATGGCGAGTTCTCGATCGGCACACTGGTGTTCCTGTCGGGCAGCTTCAGCCAGCTCAACGGGTACCTCCAGCAGATCCTCATCGGCTTCACTTCGATCGCCGGCCAGTCGCTCTATCTCGACGACCTGTTCAGCTTCTTCGAGATCAAGCCGACGATCGTCGATCCGGCGCAGCCGAAACCCTTTCCGGTGCCGGTCAGGCAGGGAATCGTGTTCGAGAATGTCGGCTTCCGCTATCCAGGCTCCGAGGTCTGGGCGGTGCGCTACCTCAGCTTCACCGTGCCGGCCGGCGAGACGCTGGCGCTGGTCGGCGAGAACGGGGCGGGCAAGACCACCATCGTCAAGCTCATCACCCGGCTCTACGACCCGGACGAGGGCCGAATCACGCTCGACGGCATCGATATCCGGGAGTTCGCCCTCGCTGACCTCCGCACCCATATCGGCGCGATCTTCCAGGATTTCCTGCGCTACAGCTTCTCGGCCGCCGACAATATCGGCGTCGGTCGCATCGAGGCCGCCGGAGACCGCGAGCGGATCGTCTCGGCCGCCGAGCAGAGCCTCGCCGATCCGGTGATCAAGAAGCTCCCCGAGGGCTATAACCAGATGTTGGGCCGCACTTTTGCCAAGGGGCACGACCTCTCCGGCGGCGAGTGGCAGAAGCTCGCCATCGCCCGCGCCTACATGCGCAACGCCGAGATCATCATCCTCGACGAGCCGACCGCAGCGCTCGACGCACGCGCCGAGGCCGAGGTGTTCCAGCGCTTCAAGAATCTTGCCGAGGGCACGACGGCGGTGCTCATCTCGCATCGCTTCTCGACCGTCCGCATGGCCGATCGCATCGTCGTCCTCGCCGATGGCAAGGTCGAGGAACAAGGCACCCACGAAGAGCTGATGGGCAACGGTGGTCGCTATGCGGAACTGTTCGAGCTACAGGCTTCCGGATATCGCTAAGCCACTGGTGTTGCGCGGGAAGTTGCAGGGATTTCTTTCCCGACTTTGACTGTAACAAATCTGCTGATACAAACCCCAATGACCATTGGGGGCGTCGATTCATGAGCCGGAACTTCCTGCTTGTCGATCCGGAGGAGAGGCCGGAGGTGCTGAAGGCGCTGGCGTCGGAAGTGCGCGTGGCGATCCTCAAGCTCCTGCACATCGAAGGGCCGATGAACGTCAACGACATCGCTGCCAAGCTGAAGCAGCCGCAGTCGACGATCAGCTCGAACATGCAGACGCTGGTCGATGCCGGCCTCGTCCGCACCGAGACGCAGAAGGCGCGCAAGGGCAACCAGAAGATTTGCCACAGCCTCTTCGACGAGGTGCTGGTGATGTTCAAGGAAGACATCCGGCCGCTCAAGTCGAACGCCATTGAAGTGGCCATGCCACTCGGGCTCTATACCAGCTGCGAGGTCTCGGCGCCGTGCGGGCTCTGCTCGACCGACGGGATCATCGGGCTGCTCGACGTGCCCGACACCTTCCTCGATCCGGACCGGATGCGGGCGGGTTTGATCTGGTTCACAAGGGGTTACCTCGAGTACCAGTTCCCCAACAACGCCCGGCTGGCGCAGCAGAAGATCACCTCGATGGAGTTCTCGGTGGAGCTCAGTTCCGAGGTGCCGGGCACCAGCGCCGACTGGCCGAGCGACATCACCGTGGCGGTGAACGGGCACGATATTGCGACCTGGACCTCGCCCGGTGATTTCGGCGACAAGCGCGGCGTCTATACGCCCGACTGGTGGAAGCTGAAGGGCAGCCAGTACGGCAAGCTCAAGGCCTTCCGGGTCAACGGCACCGGCACTTTCGTCGACGGGGTGAAGATATCCCCGGTGTCGCTGAAGGACCTCGACCTCGAGACGCACCACTCGATCCGGCTGCGGATCGGGGTGAAGGAGGATGCCAAGCATCCGGGCGGCATCAACATCTTCGGGCGCGGCTTCGGCAACTACGACCAGGATATCGTGCTGCGGATCGAGACGGAACAGTGAGTTCCCGACCGGCAAAAGTCCGCAGTCAGACTACAGTTCGGTCATGAACTTCCACCGGCAGGCCTGTCCCTCTTGACGGGCTCCGGCCGGTTCCATATCAAGCTCATCGATATAAATCCAAAAAACGGGTCTATGGAGGAGCCGATGCGGGCGACGGTTACGGCGCACAAGGACTATACTATTTCCAAGATCGACGACCGGGTCTACGGGGCGTTCCTCGAGCACCTTGGCCGCGCGATCTATACGGGCATCTACGAGCCGGACCATCCGACCGCCGACGAGAACGGCATGCGCGAAGACGTGGCCGACCTGGTGCGCGAGCTCAAGGTGCCGATGGTGCGTTACCCGGGCGGCAACTTCGTCTCCGCCTATAACTGGGAGGACGGCGTCGGCCCGCGCGAAGAGCGCCCGACCCGGCTCGACCTCGCCTGGCACACTTCGGACAACAATGCCGTCGGCGTCCACGAATTCGCCGACTGGTGCGCCAAGGTCGACACCGAGATGATGCTCGCCATCAACCTCGGCTCGCGCGGCCTCGACGAGGCGCGCAACTTCCTCGAATACGTCAACGGCCCGACCGGCTCGTACTGGGGAGACCTGCGCAAGAAGAACGGCCGCGCCGACCCGTTCGACGTCAAGCTCTGGTGCCTCGGCAACGAGATGGACGGCCCCTGGCAGGTCGGTCACAAGACCGCCCATGAATATGGCCGCCTCGCCAACGAAGTGGCGAAGACCATGCGCGCCTTCGACAAGAACCTCGAGCTGATCGTCTGCGGCTCGTCGAACGCCGACATGCCGACCTATCCCGATTGGGAACGCGAGGTGCTCGAGCACACCTACGACAGCGTCGACCACATCAGCCTGCACATGTATTTCGCCAACCGCGACAACGAGAAGGCGCTGGCGGAAGGCGCCGGCCCGGACGTGCTGGCCAAGAACACCGCCAACTACCTGGCACTGAACGAAAAGCTCGACCGCTACATCGCGACGGTGGCCTCGACCATCAACTTCGTGAAGGCCAAGAAGCGCTCGAAGCGCAATGTCTACATCAGCTTCGACGAGTGGAACGTCTGGTACCACTCGAACAAGCAGGATCGCAAAATCCTCGATGGCAACGACGGCTGGCCGCATGCGCCGCGCCTGCTCGAAGACATCTACAACTTCGAGGACGTGCTGCAGGTCGGCCTGATCCTCAACACCTTCATCCGCCGCTCGGATGTGGTGAAGCTCGCCTGCATCGCGCAGCTGGTGAACGTGATCGCGCCGATCATGACCGACCCCAAGGGGCAGGCCTGGCGCCAGACGATCTACTATCCCTACTACTTCGCCTCGGTGTTCGGCCGCGGCACGGCCCTGCAGCTCAGCGTCAATTCGCCGGGCTATGACGCGATCCACGGCGACAATGTCGGCTACGCCGACGTCTCGGGCGTCCACAACGAGGAAGAGGGCACGATCAGCTTCTTCGCGGTGAACCGCCATCCGGGCGAATCGATCGACATCGAGATCAGCCTCGAAGGGTTCGGCGCCGGCTCGGTGATCGACCACCAGGTGATGACGCATCGCGACCTGCGCGCGGTGAACACCGGTGCCGACCAGAACAACGTGGTGCCGGCCAAGGGCACCGGCGCCAAGGTCGAGGGCAAGGTGCTGAGCGTGAAGCTGCCGCCGCACTCGTACCAGATGGTCCGCGTGAAGGTCTGAGCCCAACTGACGATTGACTGATGACGGGGTCGCGGCGAAAAGCAGCGATCCCGTTTTCTCGTTCCGGTCCTCCCGGAAAAGTCCTCCGGCGCGCCGCTCCCACGGTGCGCTGGGGGGCGCTGAGGGGTTTACGCCCCGGTGCCCGCATGCTCTGGCTGGGCCATGCCAAGATACGCCGCCAACCTGAGCTTCCTCTATCCCCAGCTGGCATTCGCCGAGCGCTTCGCCGCCGCGGCGCGCGATGGCTTTGCCGGGGTCGAATATGTGTCGCCCTACGAGCTGCCACCGGAAGCGATAGCGGCGCTGTTGCGGGAGAACGGCCTCGAGCAGGTGCTGTTCAACATGCCGGCCGGCGACTGGGCAGCGGGAGAACGCGGCATCGCCTGCCTGCCCGACCGGGTCGCCGAGTTCGAGGCCAGTGTGGATACGGCGATCCGCTATGCGAGCGCCCTCGGCTGCAGCCGAGTCCACTGCATGGCCGGGATAGCGCCGGTCGGTGTCGATCCGGCGGCGCTCGAGGCCACCTTCGTCGCCAACCTCCGTCTTGCCGCACCGCGCTTTGCCGCCGCAGGGGTGCAGTTGCTGATCGAGCCGATCAACACGCGCGACATGCCCGGCTATTTCCTGCCGACCATCGCCACGGCCGAGCGGATCCTTGCGGCGGTGGGCGAAGACAATCTCTTCATCCAGTACGACATCTACCATGCGCAGGGGATGCAGGGAGACCTGGTTCACACCTACGCGCGGCTCAGCGAACGCATCGCGCATATCCAGATCGCCGACCACCCCGGCCGCAACGAGCCGGGGACCGGCGAGATCAACTACCGCTTCGTCCTCCGCGAACTGGACCGGCTGGGCTACGACGGCTGGGTCGGCTGCGAATACAAGCCGAGCAGCGGAGCGGGTGCGGCGGTTGGGTGGATGCGTGACGCAGGCGATGGTTCATCGACCTAGCCACACACTTTCGCAGGGATGACAGCTGGTGGAAGCCGAGCGCCTCGCCCCAGCAGCCCAAGCCATTTGTTTCCGTTTCGTTCGCGTGCTATCGTCGTCGCGAAAGGAACCTCCCCATGGCCAACCGGGCTGGAAGTGCCGACCTGCCGTTGCATGGCGGGCGGGTGCCGAAATGGCTGAGCGAGCGCATGGCGCGGCTCGGGGCCGTGATCTGCCAGGCGATCGCGCATGAGTATGGCCGCGACGAGCTGCTGAGCCGGCTGGCCAACCCGTTCTGGTTCCAGTCGTTCGGCGCCGTGATGGGCATGGACTGGCACTCCTCCGGCATCACCACCAGCGTGATCGGGGCGCTCAAGGGCGGGCTGCGGCCGCTCGAACGCGAGCTGGGCCTCCATGTCTGCGGCGGACGCGGACGGCATTCGCGCAAGACACCGGACGAGCTTGTCGCCATCGGCCACCGCGTCGGATTCGACGGCGTGGCGCTGGCCCGCGCCAGCCGGCTCGTCGCCAAGGTCGACACCGCCGCGGTGCAGGATGGATTCGAGCTCTATCTCCACGGCTTCATTGTTGCTGACGACGGCAAGTGGGTCGTGGTGCAGCAGGGCATGAAGGGCGAGAGCAAGACCGCTCGGCGCTACCACTGGCAATCGGCGGGGCTCCAGAGCTTCGTCGAGGCCCCGCACGCGGCAATCGAGGGCGCGTCGCAGGGAACCATCGTCAACCTGACGGATGCGCGCGCGGCGCGTTCGCGCAGCGCTCAGACGGCGCTGCTGGGTGGGATGGGACCCGACGCCATCGTGCGCGAGGTCGGCCGGATCGAGGGCATCGCCGACCCGGCGCCTGCAGAGAGTGACCAGCCGATGCTGCCGCATCTGGTCATGCCCGAGCACCACGACATCCGCCCCAAGGACGTGATGCTGAGGCGCCTCCACGGCAGCCTCGCCGCGGCGGCCGACCGGGCCCCCGGAGATTTCACCGAGCTGCTGCTGGTTCCCGGCGTCGGCGCGCGCACCGTGCGGGCGCTGGCACAGGTGGCGGAGGTCGTCCATGGCGCGCCGCATCGCTTCGCCGATCCCGGCCGCTTCGCCATGGCGCATGGCGGCAAGGACGGGCACCCGTTCCCGGTGCCACTGAAAGTCTATGACGAGACCATCCGGGTGCTGAAATCGGCCGTGGGCAAGGCGCGGCTCGGCGCGGATGAGGAGCTGTCGGCGATCAAGCGGCTCGACGCGCAGGCCCGCAGCCTCGAGCATGTCGGCGGACCGGGCTTCCACGAGTTCATCGCCGAGGAGCGCCGCCGTTCGCCCGAGTATGGCGGGCGCACGGTGATGGACGATGCGCGCAATGCCTATGCAAGGGCGAAGATGCGGGTTTAGCCCCCTGCCGCGCGTGTCACGGGTCATTCCCGCGAAAGAGGGGATGACAGCCGGTGGGTGTGGCGAGCAATGAGCAGGGCACCACACACTCGATGTCATCCCAGCGCAAGCTGGGATCCAACGCTCAGCTGGAGCGAGTGGTGAGTTGGGTCCCTGCTTTCGCAGGGATGACAGCCGGTGGGTGGATGAAGCCCCATGGCTCTACGAGACACCGCAGGCTCCCCGGGTCTTCGCCCGGGGATGACGGTGGACAGATAGGCAGCCCTACGGCAGCCGACTTACGCCGCGTCCGGATGCTGGAACACCAGCGTGGCGTTGGTGCCGCCGAAGCCGAAGCTGTTGGAGAGCGCGATGCCGATATCGGCGTTGTCGCGGCGCTGGCGGAGGATCGGCATATCGGCGAAAGCCGGGTCCAGTTCCTCGATATTGGCGCTTTCGCAGAGGAACCGGTTCTGCATCATCAGGATGCAGTAGATCGACTCCTGGACGCCGGTGGCGCCGAGCGAGTGGCCGGTGAGCGACTTGGTGGCCGAGATCGGCGGGCAGGAGTCGCCGGTGCCGAAGACGGTGCGGATCGCTTCCATTTCCTTCAGGTCGCCGACCGGCGTCGAAGTGGCGTGCGGGTTGATGTAGTCGACCTTGCCCTTCACCGTCGAAAGCGCCTGCTGCATGCAGCGGATGGCGCCCTCGCCCGAGGGGGCGACCATGTCGTAGCCGTCCGAGGTCGCGCCATAGCCGACCAGTTCGGCGAGGATGTTGGCGCCGCGCGCCTTGGCGTGTTCGTATTCCTCGAGCACGACGACACCGGCGCCGCCGGCGATGACGAAGCCGTCGCGCTTGGCATCATAGGCGCGCGAGGCCTTCTCGGGCGTGGCGTTGAAGTCGGTGGACATGGCGCCCATGGCGTCGAAGAGGTTCGACAGCGACCAGTCGAGATCTTCGTGGCCGCCGGCGAAGACGATGTCCTGCTTGCCCCACTGGATCTGCTCGTAGCCGGCGCCGATGCAGTGCTTGGACGTCGCGCAGGCCGAGGTGATCGAGTAGTTGACGCCCTGGATGCCGAAGGGGGTAGCGAGCGTCGCAGAAGCTGTGGAGCTCATGGCCTTGGGCACGGCGAGCGGCCCGATGCGCTTGGGGCCTTTGTCGCGGGTGATGTCGCCCGCTTCGATGACCGTACGGGTGGACGGACCGCCCGAGCCCATGATGATGCCGGTGCGCGGGTTCTTGATGTCCTTTTCCTCGAGCCCGGAATTGGCGATCGCCTCCTGCATGGCGATGTAGTTCCAGGCCGCGCCCTTGCCCATGAAGCGGGTGGTGCGGCGATCGAGAACCTCGAACGGATCGAGCTTGGGCGCGCCATGCACCTGGCAGCGGAAATTGTACTTGGCGTAGTCCTCGGCGAAGACGATGCCGGACTTGGCCTCTCTGAGGCTCACCACCACTTCGTCGAGATTGTTGCCGATGGAGGAGACAATCCCCATGCCGGTGATGACGACGCGTCTCATTCTGGTATCTCCCGGCGATGGGGTCAGGTGAACAGGCCGACGCGGAGGCCGGCCATTTCGTAGATGATCTGGCCGTCGGCTTTCACCCAGCCGTCGGCGATGCCAAGCACCAGCTTGGACTTCATCACCCGCTTGATGTCGATGCCATATTCGACCAGCTTCACGTCATTGGTGATCTGGCCGGAGAATTTCACTTCGCCGCAGCCAAGGGCGCGGCCCTTGCCGGGCGAACCGTCCCAGCAGAGGTAGAAGCCGAGCATCTGCCAGACGGCGTCGACGCCGAGGCAGCCGGGCATCACCGGATCGCCGATGAAGTGGCACTGGAAGAACCACAGGTCGGGATTCACGTCGAGTTCAGCGCGGACGAGGCCCTTGCCATAGGCGCCGCCTTCGCGGCTGACCTCGGTGATGCGGTTGAACATCAGCATGGGCGGGGCCGGCAGCTGGGCATAGCCGGGGCCGAACAGCTCACCTTTGCCGCTGCGGATCAGGTCGTCGTAGCCGTAGGCGTTCTTCCGATCCGTCATTGGCCGGGGCGTCTCCACTAGAAAACTGGTTCCGTAGTAGTGAGGGCCGGTCGGAGGGTCAAGCGGTGCTAGGGGCCTAGAGGCAGCGAGCTGGCCCCCGCGACCGACCGCCGCTTGTGCGGAACGGTGCCGAAAGTTATAAGCTCGGTTCCTGACAAGGCCTGTCACCAAAGGTAGAGATGACCGACCGCAGCCTGATGAGCCGACCTGTTCCGTCACGCCGCCCCTGCCTGACGGCGGTGCTGCGCATGGCCGGACTGCGCCCAACCCGCCAGCGCGTGGCCCTCGCCGAACTGCTGTTTGCCGGCTCGCACCGGCATGTCAGCGCCGAGCAGCTGCATGCGGAAGCGAATACCGCGCATGTCAACGTGTCGCTGGCGACGATCTACAACAGCCTGCACCAGTTCCGCGAAGCGGGCCTGTTGCGCGAAGTGGCGGTCGATGCGTCGCGGTCCTATTTCGACACCGATACGTCGGATCACCACCACTTCTATCTCGAGGACGAGCAGCGGGTGATCGACATCCCGTCGTCCGCGATCGTCATCCAGAACCTGCCCGAGCCGCCGCAGGGCATGAACATCACCCATGTCGACGTGGTGGTGCGGGTGAAGAAGGCGCGTAGCTGAGGCTGTCGCCTGCTGCCATCGCGGCAATCACAACTGCTTGAGCGCGCCCTCACCTTCCCCGCTTCGGGCCGAAGGCTAGGGTAATGAGGCTGCGATCCGACCGGGCGCGGGCGGTAGGCTGTTCCGGGCCCGCGGCGGGATCGTCGCTGCGGACGAAATCGCGGCCCCAGGTCTGGCGGAGGGCATCCTTGTAGAGATAGCTGGCGGGGATCATGACAAGTCTCCTTTCGACTTGAACCGATTCAATCACTCAACGCATGGGCGTTTGAATCGGTTCAATACATACTCTTGCCAATGCTAGAGTCAAGCAGAATTGAACCGATACAAAAGCGCTGCTATATGAAGGTGGGGCAGGTGACGAAAGGCAGGATATGGCGCGGGATCTGGTGCGGTTGAGCGATGTGGCGAAAGCCGCCGGCGTGTCGCAGGGCACGGCCTCGAACGTCTTCAGCCGGCCAAGCCTCGTGCGCGAGGAAGTGCGCGAACGGGTCAGGGAAACCGCGCGCAAGCTCGGCTATGCCGGCCCCGATCCGCGCGGCAGGCTGCTGCGGGCGGGAAAATCCAATGCCATCGGTGTCGCCACGGCCGAGCCCCTCTCCTATTTCTTCGACGATCCCTTTGCGCGCGAGCTGATGCGCGGCATCTCCGAGGCCTGCGACGAGCGGGCGGCGGGACTGGCGCTGGTTTCGGCGCGCAACGACGAGCGGCTGGCCTGGAACATCCAGAGCGCACTGGTCGACGGTTTCGTGCTGCTCTGCATCGAGAATGGCGAGAAGCTGGTGGAACTGACGCGGGAACGGCAGCTGCCGTTCATCGCGCTGGCGCTGGGCAAGCCAGATGAAAGCATCTCGGCCATCGGCGTCGACGACTTTGCCGGGGCGCAGATGGCGGCGCGGCACCTCGCAGAACTCGGCCATCGGAAGTTCGGCATCCTCGCCCTCGAGTTCGACGATGTGCACGAAGGCCCCGTAGATGACGCGCGCATCGCCGGCGCCACCTACTCGACCTCGCGCGACCGCGCCAACGGCTATTTCGAGGAGCTGGCGCTCTATGGCGTCGGCCGCGAGGACATCCCGATCTACGAAACGCGCAGCAGCGCCGACAGCGTCAGGCGCGGGCTCGACCACATCCTCGCGGACGGCACGCCGACGGCGATCCTCTGCATGTCGGACCGGG
This sequence comes from Pseudomonadota bacterium, assembly GCA_023393475.1. Taxonomy (GTDB): domain Bacteria; phylum Pseudomonadota; class Alphaproteobacteria; order Rhizobiales; family Devosiaceae; genus Devosia_A. The sequence goes on from JAEWLC010000110.1 coordinate 13,424, forward strand.
TCGCCATGTTCGCGATCGAGGAACTGGCGCGGCGCGGGCTGAGCGTACCCGGTGACATCTCGATCGTCGGCTTCGACGGCGTGCCCGAGGCCGCGACCTTCTCGCCGCCGCTCACCACCATCGCGCAGCCGATCGCCGAGATCGGGCGGCGGGCGGTGAAGGCGATCCTCGATGGCGACGGCGACGTGCATCGCGAGGTGCTGCCGCTGGAGCTGGTGGTTCGGCAAAGCACGGCGCGCGCGGGATAGTGACTTGCACGAAGGCCCCGCGCGCCCCAGATTCATGGGTATGCGTACATTGATCGCCATTGCCGCAGTCCTGGCCCTCGCGACGGGGGCCCAGGCCTATTGCTCCCCGGTTCCGGACACCGCCGAAACCGCCTATTCGCTGAACAACCTGAAGCAGACGCTGTGCCTGCAGGGCGAGCTCGGGAACGACACCAGCGCGCAGGCCAACAAGGCCCTCATCGACCTCCAGCTGCAGCAGATGCAGCGCGACCTGCAGCAGCAGAAGATGCAGATCCAGCAGCTCCAAACCATGGGCACGCGGGATTACCTGCTGCCCAGGCTCTGAGTCGCGCACGGCTGATCAGCTATTGCCCGACACAAAAGCAAAAGGGCCGCGCGGTTGGCGCGGCCCTTGCTGTCTGGACGTAGGTCTTACCAGCTCTTGTTGAGCGTCAGGCTGACCTGGCGACCGGGGCCGTAGCCGCAGTTGTAGGCACTGAGGCAGCTCGCGACATAACTGGTGTCAAAGAGGTTGGAGACGTTGAGGCCGATGCCCCAGTCGTCCTGCTGGTAGCGGATGCCGGCGTCGAACACGGTCGCGGCAGGCACTTCGAGCGTGTTGGCGTCGTCGGCCCAGCTTTCGCCGAGGTAGCGGATACCGGCGCCGATGGTCAGGCCCTCGAGCGCATCGTCGAACTTATACTCGACGCCGAGCGAGGCGGTGAGCTTGGGCACCTGCACCAGCTCCTTGCCGATGAGGCTTGCATCGGGGCTGTTGATGATCTCGGATTCGAGCCAGGTCAGGGCGCCGCGGACGGCGATGTTGTCGAAGTTGACCAGCGCCTCGAGCTCGGCGCCCCGGACATTGACTTCGCCGACCGGGATCGAACCCCAGACGCCGATCGGCAGGGTCGGATCGGGAGCCGCCACGCCATCACGGGTGAGGTCGAACACCGAGGCGGTGATCATGCCGTCCATGAAGGTCGGCTCGTACTTGATGCCGGCTTCCCACTGCTCGCCCGTCTCGTTTGGCAGGAGCTGGCCATCCCAGGTGGTCGCCAGCTGCGGCAGGAACGAGGTGGTGTAGCTCGCATAGGGCGTGAGGCCGTTGTCGAACTGGTAGGCAAGGCCGACACGACCCGAGAAGGCATCTTCCTCGCGCACGGTGGCGCCCCAGCCCTCGAGCTCGGTGCGGGCGATGTCGTAGCGGCCGTTGAGGGTCAGCAGCCAGTTGTCGAGCTTGATCTGGTCCTGGGCGTAGATGCCGGTCTGCTGCATCAGCGTGGTGGTCCACCAGGCGAGCGCCGGCGGCGTGTAGGTCGCGTCATAGACCGGATTCAGCGGATCGATGCCGGGGACGGTGCCGCTGCCCTCGTAATAGGTCTCGGGGACGATCTTGTAGTTCTTGTAGTCGAGGCCCATCAGCAGGGTGTGCTCGAGCGGCCCGGTCGCAAAGACACCCTCGAGCTGGGTGTCGACAGTGCCGATCGAGGCCTCGGTGTGGTGGGCCCAGCGCTGGCGATCGAGCTCGCCGCCGGTCCAGGTGCCGGTCGGGTAGATCGAATCCTCGTTGACGTCGACGCCGAGCAGGCGCGCCGTCTGGCGCACGGTCCAGGTGTCGTCGATGCGGTGCTCGAGCTCGTAGCCGATCATGGCCTGCTCACGCTCATACACATCGATTGCCGGATCGCCGTAGTTGAGGTTGCGCGGGATGCGGATGCCGCCCGGGCCGTCGACGACGGTGCCTTCATAGGGCAGGAAGCCGGTCGAGGTGTGGTCGAGGTCGGACTTCTGGTAGTGCGCGTAGACGGTGAACTCGGTGTTCTCGTCGGGCGACCAGGTGATGCTGCCGAGGATATTGCCGCGCAGGTCTTCGGCGTCCTCGGTCTCCCAGCCACCGCCGGAGACCTTGCCGACGAGGCGGTAGGCAAAGACGCTGTCATCGGTGGCATCGCCGGCATCGACGCCGAGATAGGCGTTGCCGAAGCTGTTGATGCCGGTTTCGGTGTCAAGGTGCTTGTCGCCCGTCGGGCGCTTGCTGACGTAGTTGACGATGCCGCCGACATTGGCGCCGCCATAGAGGCCGGAGGCCGGGCCCTTCAGCAGCTCGATGCTCTCGAGCAGGAACGGGTCCATCAGCACGGTGCCGAAACCGGTCTGGTAGAGCGACATGCCGTCCATGAACATGCCGGTCTGGTTTGCGCTGAAACCGCGGATGAAGAACCAGTCGGTGTCGGAATCGCTGCCGTAGGGCTGGGTGTTGACGCCGGCGGATTTCGCCAGCTGCTCATCGATCTTGACGCCCGGGGTCTTGGCCAGTTCCTCGGCCGAGATCACCGAGACCGACTGCGGAACTTCCGAGACGGCCATCTTGCGCTTCGAACCGACCTGGGCCTCGACGAGAACCTGGTCCAGCAGCGTAACCTCGTCGGTGGCGGTCGTCGTGGACTGGGCCACTGCCACGCCGGTGAACGGCACGAAGCTGGTGGTCGCGAGGAGCGCGGCAAGAATGGCGCGGCGCGGCGTGATGGTCATTTGGCAGGCCCCCGGGTTCCGCGCGCTTGCCGCGCGGATCGTCAGTTGTGAATAGTTGAGTACATAGCTCAGCTTTGGGGGCGCCGGATTGTCGTTTGTTACGGCGGATTGAACGGTTTTCCGCCCGTATCACGCGCCGGCGCCGTGGCTCCGTACCCAGGCAGCGGGCGTCATTCCGGCATAGCGCTTGAAGACGCGGGTCATGTGGGCCTGGTCGGAGAAGCCGCCATTGATCGCAACTTCGGTCAACGAGACGCCGGGGGAGAGCAGCATGAGCTTGATCCGCTCGACCCGCGCCTGCGTCTGCCACTGGTGCGGGGCGACCCCCGTGGAGGCCTTGAAGGCCGACGAGAAATAGGACTGCGACAGCCCGACCAGTTCCGCCAGTTCATGCAGCCGGATGTTGCGCAGGCAATTGGCCTCGATGAAGTCCATCGCCTGGCGCAGGCGGCGGGCCGAGAGCTGGCCGGGACGAAGGCCGGTCCGGGGCACGCTGAACAGCTGGGTGAACAGCGCGAGCACCAGCCCTTCGCCATGGAGATCGTGGAGGCCAGGGCCGCTGCATTCATCGGCGAGCAGATGTGCGAGCGCGAGGACGCGATGGTCGTCGAACATCAGGCGCGGTACGGAAAGCAGGCTCGGATCGAACGCACCAGCGAAGCGCTCGACCATCGTGGCAGCGTCGAAATGCAGGTCGAGGTGACGCAGCCGGGTGCCGACCGGCACATGCGAGCGGGTCACGAGGCCCGCCGGTATGTAGCTCAGCCGCGCCGGAGCCGCGGGACGCGCGACGAATGCCCCGGCGTCGGGACCGATATTGATGGCCCCTGGACCGGAGCCATCGAGCACGACGAAGAGGCGCGGATGGGGCGACTGATACTCGCCGCCGGCGCCAGCCCTACCGTCGACCTCCCAGACGTCGGCCACGGCGTCCCTGAAGGAGCGGTATTTCAGATTGCCGATAACCGAGAAGCCCTCGGTCATCGCCTTCATGTTGGGATGAAACATCACCACCCCGTGCCCAATGCTCAAAGTTGACTAGATCAGTCCTCTTTTTGAGTCAACGGAGCGCGGCGAGATGTAATGGTGGGCGGGAGCGTTACTCGGCTGCCGCCCGCCGGAATTCCTCGAGCGGGTCGGCAACCGGCTCGGGCATGCGGTCGAGCCGATAGGGCCGGAGTTCGGCCTTCGAGACCTGGTTGCGGCCGCTCTGCTTCGACTTGTAGAGCGCGCCATCGGCCGCCGAGAGCAGGTCGGCGACGGTCTGGCCCGAATGCGGCAGCGAGGCGACGCCGAAGGACGCGGTGATCTCGGCACCGTGGGTATTGCTCAATTCCTCGATGCGGACGCGCAGCACCTCGGCCTTGTCGGCGGCGCGCTCGATCGGGCAATCGGGCAGGATGATCACCAGCTCCTCGCCGCCGAAGCGGCAGACCACGTCGGTTTCGCGCAGCGAGCCCGTGAGCGCCAGCGCGGCATCGCGCAGCACCTGGTCGCCAAAGGCGTGGCCATGCTCGTCGTTGAGGCGCTTGAAGTGGTCGAGATCGACCATGACCAGCGACACTTCGCGGTTCTCGCGCTCGGCGAGGCGGACGAAGCGCTGCAGGCAGTCTTCCATGTAGCGGCGGTTGTAGAGGCCGGTGAGCGGGTCGCGCAGGGCCTGGTTCCGCAGCTTTTCGCGCAGCGCCATGTTGGCAAGGGCAAGGCTCATGCCGTCTGCGAGGGCCGAGCCGAGGCCGGTCACCTGGTCGAGCCGTTCCTCGGCGCTGACGCCCGAGGCGAAGAGCTGCAGCAGGCCGACGATCTCGCCGCGCGCGATCATCGGGATCTCGAGCATGGTCTCGGTGCCGACATGGTGGGCACAGCAGAGCTTGGTGCCGTCGCCGCGGTTGAGGTGCGGCTTGCCGCGCTTGAGCCCCCAGCAGCTGTTGGGGCTTATCATTTCGGGCAGGGCATCGTTTTCGGCGCGGCCCCAGGTGGTGGAGAGCACCAGCCGGTCGCGCGAATTGTTGAAGACGTAGAGCGCGCCCGAAAAGCCGGGCACGAGATCGCTCGCCGTGGCCTTCAGCACCGAGTTGGCGTCGGCGTGGTCGGAAGCGGATTGCAGCACGTCGGCCATTTCGAAGAGACGGGCCACCTGCATGCGCGAGCGATCGGCCGAGGCGACGGCGGCGGCGCGGCGGTCGGCCTCCCAGACGCTGGAGCGGAAGGCATAGACGAGGCCGAGTATGGCGAGGAGGCCGGCGCCGACCTGCAGGAGCAGGACGAGCAGGATGCCGAACTGGATGCGCTCGTCATGCATGGCGACGCGACTGTCGGTCTCATTGAGGATGCGCTCGACCTCGGCGCCCACCGCGGCGACCGCGGTGCCGGTGCGCTGTTCGGCAAGGAGGGCGCGGCCCGCTTCGCGCTGGCCGGTGCTGGCAAGGGCGATGGCCTTGCTCCAGGTGTCGATGAGTTCGTTGACCACTTCTCCGGCCGGCCGCGACAGGCTGCCGAGTGCTTCGACCGGGCCGAGTGCCGCGAGAATCGGCGCATCGGTGCCGGTGAGGCTCGCGACATCGGAAAGATGCGCCTGCAGGGCCCCGGACTCGCCGCTCAGGTAATGCATGGCGGTAGCGTCGGCCTGGGTGAGCGCCTGGTACATGACCCGCATCTGCTGGCCCTGCGCGCGCAGGTCGGCTAGCGCCCGCTGCTGGGTGCTGACATGGAAGAAGCTGACCACGGCGGTGGCGACGAGCGCGAAAACGAGGGCAACGGTAGCAGCCGAAAGCAGGCGCGAGCCACGCTTCGGCGGCGACAGCTGGGCGCGATCGATCATACGGTCGAAACTGGCAAACACGGCTCGGAGCCCCCACGGCTTCCTTCGATTTGGCCATGATGCCCGATTTCCGCGCAATCGCGGGCCGGGATCGGGGAAAGCACTTAGCGCGTGGTGAACCGGTCTGGTGAAGGCCGCGGTTACGAAATGGCTAAAATGCCGGTGGTTCGACAGGACCGTCAAAATCTGGCTCAGTCAGGCGGCGCGGTTGTCGAATATCCGGCGTGGCATTCGACCACTCGATGACCAACCCGCGAGAGGAGACCGCCATGCGCTATATCTGCCTTGTCCACGCCGCCGACGATGCCTTTGCCGGCATGAGCGAAGCCGAACAGCGGCAGCTCGACCGCGACTCGCTTGCCTATGACCGGGAGCTCGAGGCCAACGGCAACTACGTCACTTCCAACGCCCTGCAGCCGCCGGACAGCGCGGTGATCATCCGCATGCGGAACGGCGAGATGAGCGCGACCGACGGGCCGTTCGTCGAGACCAAGGAGCAGCTGGCCGGGTTCATCCTGATCGAGGCGCGCGACCTCAACGACGCCATCCGCCTTGCCGCCGGGATCCCGATGGCTCGCATCGGCGCTGTCGAAGTGCGCGCCATGTACGAGATTCCGCAGCCCGACTGATGGAGCGCGGGCTGATCGAGGAGACCTGGCGGCAGGAATCGCGGCGGGTGCTGGCGACGCTGATCCGGCTGCTCGGCGATTTCGACCGCGCCGAGGAGGCGCTCAACGACGCCTTCCTCGCTGCGGCGGAGCAGTGGCCGACGACGGGCGTTCCGGCCAATCCGCGCGCCTGGCTGGTGTCGGCCGGCCGGTTCAAGGCGATCGACCGGTTGCGGCGGCGCGCCAAGTTCGCCGAGATCACCAAGCAACTCGCCGTGCTCGAGGAGGACGAGATGGCCCCCGATGCCGAACCGATTGCCGATGACCAGCTGCGGCTGATCTTCACCTGCTGCCACCCGGCGCTGCCGCCCGATGCGCAGGTGGCGCTGACCCTGCGCGAGACCTGCGGGCTCATGACCGAGGCGATCGCGGCGGCCTACCTGACCAAGCCTGCGACCATCGCCCAGCGCATCGTCAGGGCCAAGGCGCGGATCCGCGACCTCGCCCTGCCCTACGAGGTGCCGGGAGCGGACGAGCTGCTGGAGCGCCTCGATGCGGTGCTGCGGACGATCTACCTGATCTTCAACGAGGGCTATTCTGCGAGCCATGGCGACAGCGCCCTGCGCGCCGACCTCTGCGCCGAGGCGATCCGGCTCACCCGGCTGCTGCGCGGCCTGCTGCGGGAGCCCGAGCCGGAAGTGGAGGGGTTGCTGGCGCTGATGCTGCTGCAGCACGCGCGCCGCGCCGCCCGTACCGATGCCGCCGGCGATATCGTCCTGATCGCCGATCAGGATCGGTCGCAGTGGGACAGGGCCGAGATCGCCGACGGCGTGCAGCTCGTTTCCGAGGTGATGGCGATGCGCCCGCTCACCGCCTACGGCATCGAAGCAGCGATCGCGGCGGTGCATGCGACGGCACCGGATGCCGAGGCGACCGACTGGGCCGAGATCGTGCGGCTCTACGACCTGCTGCGGCAAGCGGATGGCTCACCCGTCATTGCCCTCAATCGCGCCGTCGCGGTGGCGATGCTGGATGGGCCGGAGGAGGGGCTGGCCGAGATCGACGCGCTGCTGGCCACGGGAAACCTCGGGCAGTTCCGCTACGCGCACGCGGCACGCGCCGACCTGCTGCGGCGGCTTGGGCGCAAGGACGAGGCAGGGGCGGCGTACACGGCGGCGCTCGAACTGACGCAGCAGGCGGCGGAGCGACGGTTCCTCGAGGGGAGGCTGCGGGAGCTCTAGCTCCCTTGATCACTTTTCTCTCAGTCGTCAGACATCGCTGGGTCCCGGTCTTCGCCCGGGGATGACGGTGGATGGGTCGCGATGCTTGCCCCCACACTCGGTGTCATCCCGGCGCAGGCCGGGATCCATCTCGCAGTCCGTGCCAGCGGATAGTTGGATCCCTGCCTTCGCAGGGATGACAGTTGGAGCGTGGGCGAAGTGCTTGCCGCGCAGAGCCCCTACCCACGCGCCAGCCGCGTCCGGCTCTCGGGCAGCACGCGGTGCGGTGGCTGGGCGCCGTCGACGAAGGCGCGGATGTTGACAATGACCGTCTCGCCCATTTCGAGCCGCGCCTCGAGCGTCGCCGAGGCCATGTGGGCGGTCAGCACCACCTTGTGGTCGCGCGCCAGCTGCAGGAGGCGCGGATCGACTCCGTGGCCGTTCTCGAACACGTCGAGCGCCGCTCCGGCGAGGTGGCCGCTTTCGATTCCGGCGATCAGCGCCGCTTCGTCGACGAGCTCCGAACGCGAGACATTCACCACCCAGGCATCGCGGCGCATGCGGGCCAGCCGCTCGGCGTTGAGGATGTGGTGGGTGGCGCGGCTGAGCGGGGTATGGAGTGAAACGATGTCGACCGCGCCGACCATGTCGTCGAGCGAATCCCAGAAGGTGGCGCCGAGCGCCTCCTCGACCTGTGGCGGGCGACGGTTGCGGGAGAAATAGTGGATGGCGAGGCCGAAGCTCTTCGCCCGGGTGGCGACGGCGGTGCCGATGCGGCCCATGCCGACGATGCCGAGCGCCTTGCCGCGCAGCCGCCGGCCGAGCATCCAGGTCGGCGACCAGCCGGGCCACTCGCCGGTCGAGGGTAGCACCTCGGCCCCTTCGACGAGGCGCCGCGGCAGCGACAGCATCAGCATCACCGCCATGTCGGCGGTATCCTCGGTCAGGACCGACGGGGTGTTGGTGACGGTGAGGCCGGCCGCGTAGGCGGCTTCGATGTCGATATTGTCGTAGCCGTTGCCGAACTGGGCGATCAGCTTGACCGACGGCGGCAGGCGGCCGATGAGGGCGGCATCGATCGGATCGTTGATCGACGTGACCAGCACGTCCTGGCCCTGGGCGCCCTCGATGATGGCGTCGGCGCTGAGCACGCCATCGACCGGCTTGCAGCTCATCTCGAACAGCGTCGCCATCCGCGCCTCGATCTGTTCGGGGAGGCGGCGGGTGACGAAAATACTGGGTCGGCCGAGCGTCAAACGGGGTGCCTTTCAGCGACCATTAAGGTCTTTTGCCTAGTGATAGGAAAAAAGCACACCCCTGCAAAGTCCATGTTCGGCTCGGTCAGCTCCATGCTCCCTCAAAGGCGCGCCAAAGGGCGGATAATCGGCGCGATTCTCGGCGCCCTCCTCGTCTCGTCCCCCCTGCTCCCCACTCCAATCGCGGTCGCCGCCGAAGGGCCGAGCGGTCTGCCACTGCCGCGATTCGTCACCACGCGCTCGACCCCGATCAACGTGCGGGTGGGCCCGGGCACGAAATATGCCGTGGCCTGGGTCTACGTGAAGGCGGGAACGCCGGTCGAGATCATCCAGGAATTCGACACCTGGCGGAAGATTCGCGATGCCGACGGCTCGGAAGGCTGGCTGCACCAGAACCTCCTGGTCGGCAAGCGCGCCGGCCTCGTCGCGCCGTGGAAACCGGCAGGCGAGCAGATCGCGCTGCTGCAGGCCGCCGACGAAAAGGCGGGCGTCCGCGCCTGGCTGACGCCGAGCTTTCGCGTCGACATCAAGGAATGCACCGGCGACTGGTGCAAGGTGGTGGCCACCTCGCATGCGGTGAGCGGCAACCCGCAGAGCTTTGACGGCTGGCTGCACCAGGACGAGCTCTGGGGCGTCTACAAGGGCGAAGAGTTCGACGACTGAGTTCCGGGTGGTCGCTATTGCGGCCACTTGCCGCTGTCGCGCTGCGCCTTTTCCTTCTCGAGCGCCTCGGCCGAGACGTCGTCATAGGTGAAGTCCTCGACTTCGGAGACGCGGCGAATCTCGACTTCCTCGCCTTCGTTCCACATCGGGATCTTCTTCACCCAGCCGATCGCTTCCTCGAGCGAATCGCATTTGAGGATCCAGAAGCCGCCGAGCAGTTCCTTGGCCTCGGTGAAGGGGCCGTCGCGGACCTCGAGCTTGCCGTTCTGCATCCTGACCTTGGCGCCGCTCTTCGAGGGCTGCAGGCCTTCGCCGCCGAGCAACACGCCGGCCGCGATCATCTCTTCATTGAGCTTGCCCATGGCCGCCAGCATCTCGGAGGACGGGGGCGGGGACGGTTCGGTCATCTTGACCATGATCATGTAGCGCATGGGCTCGGTCTCCTCGTTGGAGGCCGAGACTAGGCGGACATGGTGGGTATGTGAACCGGCGGGGCGATCAAACCTGGCGCGGCTGATCCCTCAGGCGACGGCGGCGAGTTCGAGGCCGTCCTGCAGGGCGATGAGGCGCTGTTCCATGCGGTCGGCGACGGCGCCTTCGTAGTGGCCGCTGCGGAAGCCCTTGATGATCTTGATGATTTCGGCACGACGCGCTTCGTAGTGCTTGAACGGCTCGTCGTAAAAGCGCTCGACCTTGATGGCGGGCCAGATTTCGTCGGACATCGGACTAACCTCATCGGCTTCAGTAAGCGTGAGGCTAAGCCGCTGAAGTTAGATGCGATTGAGTGTTCGGTTAGAAGTTGGAGAGAAAGCGATGGCAGGCGCTATGGATCGGCGCGCAGCATGTAGCCGACACCGCGCACCGTCTGGATCAGCGAGGCCTGGTCCTCGATGTCGATCTTGGCGCGAACGTAGCGGACATAGACGTCCACGATCTTGGTGCCGGGGTCGTAGCCATATTCCCAGACGCTGTTGAGCAGCCGCTCGCGGCTCACCACCTTGCCGGCATTGGCCATCAGGTAGCGCAAGAGGTCGAACTCGCGCACCGTGAGGGTGATCGGCACCCCGTCGCGGGTGACGGCACGCGATTGCGGATCGAGGACGAGGGGGCCGAGCTTCAGCGTCGCGTCCTGTCCGGCCTCGCCGCGACGGCGGCCGAGCGCGATCAGGCGGGCGAGCAATTCGTCGAAGGCGAAGGGCTTGGTCAGGTAGTCGTCGGCCCCGCCCTTCAGGCCCTCGATCTTGTCGGCGAGGCTGTCCTTGGCGGTGAGCATCAGGATCATGGCGCCGCGCCGCTCCTCGCGCAGCAGCCTGGCGATTTCGAGCCCGTCGACATAGGGCAGCATGCGGTCGAGGATGACGATGTCGAAATCGTCCTGGCGGGCACGCTCGAGGCCGTCGCGGCCATCGTGCTCGACGCTGACCTGGTAGCCCTCGGCGACGAGGCCGCGCTCGAGGAACGAAGCGATGCGGCGATCGTCCTCGACGACGAGCACTTTCATCGCCTTCCTCCCGCGACAGGCAGCCGGATCGTCAGCACGGCGCCGGTGCCATCGGGGCGGTTGTCGAGCGCGACGGTGCCGCCATGACGCTCGACAATGTCGCGGGCGATGGCAAGGCCGATGCCGAGCCCCTGGTTCATCAGGTCCCCTTCGCCCTTGCCGCGATAGAAGCGCTCGAACACGTGGGCCTTGTCCTCCTCGGCGATGCCATCGCCCTCGTCGGCAATGGCGACGCTGACACTGTCGCCGCTGCGCAGCGTCGACACGATGATGCGGCTGCCCGGCGGGGCGTGCTTGACCGCATTGTCGAGCCCGATCATCAGCGCCTGGCGCAGGCGGCGGAAGTCGGCATCGATGATGGCGCCATTGTCGTCGAATTCCGTCGTCACCGTAACCTCGCGCGGCTCGGCGAGGACCTGGCCTTCGCCGGCGGCGGCCGTGACCACTTCCTCGAGGTTCACCTCGGCCGGCAGGTGTTGCTGGCTTTCGGCGTCGGTGCGGGCAAAGGCGATGAGATCATCGAGCAGGTGCGACAGCTCGGCCGACTGGCCGCGGATGCGTTCGAGCGACTCGCGCAGGTCTTCGGTGCTGGCCTTGCCGCGCATCGCCACGTCGGCTTCGCCGCGCAGCACGGTGAGCGGGGTGCGCAACTCGTGGCTGACATCGGCGAGGAACTGGGTGCGCTTGACGTCGACGGCGCGGAGCCGCGCATTGGCCTCGGTCAGCTCCCCGGTGCGCGCCGCAATCTCGGCTTCGAGCCGGGCATCGGAGCGGCGGACGGCACGATAGAGCAGGAGGCCGAGGAGGCCGAGCACGGCCAGCGCCACGACCGCCAGCACGGCGGCGCTCGTCACCACCACCCGCTGCTCGCGCTCGACGCTGGCAAGTTCCGTCGCCACCTCGTTGCGCTCGTCGGCCAGCGCGCTGTCGATCAGCGGCTGCAGCTCGTTGGCGAGGCGGAAGCCGACGTCGCGGCGGTAGAGATCGGTGGCCTCGGTCACGTTGCCATCGCGCGCCGCCGCAAGGGCCCGGGCGGCCGAAGCATCGATGGCATGGTAGAGCTCGATCATGCGGCGTACGTCCTCGAGCTCGACCATCTCGGCGGCGAGTTCCGGCGTGCCGCCGAGGGCGGCGAGTTCGTCGCGCGTAGCGCGGGTGAGGCGGGCGAAGGTGCGCTCCATGTCGATGCGGGCGGCCTGGACCGCCGGCATGCCGGAGCGGCCGAGCAGCAGGATGGAAGCGACTTCCTTGGCATAGGCATTGGCGCGACCATCGAGTTCGGCAATGACCTCGAAGCGCCGGTGCACGGCGTCGACGCGCTTGACGTAGTGGTCGGCGAGCGACAGGCCGTAGGCCATGACGCCGATCATGGCGGCAAGCGACAGGAGGCTTGCCAGCCCCAGTCCCACGATCCGCCCCCGCACCGTCAATATGGTCGCTCTCCTCTCGCGCGCGCCATCCTCTCTATGCGGGGGGTGGCGTGAGCGAAAGCCCCCGCCTGCAATGCGCGACATTGGAGCGGCGATGCCGGCGCGTTGCCGTGTCCACAGAGGCAGGGCCAATGAGAAGCATAACCAGCTCTGGAGCCGGTCGGTGGCAATGTCCGCGCCTGATTACAAATGGGAGACTAGAATGCGGAATGTTCTCGCCTCGGGCCTGTTGCTGGCCGCGCTGGGTGGAACGGCGATGGCGGCGGAGCCGGTGCAGGTCACCGGCGCGTTTCCGGAGAGCCTGACCTCCACCTCCGACGGCACGCTGATCGTCGGCAGCATCGCCACCGGCCAGATCTACAAGGCCGCCCCGGGCGCGACGACCACGTCGGACTGGATCCCGGCCGTCACCGAAGGCCCGACCGGCGTGTTCGGCGTCTTTGCCGATGAGAAGAATGGCACGCTCTGGGCCTGCTACTCGGACATCGCGCTGTTCTCGGGCGCCGAATCCAAGCCGTCCGTGCTGCGCAGCTTCGATCTCGCCACCGGCGCGGAAAAATCGGCGGTCACGCTCGGCGACAAGACCTTCTGCAACGACATCGCCACCACGGCGGACGGCACGGCCTATGCGGCCGACACGGCCGGCGCGCAGGTGTTCAAGGTAGCGCCCGGCGCCACCACCGCGGAAGTGCTGGTCAAGGACGAGGCGCTGGCCAGCGTCGACGGCCTGAGCTTCGGCCCCGATGGCGCGCTCTACCTCAACGGCGTTTCGACCAACAAGCTGTTCCGCCTCGCGATGAATGCCGACGGTACTGCCGGCGCGCTCACCGAGCTGAAGCTCTCGGAAGAGATCAAGGGCCCCGATGGCATGCGCTTCGGCGAGGACGGCGTGCTCTACCTCGCCCAGAACGCCGCCTCCAAGGTGAGCGCCGTGACCTTCGACGGCGACAACGCCATCCTCAAGGACGCCGGCACCGGCGAGTGGGAATCGATGGTTGCGGTGACCAAGGTCGGCTCGACCCTCTGGGCGCTCGACGCCAAGCTCGGCCGCATGGGCCAGGAAGGCGATCCGGGCCCGTTCTACGCCTACCCGATCGAGCTGAAGTAAGCGGCCGCAAGGTCAGAACTTTGAAGGCCCGGGAGCGATCCCGGGCCTTTCTCATTGCTCGAAGGAAACCAAGGTGATCTCGAGCTCGATATAGCGGAAGTCGCCGCCGGAGAGTTTCCAGTCCGCCGCGCCGATGGTCGGCAGTTCGAGCCCCGCCATTTCGCCCCAGGCCGAGATTGGGGTCTCCCAGGTCTCCATGCTGCGCGTTCCGGTGTTGAAGCGGGTGGCGCGGAAATTGGTGACCCGGCCAAGCTCGTCGATGAAGATCGTCGCCTCGGCACTGAGCCCGCGATCCTCGATCCGCACGCCGAAGGCATTGCCGTCGACCGGAAACAGGGTGACGTTGTCCCCGAGATAGGCGGCCGGGAACCACATCATCTCGTTGAGGTAGCGCATGAGCCCGGCGGCGCGCAGGTCCTCGCCCCGTTCATCGGCGACCGGCAGCAGCGACAGCATCTTCATGGCGATGCTGCCCTCGCCCTCGAGATATTCGTCGCGCCCGAGCACCACGGGCAGCGACAGGCCCGGCATGCCGGCGCGCCAGACGAAGGCGGGCGGGTTGGTGGAATAGACCTCCTCGGCCTCAAGCGTCATCCAGCCAGCCGCCGCGCTCGAACGGATGCGGCCCTTCTGGGTCAGGCGGACGAGGCGCGGGATGGGTTTTCCCACGACGCCGGCGCGGGTGAAGTAGCGCTGCGCCGGCGGCGGCAGCGCGGCGATGCGTTCGGCGGTGACGACGGGACCGGCAGGCGGCTCTGCCGCGCCGCGCAGCCGGTCGATATCGGCACGGATGGCGCCCGACCAGATGAGGTAGGCGGCAGCGATCGCCAGGGCAGCGACCAGCAGAACGATGCCGAGAAGGCGAAGAAGAAGCACCACGTCCATGAGCCCTCCATCTGCAATCCATCGCATGGCAGCGTGCCTTCGGCGTTGATGTGCCTCAAGTCGCTACGCACATGAAAAAGGCCCGGGATCGCTCCCGGGCCTCGATAATTCGAACGGAGATCCAGCCTTACTCGGCGGCCGGGGTTTCTTCCTTGGCGCGTTCCTTGCCGGTCTCCTGGTCGACGACCTTCATCGACAGCTTGACCTTGCCGCGATCGTCGAAGCCCAGCAGCTTGACCCAGACCTTGTCGCCTTCCTTGACCACGTCGGTGGTCTTGGCAACGCGCTGGTCGGCCAGCTGGCTGATGTGGACGAGGCCGTCCTTGGCGCCGAAGAAGTTCACGAACGCGCCGAAATCGGCGGTCTTGACCACGGTGCCCTGGTAGATGGCGCCGACTTCGGCTTCATCGGTGATCGACTTGATCCACTTGATGGCCGCATCGATCGAGGCGCCGTCCGAGGACGAGACCTTCACCGAACCGTCGTCCTCGATGTTGATCTTGGCGCCGGTCTTCTCGACGATCTCGCGGATCACCTTGCCGCCGGTGCCGATCACTTCGCGGATCTTGTCGGTCGGGATCTGGATGGTCTCGATGCGCGGGGCGAACTCGCCCACGGTGGCACGCGAGGTGTCGAGCGCCTTGGCCATTTCGCCGAGGATGTGCTCGCGGCCGCCCTTGGCCTGACCGAGCGCGACCTTCATGATCTCCTCGGTGATGCCGGCGATCTTGATGTCCATCTGCAGCGAGGTGACGCCGTCGGCGGTGCCCGCAACCTTGAAGTCCATGTCGCCGAGGTGATCTTCGTCACCCAGGATGTCCGACAGGACGGCGTAGCGGTCGCCTTCGAGGATCAGGCCCATGGCGATACCGGCCACCGGCTTCTTCAGCGGAACGCCCGCATCCATCAGCGCCAGCGAGGTGCCGCAGACGGTCGCCATCGAGGACGAGCCGTTCGACTCGGTGATCTCGGAGACGACGCGGATGGTGTAGGGGAATTCCTCGGCCTTCGGGCGCATCGGGTTGATGGCGCGCCAGGCGAGCTTGCCGTGGCCGATTTCGCGACGGCCGGGCGAGCCCATGCGGCCAGCTTCACCGACCGAGTAGGGCGGGAAGTTGTAGTGCAGCATGAAGTTCACCTTGTTGGTGCCTTCGAGGCTGTCGACATACTGCTCGTCGTCGCCGGTGCCGAGGGTCGCGACCACGAGGGCCTGCGTCTCGCCGCGGGTGAAGATGGCCGAGCCGTGGGTGCGCGGGAGCACGCCGACTTCCGCGACGATCGGGCGGACGGTGACGAGGTCACGGCCGTCGATACGGGTCTTGGTGTCGAGGATGTTCCAGCGGACGATCTTGGCCTGCAGGTTGTGGACGACTTCGCCCAGGTCCTCGGCCGAGACGGTGCCGGCTTCGATCTGGGAAGCGAAGTGCTCCTTGACCTTGGCGTTGGCGGCATCGACTGCGGCGTAGCGCTGGGCCTTGTCGGTGATCTTGTAGGCAGCGCGCAGGTCGGCCTCGGCAACGGCGAGGACGTCCTTTTCGAGATCCGAGTAGTCCGGAGCGGTGAAGTCACGCGGCTCCTTGGCGGCCAGCTCGGCGAGCTTGATGATCGCGTCGATGACCTTCTGGCTGGCGGCGTGACCGAACATCACGGCGCCGAGCATGACTTCCTCGGAGAGCTCCTGGGCTTCCGATTCCACCATCAGCACGGCGTCCTGGGTGCCGGCCATGACGAGGTCGAGCTTCGAATCCGCGCGCTTGTCGACGGCGAGGTTGAGGACGTATTCGCCATCAACGTAGCCGACGCGGGCAGCGCCGATCGGGCCCATGAAGGGAACGCCCGAGATGGTCAGCGCGGCAGAGGCGGCGACCATGGCCAGCACGTCGGGGTTGTTCTCCATGTCATGCTGGAGAACGGTGACGACGACCTGGGTCTCGTTCTTGTAGCCATCGGGGAAGAGCGGGCGGATCGGACGGTCGATGAGGCGCGAGACCAGGGTCTCGTTCTCGGTCGGACGGCCTTCGCGCTTGAAGTAGCCGCCCGGGATCTTGCCGGCGGCGAAGTACTTTTCCTGGTAGTTGACGGTCAGCGGGAAGAAGTCCTGGCCCGGCTTCGGCTTCTTGGCCGAAACGACGGTGGCGAGGAGAACGGTCTCACCGAGGGTCGCGAGCACGGCGCCGTCGGCCTGGCGGGCGATCTTGCCGGTCTCGAGGGTGAGCGGCTGGCCGCCCCAGTTGAGTTCGACTTTGTGGTGGTCGAATTTGATGGGCATATTTGTCTTTCCTTTCTGCCGGAATGAGCGGGAACGCGGGGGCGCAGTGCCCCGCGAACTCATCCGGTGTGCCAGCAGGCAAAGCACCCCATGTGCTCCACCAGCCCAAAATCGGCACGGTTTGTTCGCTGACTCCCGGCGCTGTTCCTGGTCGCGATCCCGAACCGGAAAGTCTGCGACTTTCGCGGTTCACGCTCCCGGGGGCCGGGGCGGAACATGGACAAGACGATGAGCCGCTCATTTCCTGGGAAAGGGATGCCCGCTGGCACCGTGAGCGGCCGATGATCTCGCCATGCTCCGCGTAGTTCATCAGCCTACGCATAATCCCGGAAGTTCCGGGAAAAGATCGCGAGGCGTGCCTCGCGACCAGTTCGTGTCGGCCGAGCCTTAGCGGCGCAGGCCGAGGCGCTCGATCAGCGCCTTGTAGCGCGCTTCGTCGTTCTTCTTGACGTAGTCAAGCAGGCGGCGGCGCGTCGAAACCATCTTCAGCAGACCACGACGGGAATGGTTATCCTTGTTGTGGGTCTTGAAGTGTTCGGTGAGGTTGGCGATACGCTCGGAGAGGATCGCGACCTGGACTTCCGGCGAGCCGGTGTCATCCTTCTTGGTGGCGAAGTCCTTGATGAGCGTAGTCTTCCGCTCAGCGGTAATCGACATCGGAATGGTCCTTTCAAATTAGGATCAACGGGACGCTGCCGCCCGGGATGTCGTCCAGGTGGAGCCATGAGAAGTGCCGGCGGGCCGGAACTTGGCGCGCTCTATAGGGGAAAGCCCCGCCAAAAGCCAGTTATTTGTCGCCGGGGTCGCGGTCCTCGGCCTCGCCCCGGCCGTTGAGGGTTTCGCTGGGATCGAGCGAGGCGAGCGGGATGGAGAAGCGCCAGGTGATGCCACGCTCGTGCACCTCGCGGCTGACCTCGCCGTTGAGCGAGCGGCCGACCATGTTCTCGAGCACGGTGGTGCCGAAGCCGCGGCGCGGCGCCGCCTTGGGCGCCTCGCTGCCGGTCTCGTGCCAGACGAAGGCGATGTTGTCGCCGAGCCGCGTCCAGCTCAGCTCGAGCCGCCCGCCGGCGCTGGAGAAGGCGCCGTACTTGGCGGCGTTGGTCGCCAGTTCATGGGCGGCCATGCCGAGGATCTGGCCGGCCTGCGCATTGAGCCGCAGCGAGGGACCGTCGACCACGACCTTTTCGCCGTCGACCGGGCAGAACGGGTCGATCTGGCTGACCAGCAGCTCCTTGAGGTCGACGCCGGCGACGCCGTGGGCGAGCAGCAGGTCGGTGGAACGGGCGAGCCCGAAGATGCGGCGTTCGAAATTGGTGACGAACTCGGGCACGGTTTCGGCGCCGCGCGCGGTCTGCTTGGCCATCGCCGCGATGACGGTCATCTGGTTCTTCGACCGGTGCGCCAGTTCGCGCATCAGGAAGCGCACTTCGGTCTCGGCGGCCTGCCGGCGCCGCGAGGCATCGCCAAGGGCGGCCGACACGGTTTCGATCTCCTCGATCGGGAAGGAGCGCGCCTCGACCGGCTGGCCGGCGCCAAGCCGCTTGGCATCGGCCTCGAGCCCGTGCACCGAGCGCCCGATCTGCAGGCTGACGCCATAGACGACCAGCACCACCAGCGCCGCGAGCAGCACGCCGCCGGCAAGCAGCGACCAGAAGGCATCGGCCAGTGGCTGGCTGACCACGTCGCGCTCGGCCCAGGCGACGAGGCTCCAGCCGGTGAGCAGCGATTGCTGCGTCACCGCCAGGTAGTCGATGCCGTCATAGCGGATGTCGCGCCAGCCCGGGGTCGAGCCGAGCTGGTCGTGGGCGATGAGGTTGAAGGAATCGCCGGTCTGGCCGCCGCCGCCCGAGGAGGCGATTATGACGCCCTTGCGGTCGACCAGCGCCACATGCCAGCCATCGGGCATGCGGCTTGCCAAGAGCGGCATCGACAGCTGGCTGGCGGTCCGGCTGAAGCCCAGGGCCAGCGGGTCCCGTCCGGCCGGAAAGATCGGCTGCAGGATGTTCACGAGCCATTGCTGCGATATCCGGCCGAACACGGCATCGGACACCACCACGTCGCGGGTCTCGAAGCCGCGTTGCGCGGTTGCGACGTCGCTGATCGGGAGCCGCTGCTGCTCGTTTATGGGCAGCCGCGTCGTCAGGTCCGAGGTCATGTCGGGATGGATGACGTAGACGAAGGAGCCGGTATCGGCGAGGGCTTCGCTGACCTTGGCATGGAAGGACGGATAGTCCGCCTCGCTCAGCGGTGGCGTCGTTGCCAGCACGCGCAGAGTGGTGATGTTGGCGTTGATCTCGCGGTCGACGGCCTGGATGATGGCGCGGGAATTGCCGGTGATCAGCGTCTCGACGACGCGCTCCTGCGCCTCGTTGTTACGTTGCAGCAGTACGGCCGAGAAAATGAATGCGGGTACCAGCGCGACGAGCGCCAGCACGAACAGGTAAACTGCAATAGGCCGCGCAACCCGTCGCGAGCGGATGCGTTTCGTGCCCGCCTCTATCGGGGCGGACCCGTCAGCCATCAACGAACTCGACGGACATCGCCCGGCCCCTGAAACTACTCAACGCGGGATAATGCCCCGGGAGTGAACTTGGTTCCAGCGCTCAGCCGACAATAACCCGCTGCGGCTTGAACTGCCCCATCTCGACCCGGCCCAGGGCCACCGCCGCGCCGGCGCAGCTGGCCCAGGCGGTCTCGAGTTCGATCGGCGCGCGCGCCCCGGTCAGGAGCACCGGATTGCCGTGGCGGATGGTCTGGGCCTGCTCGGGGGTGAGGCGGACTTCCGGAAGGAGCGCCAGCCCAGCACTGACCGGCTCCAGAAGGGCGTCGCGATCGGCCGCTGCCTCCAACTGCTCGATGGTCACGGCGCGGGCCTCGTCGAACGGGCCGACAAGGGCGCGGTGGAGTTTCACGATATGCCCGCGGGTGCCGAGGTGCCGGGCGAGGTCACGGGCAAGGGCGCGCACATAGGTCCCCTTTTCACAGCGCATCTCGAGGGCGCTCGTCGCACCATCGTGCGAAACGAGCGACAGGGCGTCGATATGCACCTCGCGCGGGGCGAGCTCGACCACTTCGCCGGCGCGGGCGAGGTCGTAGGCCCGCTCGCCATCGACCTTGATGGCCGAGAAGGCGGGCGGCGTCTGGAGAATGGTGCCGGTGAAGCGCGGCAGCGCGGCGGTGATGGCAGCGGCGTCGGGCAGGACGTCGGAGCGCGCGATGACCTCGCCTTCGGTATCGTCGGTGGTGGTTTCCTCGCCCCACTTGATGGTGAAGCGATAGACCTTTTCGCCATCCTGCACCGCCGGGACGGTCTTGGTCGCCTCGCCCAGCGCGATCGGCAGGATGCCCGTCGCGAGGGGATCGAGCGTTCCCGCATGGCCGGCCTTCTTGGCCCCGAACAGCCAGCGCAGCTTCCCCACCGCCTGGGTCGAGGTCATGTCATAGGGCTTGTCGAGGATGATCCAGCCGGAGACATCGCGCTTTTGGGATTTGGGTTGGGACACGGGAGGCACTTTCTGGCCAAACGCACCGGCTGTCATCCCAGCGAAGGCTGGGATCCATTGCGCAGCCCGCGCTGGTGGAGGGTTGGATCCCGGCTTTCGCCGGGATGACACCTTGTGGGTGGGCGAAGTCGTGCCCAGCCAAAAATCGCCTACTCTTCGTCCTCGTCGCCGTGCAGGTCGCGCTGCACGCGGTCGGAGCGCAGCAGGGCGTCGATCTTGCCGAACTCGTCGAAGGTGTTGTCGACGAAGAACTTCAGGTCCGGCGCGAACTTGAGGTCGAGCGCCGGCGCGACACGGCCGCGGATGAACTTGTGGTGGCGGTTCAGCGCCGCGACGATCTCGTCGGCGCCCTCGCCGCCGAGCGGCATGATGTAGGCATTGGCGAGCTTGAGGTCGGGCGTCATCCGGACTTCGGGCACGGTGATGACCTTGCCCTCGAGCAGCGGGTCCTCGATCTCGCCGCGCGAGAAGACCTGCGCCAGGGCGTGGCGTACCAGCTCGCCGACGCGCAGCATGCGCTGGCTCGGACCCGTGGGCTTGTGGGTATCGCGTTTCATGAGCCCGAGTTAGGCGCTCGCCGCCTTCGCGTCAACGGCGACGCGGGCGCGGCCGGGCTCACTCGGTATGGAAGACCTCGTCGATCGATGCCCACCACTCGCCTTCCTTGCGGGTCTCGAGCGGGGCCTGCATCGGCATGCAGACGGACCACCATTCCTGCGTCACCGGATCGGCGGCCATCGCCGCCATGTCCGCCTCGTAGTCGGTGCCGACATACTCGAAATAGGAAAAGAGCAGGTTTTCCGGGCACTTCAGGTAGATCGAGTAGTTGCGGATATTGCTGCGCCTGATCTGGGCCAGCACATCCGGCCACACCGCCGCGTGCACCCGCACATAGTCGGCCACCGCCTCGGGCTTCAGCCCCAGCACCGCTGCGTAACGCTTCATTCCATTCTCCCCCTGATCCGATCGATCCTCATCCACCGGGTCATCCCCGCGAACGCGGGGATCTCTGTTTTGCCGCGCCGCCCCGAAACGGAGATTCCCGCTTTCGCGGGAATGACACCGTGGGAGTGGCAATTGCAGCTTAGCTCAGCAGCGCGGCGGGGCGGTTGCCAACCCCTCCGTCCGGCCTAGCCGTCGCGCAGCTGCGAAATCTCCTGCCCGCAGCCGATCAGCATCTGCATGACTGTGTCGCGACCCGGCGCGGTCCCGACGTCGAGCCGCTCGGAATAGGGGCAGGTCAGCACGGCGAGGACGCGTCCCATCGGGCCGAGTATCGGCACCGACAGGTTGTGGACGCCAGCGATCTGGCGGCTCTGCATGTTCTCGAACCCCTGCTGGCGCACCTGCTTCAGCCGCTGCTCGAGCGCCGGGGTGACGCGCTCGGGCGGCTCCTGCTCCTCCAGCATCAGCCGGCGCTCGTCGGGGCCGGCGAAGGCCAGCATGACATGGCCCGAACCGGTATCGACGAGGCTGATGCGCGAGCCGACGCGGATCGAGACGTTCCAGTAGCCGGGGCCATCGACCTGGGCGGAGACCACCAGCGCGCCGCGATCGTAGTTGGCGAGGTGGCAGGCCTGCTCCGCATTGCGGGCGAAGCGGCGCATCACCGGCAGGGCCTGGCTAAGCAGGCGCTGCAGCGGCGGGCGGGCATGGGCCAGCTCGAACAGCTTCAGCGTCACCTCGTAGCGGTCGGCGGCAGTGCGGCGGACATAGCCGCGGCGCACCAGCCGGTCGAGCATGCGGTAGATTTCGTTGGGCGAGCGATCGAGCGCCTTGGCGATCTCGGCCTGGCTCAGCCCCTCCTCGGTGCCGGCCAGCAGCTCGAGGATATCGAGCCCCTTGTCGAGCGCCGGGGCGCGGTATTTGTCTGCGTCGTCCAGCTGACTCATACTCCCCCTTCGGCGCAATTGACGCCCTGCACCCCTCGTGCTTACTCACGAATAGTCTTTTCACATATGCACAACAAGCCGGGTCAACCGGCACGGAGCGTGCGCAGCAAAAGTTGCAGGCTTTTGCGGTTCGAGCGCGCCACCAACGACAAAGGGAGCAGGCAGATGGCCCGGATCGCCAAGGTCGAAGTGTTGATGGTCGACCTGAAGCCCAAGGTGAAGCGGGTCGACGCCATCCAGTCCTTCGTCAGCCAGGAAACGCCCATCGTCCGCATCACCGATGCCGATGGGGTGACCGGGACTGGCTACAGCTACACCATCGGCACGGGCGGCCACTCGGTCATCGAGCTGCTGAAGCGCACGCTGGTGCCGGCGATCATCGGTCGCGAGGCGCTGGAGATCGAAAAGATCTGGCGCGACCTCTTGTTCCTCACCCACGCGACCACGACCGGCGCCATCACCTCGATCGCACTGGCCGCGATCGATACGGCGCTCTGGGACCTCAAAGCGCGGAAGCTCGGGCTGCCGCTGCACCTTCTCGCTGGTGGGGCGCAGGACGCGATCCCGCTCTACACGACCGAAGGCGGCTGGCTGCATCTCGAGGAATCCGCGTTGATCGAGGATGCGCTGCGCGCCAAGGCCGACGGTTTCGGCGGCTGCAAGCTCAAGGTCGGACGCCCGATCCACGAGGACGTGCGCCGCATCTCGGCGGTGCGTGAAGCGGTAGGCCCGGGCTTCGAGATCTTCACCGACGCCAACCAGCGCTTCAACGTCGACGAAGCCATCCGCCGCGCCCGCGCCTACGAGCCGCTCGATATCGGCTGGTTCGAGGAGCCGCTGACCGCCGAGGACATTTCGGGCCACACCCGGCTCGTCGAGCACACCTCGATCCCGATCGCGGTAGGCGAGAGCCTCTACTCCGCCATCCATTTCCGCGAGTATCTCGAGCGCCATGCGTGTTCGATCATCCAGGTCGATGTCGGCCGCATCGGCGGCATCACGCCCTGGCTCAAAGTCGCGCACATGGCCGAGGCCTTCAACATCGCGGTGTGCCCGCATTTCCTGATGGAACTGCATGTGGCGCTCTGCGCAGCGATCCCCAACGGCCGCTGGATCGAGTACATCCCGCAGCTAGACGAATTGACGACTGAGGGAATGACCATCCGGGATGGTAAAGCCGTGCCCTCGAACAAGCCGGGGCTCGGCATTCAGTGGGACTTCGACGCCATCGAGAGGATGACGGTCGAGGGCTCGCACTCGATACATCTCTAAGGAGCACAGCAATGGCCGACCTGAACGGCAAGATCGTCCTCATCACCGCCGCCGCGCAGGGCATCGGCCTCGCCTCGGTGCATGCCTTCATCGCCGCCGGCGCAAGGGTGATCGCCACCGACATCAATGAGGCAAAGCTGAAAGAGCTCGACGGCACCCCGGGTGTCACGACGCGCGTGCTCAACGTGCTGCAGGCCGAGGACGTCAACCAGGCGGTCGCCGAGATCGGCCGGATCGACGTGCTGTTCAACTGCGCCGGCGTCGTCCACAACGGCACGGTGCTCGAGATGCCGGACAAGGACCTCGAGTTCGCCTTCGATCTCAACGTCTGGGCCCAGGTGCGCACCATCAAGGCCGTGCTGCCGCAGATGCTCGAGCGCGGCGATGGCGCCATCGTCAACATGGCGACGGTCGCGTCCTCGGTGAAGGGCGTGCCGAACCGCGCCGCCTATTCCATCTCGAAGGCCGCCGTGATCGGCCTCACCAAGTCGATCGCCGCCGACTACACCACCAAGGGCATCCGCGTTAACGCGATTGCGCCGGGCACGGTGGATTCGCCCTCGCTGCACGAGCGCTGGCACGCCACCGGCGACTTCGAGGCGGCGAAGAAAGCCTTCATCGCCCGCCAGCCGATCGGCCGCATCGCCAAGCCCGAGGAAGTCGCCGATCTCGCCGTCTATCTCGCCGGCGCGACCTACACGACCGGCCAGGTCCACATCATCGACGGTGGCTGGACGGCGTAAGCCGCGCTCGCTTCATTCCCTTTCCTCGATGTCATCCCCGCGAAAGCGGGGATCTTCGTTTTCTGGACCATCCCCGAACTGAGATTCCCACTTTCACGGGGAATGACACGAGGGGTGAGGAACGGGCCCCCGCCGACAATCCAGCATTGTATGCAGCGGGCTTGTCATCGCCCATCAAATAGGCAAACTCGCTTGCTGCATCAGAAGTGAGTTGCCTAATGTCCGAACGCCTCTCCCCCACCGCTGCCGTTACCCGCGCCTATGAGCGCCTGCGCCAGTGGAACGATCCCGCCATGTTCATTCACGTGCGGGACGAGGCGGATGCGCTGGCGGCGGCCGCGGCGATCGAGGCGAGGGCCGAGCCGGGGCCCCTTACCGGCCTCGTTTTCGCGGTGAAGGACAATATCGACGTCGCGGGCCTGCCGACCACAGCCGCCTGCCCCGCGTTCGAATACGTGCCGGACCAGTCCGCCTTCGTCGTGGCGCGGCTCGAGGCGGCGGGCGCCATCGTCATCGGCAAGGCCAATCTCGACCAGTTCGCCACCGGCCTCGTCGGCGTGCGCTCGCCCTATGGCGCGCCACGCAACGCGCTTAACCCGGAGCTGATCCCAGGTGGCTCGAGCTCGGGTTCGGCGACTTCAGTGGGCGCGGGCATCGTCGATTTCTCGCTCGGCACCGACACCGCCGGTTCGGGCCGCATTCCGGCCGGTATGAACGGCATTGTCGGGCTCAAGCCGACGCTGGGGCTGTTCTCGTCGACCGGCATGGTGCCGGCCTGCCGCACGCTCGATACGATCTCGATCTTTGCCAAAACCGTCGATCTCGCGACCGAAGTCGCCACGGTCGCCGCCGCCTATGACGAGGCCGATGCCTATTCGCGAAAACTGCCGGCGCCGGTTGCGGGCGGCAAGCCAACAAAATTCCGCGTCGGCGTGCCGCCGGTGGCGCAGCGCAAGTTCTTCGGCGACAGCCATGCCGAGGCGGCCTATGCGGCCGACCTCGAAAAGCTCGCCTCGCTCGGCGCCGAACTGGTCGAGATCGACTTCGAGCCGCTGCATGCGGTGGCGCGGCTGCTCTACGAAGGCCCGTGGGTCGCCGAGCGCTACGCCGCGACCAAGCCGCTGATCGAGGACAACCCGGAAGCCTTCCATCCGGTCACGCTGAAGATCATCGGCGGCGCCAGGGGGCTGACTGCGGTCAGTGCGTTCGAGGCGACGTACCGGCTCGCCGACCTCAAGCGCCAGACGGCGCCGATCCTCACCAATGTCGATTGCCTCGCCGTGCCGACGGTGCCGCGCGCCTACACGGTGGCCGAACTGGATGCCGATCCGATCGCGCTCAATTCCAACCTCGGCACCTACACCAATTTCGTGAACCTCCTCGACATGAGCGCCATCACCGTGCCCGCCGGCACCCGTGGCGACGGGTTGCCCTCGAGCCTGACGCTGATCGGCAAGGCCGGCGCGGATGGCTATCTCGCCGGCATCGCGCGCGCTATCGAAGGCGCCGCGGAGCTGACGCAGAAGGCGGCGCCGGGCCGGATCGAGGTCGCCGTGGTCGGCGCCCATCTCAGCGGCCTGCCGCTAAACCACGAGTTGACCTCTCTCGGCGGCACGTTCGTCCGTACGGGCGAGACGGCAGCGGACTACAGCCTCCACGCGCTGCCGACGATCCCGCCGAAGCCGGGGCTGGTGCGGGTGGCGACCGGCGGCAGCAAGATCGCTGTCGAGGTGTGGTCGCTGGACGCGGAAGGTTTTGGCCGCTTCGTCAACGGCATCCCGGCCCCGCTGTCGATCGGCACCGTAACGCTGGCGGATGGCACGACGCCGAAGGGGTTCCTCGCCGAGGCCGCTGCAGTGGCGGGCGCAGAGGATATATCGGGTTATGGCGGCTGGCGGACGTATCTGGCGCGATAGGCAGGCGCAGACACCACGCCTGTTTACGACGTCGGTGGAACGCGATTGGTGACGAGGCTCCCCGGCACTACCGTGCTGCCCACACCAGGAGTCCGAGCAGCCGATGCACCGCCACCGCTTCACTTCGCTCGCCAGTGCCATGCTGGTCTGCGTGACCATGCTGTCACCGGCAACAGCCGCCGAGACCATTCCGTTCAGCAAACGGGACCATCAGGTCGACACCGCAATCGCGCTCCAGATGCAGGAGGCAGACGGCTCGACCAAGCGCTACTTCTTCACGCTCAGCGGCGAATTGGGCCAGATGGTAATGTGCAAGGCGACGTTCAAATCGCATCTCTCGCGCATCATGCAGGCGCTACGTGCCAACAAGGAATTCAAGCACCGCAAGGTCCTCGGAGCCGAGTGCGCGCGCACCACCACCAAGCCGATCGCGATCTATCCCTAAACCCGCAACCGCATGCGCTGCACCTCGTCGCCGACGATGGCGATGTGCTTGCGCATGGCGTGTTCGGCGGCGTCACGATCGCCGCGGAGAATCGCTTCGACGATCAGCTCGTGCTCGGCGTGTGATTTGCTGAGGCGCCCGCGCGCGCCGAACTGGGCGCGGCGGAAGGGCTGCAGGCGTTGGCGGGTCGAGCGGGTGAGCTTGCTGAGATAGGGGTTGTGGGCGCCGTCATAGATGCGGGTGTGGAAGATGTCGTTACCCTCGGCATAGCGCCGCTCGTCGCCGTCGCGGACAATACCCGCCATCTCGGTGTGCAGGGCATCCAGCTCGGCCCGCTCCTCGCGCGTCATGGCGAGGGCGGCAAGTCCGGCGCAGAGCGCCTCGAGATAGGCCATCACCTCGAACATGCCCGCCAGTTCGGCATCGTCGGGCTTGGCAACGAGCGCCTTGGCATGCGGCTTCTGCTCGACCAGGCCACTGGCCGCGAGCAGGCGCAGCGCCTCGCGCACCGGCGTGCGGCTAACGGCGAAATCGGCGGCGATCTGGCTTTCATCCAGCGCCGTGCCGGGCGCCAGCTCCCCCGCGATGATCCGTTCCGCCAGGCCCCGGCGGATTTCCTCCGCCGACGTGCGCTTCAGCATTGGTCCTCTCCCGCCAGTCTTCCGGTGCGGCTAGGCTGGCTCGTCGATCACGCTGACATGGGCGGCGACCACACGCCAGCCCGCTTCCATGCGCATCCACGTCTGCATTTGCCGGCCCACCGTGCCCGGCGCCGAGCGGCGGCGGAACAGAGTCGAAGCAACGGCCATGTCTCGACCATAACTTGTTATGACAGTGCGATCGAGCTCCCGTTCGAGGCCGGCGTCGGGGCGCGCCAGGCGGAAGGCACGGATTTCGTCGATGCCGTAGAGGTTCTCGCCGCTGCCATAGCGGATGGTTGTCGGCGCAGGATGGAACAGCTCGTCGAGTACGGCGACATCGTTGCCCACAAGCGCCGCCTCATAGCGCGCGAACACGGCTTCAACTTCGGCCAGCGTCTCGGGATGGTTGATCTCCATCAGCCGCCCCGCTCAGTCATCGGCGAATCCGGTTGCCACCGGGGCGAGGCAGGTGCCCGAGGCTTCGAGCTGCTGGGCGATGCGGAGGCAGATATCCTCGCGCCAGGGTGCGGCGATCACCTGCACGCCAAGCGGCAGGGCCTCGCCGTCGAGCCAGACAGGCACCGCTGCGACCGGCAGGCCGATGAACGAGATCGGCTGGGTGAAGATGCCCATGTTGGGCCGCACCGGCAGCTCGACACCGCCGAACACCGCCGTCTTCTGCCCGATCCGCGGCGCCTTCATCGGCGTCGACGGGGCAAGGATGGCATCGACGCTGTCGAACAGGCGCAGCACCTTTTCGCGATAGGCGCGGCGGAGTTTCTGCGCCTTCTGCACCCACACGGCCGGCAGCATTGCGCCGGCTAGCAGCCGGTCGCGCGTATCGGGATCGAAATCGTCGGGCCGTTCGCGCAGGCGATCGAGATGCAGCGCCGCGCCTTCGGCCATGGTGATGAGGAAAGCCGCGGCGCGGGCGGCCTGGGCGTCGGGGATGGTGACCACCTTGGTGGCATCGAGCGCCTTCGCCACCTTCTGCACATGCGCCTGCGCTTCGGTCGAGCCAAGGAAATAGTCGCCGGCGACCGCGATACGCAGCCCCGGCACCGGGTGCTTCAGGCGGGCGGCGGTCGGCTCGTTGGCGCGCTTGGTCTGGCCGGGATCGGCTTCGTCGAACCCCTGCATGGCATCGTAGGCGAGCGCCAGGTCCTTCACCGTACGGGCGAAGGGGCCGAGGTGGTCGAGGCTCGCAACGAAGGGAAAGCTGTGGGCGCGGCTCAGCCGGCCATAGGTCGGCTTCAGCCCGAAAAGGCCGCAGAAGGACGATGGGACGCGGATCGAGCCATTCGTGTCGGAGCCGAGGCTCAGCGGCACCAGCCCGCCGGCTACGGCGCTCGCCGATCCGCCCGAGGAACCACCCGACATGCGGTCGAGCGCATGCGGATTGCGCGAGGGGCCGTCATGCGCGTTCTCGCCCGTAAAGTCGTAGGCGTATTCGCCCATGTTGAGCCCGCCGACCAGCACCGCGCCGGCAGCTTCGAGCCTGGTGATCAGCGTCGCGTCATGCTCGGCCGCCGGGTGATCGCGGTTGATCTTCGAGCCGGCACGGGTGACGACGCCCTTGATGTCGAAGAGGTTCTTCACCGCGAAGGGCACGCCCGCCAGCGGGCCCGGATCCTGGCCTGCGGCGACCTTCGCATCCACCGCATCGGCGGCGGCCAGCGCCCGCCCGGCGGTGATGTCGGTGAAGGCGCCGAGCATGGCGTTGTGCTTGTCGATGCGGGCCAGCGCCGCTTCGGCGACGGCGCGGGCCTTCACCTCCCCCGATTTCACGCCCTCGGCGATTTCGGCTGCGGTCGACGTCGCCTTCATGGGCGATAGACCGGGGCCGGTTCGGCGTCGTCGTCGAGCTTCAGCTGCTCGACCAGCGCGGCCATCTTGCTGGCGGTCTTGAGGTTGAGCCGGATGCCGGCGCGATGCTCGGGCGCGATGCGCAATTGCAGGAGGGGTGCCGTGGCGTCGATCAGCGCATCGGCATCGAAGGGTTTGTAGGCCATATCGGGTGACGCTCCGGTCGTGTCCGTACCCGTCATGCGGCCGCTCCCACGGCCTTCTCGAGCTCGGATAGCGAGCTAACCCATCCCACGATACCGCCCTGCGCGGCAATCATCTTGATCGTCATGGCCTTGAATTCCGGGAAGTAGCTCTCGGTCGCGTCCTCGATCAGCAGGCATTCGTAGCCACGGTCGTTGGCCTCGCGCATCGAGGTCTGGACGCAGACTTCGGTGGTGACGCCGGCAAAGACGAGATGGGTGATGCCGAGCGCCTGCAGCCGCTCATGGATGCCGGTGGCCCAGAACATGCCCTTCCCCGGCTTGTCGATGACGATCTCGCCATCGATCGGCGCCAGCGCATCGACGATCTGGTTGCCCGGTTCGCCGGCGACGAGCAGCCGCCCCATGGCGCCGGCCTCGCCGATATGGAGGGTCGGGTTGCCGCGCCGGATTTTTGACGGCGGACAGTCACTGAGGTCCGGCTTGTGCGCTTCGCGCGTGTGCAGCACCAGCCAGCCATTGTCGCGGAACAGTTGGATCAGCCCTGCCGTGGCCGGAATGATCGCCTCGAGCCGCGCCACATCGTTGCCGAGGCTGTCGCCGAAACCGCCCTTCTCGATGAAGTCGCGCTGCATGTCGATCACCACCAGCGCCGTATGCGCGGCATCGAGCGGGAAGGGATAGGGCCGGGCCGGTACGGAGATCATCGGGGCGCCACGTGGATGAATGAGCCGCGGACGGGGATGTGGATGACAACGAAGTCGGGGGGCGGCGGCGTGCTCGGCGAAAGGGTTAGGGTGAGGGGACCCTGATGCGCGCCGCGACCGACGCGCGCGCTCCCCTCACCCCGGACTGCGCGCGGGTCGTGCCCCCAAGCCGACCCCTGCGCAGCAACTGATGCGATGAATGTGAACCACCGAACGAGCAGTGATCCTCCCCCGTTCACGGGGGAGGGGGACCGCCGAAGGCGGTGGAGGGGGCGGCAGGAAGCGCCGGTGTGTGTGGCCGCCCCCTCCACCAGCTTCGCTGGTCCCCCTCCCCCGCTGCGCAGGGGAGGATGACGGCGGCCATCGAAAGCGATCGTCGTCATGTCAATGCCCCGCCATGTGCTGGCCGATCGTGTTCCGGTCCGTATCCTCGATGCGCGAGACGTAGCTGATCGTCCCACCACTCATCACCGCCACGCGGTCCGCCAGTTCAAGGATCTCGTCGAGGTCTTCGCTCACCAGCAGCACCGCCGCGCCCTTGTTGCGCTGCTCCATGATCTGGCTCCGAATTTCCGACACCGAGGCGAAGTCGAGCCCGAAGCAGGGGTTGGCGACGATCAGCACATCGACGTCGCCGCTGAGCTCCCTCGCCAGCACGGCGCGCTGCACGTTGCCGCCCGACAGCGTCTCGATCGGCGCGTCCGGGCCCTGCGTCTTCACGCGATAGCGCTCGATCAGCTCGCGCGCCTTGGCCTTCATCGGCCCAGGCGACATCCACCAGCCGAGTTTTGCCACCGGCGGCTTGTCGAAGGAACGGAAGGCGATGTTCTCGGCGACGCTCATCTTGGGCACGGTGGCGTTCTTCAGCGGCTCCTCGGGGAGGCCGAACACCTTGTACTTGTCGAAGGCGCCGCGCTTGGGCTGGAACACGTCGCCGTTGATGTAGATGGCGCCATCCGACATCGGGCGCTGGCCGGACAGCACTTCCACCAGCTGCGACTGGCCGTTGCCGGAGACACCGGCGATGCCGACGATCTCGCCGGCCTTCACCCTGAGGTTCACCGACTTCACCACATCGGCGCCCTCGCCGTCCTCGGCGAAGATGCCGGCGAGCTCGAGCCGGTCGGCACCCTCGTTGTGCTTCTTGCGGGAGGCGCGCTCGCGGATGGCGGTGTCGCCGATCATCATCGCGCTCATGTCCGGCACGCTCACCGCCTGCGCGTCGCCCGAGCCGGTGTAGCGGCCGCGGCGCAGCACGGTGAAGTGGTCGCAGAAGGCTTTCACCTCGCGGAACTTGTGCGAGATCATCAGCACGGTGATCTCCTTGCGATCCGCCATGCCGCCGAGCAGCCCGAGCATCTCGTCGGCCTCGCCGGGGGTCAGCACCGAGGTCGGCTCGTCGAGGATCATGAAGCGCTGGTCGAGATAGAGCAGCTTCAGGATCTCGAGCTTCTGCTTCTCGCCGGCCGAGAGCTGGCTCACCTGCGTATCGAGCGGCACGCGGAACGGCATCTCTTCCATGAAGGTGGCGAGCGCCTTGCGCTCCCGACCCCAATCGATGACCGAGGGGGCATCGGCGCGCGAGATGACGAGGTTCTCGGCGGCGGTCAGGCTCGGGACCAGGGTGAAGTGCTGGTAGACCATGCCGATGCCGTTGGCGCGGGCATCGCGCGGGGTCTTGATCGAGACTTCCTGCCCGTCGAGCAGCACCTGGCCCTTATCCGCGCTGTAGAACCCCATGATACACTTCACCAGCGTCGACTTGCCGGCGCCGTTCTCGCCGAGCAGGGCATGGAACGAACCGGCCTCGACATTGATCGAGACATCGTCGAGCGCCCGCAGCGGACCGAAGATCTTCGTCATGCCAATGGCTTGCAGGGATGGCGCGCGGCCTTTTGTCGGGCTTGGAATGTCGTTCATCTTGCGTTGATCACCCGTTCATCTGAGCGCGGAAATCAGGTCAGCACTGCTGGCCACTGCACCGAACACGCCGCCCTGCATCTTGATCATGTCGATCGCGGCGAGGTGGTTGTCGTACTTGGTCGCGGCGCAGCAATCCTCGAGCAGCACGCATTCGAAGCCGCGGTCATTGGCCTCGCGCATCGTCGTGTGCACGCAGACATCGGTGGTGATGCCAGTCAGCACGATGTTGCGTATGCCCTTGAGCCGCAGGATCAATTCGAGGTCGGTCGAGGCAAAGCTGCCCTTTCCCGGCTTGTCGATGATCGCCTCGCCCGGCAGTGGCGCGAGTTCGTGGATGATCTCCCAGCCCGGCTCGCCGCGCACGAGGATGCGCCCCTGCGGACCCTGGTCGCCGATCCCCGCGCCGATGCGCTGCGAACGCCAGCGCTTGTTGGCCGGCAGGTCGCTGAGATCGGGCTTATGTCCTTCCCGCGTATGGATAATCGGGTAGCCCCTGGCGCGGAACGCCGCGAACAGCCGCTTCAGCGGCTCAATGGGGGCCCGGGTGAGGGAAATGTCGTAGCCCATCGAGTCGACATAGCCGCCAGGCCCGCAGAAATCGGTCTGCATGTCGATGCAGATCAGCACAGTGTTGTCGGGCCTGAGATCCCCGTCATAGGGCCACGGATAGGGCGTCGAGGCGATGGTTATCCCCCCGGGGACCATGGCCTCTACAATGCGCTCGTCACTGAGGGTCATCGGCGGGCTCACTTGGTGATCGACAGTTCGCCCGGCGCATCGCGCGCCGAGCTCTTGGAGCCGGCGGAGATGATCATGATGATCAGCGTCAGGATGTAGGGGGCAGCGTTGAAGAAGTAGTAGCCCTGGGTGATGCCGACTGCCTGGAGCGAGGGGCCGAGCGCACCGGCAGCACCGAAGAACAGGGCGGCGAAGATGGCCCGGATCGGGTCCCAGCGGGCAAAGATCACCAGCGCCACGGCCATCAGGCCCTGGCCGGACGAAAGCCCCTGGTTCCAGATGCCGGGATAGTAGAGCGAGAGGAAGGCGCCGCCGATGCCGGCAAGGAAGCCGCCAACGGCGGTGGCGAGGAAGCGGACGAGATCGACCGAGACGCCCATGGCCTTGGCCGAGGCGGCGCTGTCGCCGGTCATCCGCACGATCAGGCCCCACTTGGTGTTCCTGAAGGCCCAGGCCATGGCGATGGCGAGGATGATGCCGACGAAGAACAGCGGGTTGACCTGCAGCGCCTGCGCCAGCGCCGGGTTGCCGGTCCAGTCACCCAGCGCGATGGAATCCAGTTTTGGGGCCTGCGGCTGGATGAAGGGCTTGCCGAAGAAGAAGGCGAGGCCGGTGCCGAAACTCATCATGGCGATGCCGACGGCGATGTCGTTCACCCGCGGCAGCTTGCAGATATAGCCGTGCAGCGCCCCGAGAAAGAGCCCGGAACAGCCGGCTGCCAGCACGCCCAGCCACGGGCTGCCGGTGAGGTAGGATGTGGCATAGGCGACCATGGCGCCGAGGACGAGGTTGCCCTCGAGCCCCAGGTTGATGCGCCCCGATTTCTCGGTCAGCGTTTCGCCGAGCGCGACGAACATGAACGGGGTCGAGACGCGGATGGCGCCGCCCAGCATGGCGATGAGTACGGTGACGAGGGCGCTGTCCATTTACGTACGGTCCCCCGTCGACCTGACCTGGAAAATCCTGAAACGGCCGTAGAAGGTCTCGCTGACCAGCAGCACCACGAACAGGATCCCCTGCAGCACGAGAATGGTGGCGTCGGGCATGTCCATGCGGCGCTGGATGACGCCTCCGGCGGCAGCCAGCGCGCCGAAGAGGATGGCGACCGGCACGATCGCCAGTGGGTTCTGGCGGGCGAGGAAGGCGACGAGGATTCCCGTGAAACCATAGCCGGCGACCAGCGAGGCGTTGGCCTGCCCGTGGATGGCGGCGACCTCGAAGAAGCCGGCAAACCCGGCGCATGCCCCGGCAATGACGCAGCAGATCACCATCAGCCAGCCGACCGGCAGGCCCTGGGCCCGTGCGGCGCGGAGGTTGCCACCGGTCATGCGGGCGGCAAAACCGAAGGTGGTGCGGCTCATCAGCACCCAGAGGAGGACGGCGAGGATAATCCCGGCGGCGAGGCCCCAATGGATGTCGGTGCCCGGCATCGAGCCGATCCGGTAGGCGTCGCCGATCGGCAGGGTCGAGGGCTTGTTGGCCGAAGCCGGGTCGCGCAGCGCGCCTTCGACGAAGAAGTTCATGATGGCGATGGCGATGTAGCTCATCAGCAGCGAAGCGATGGTCTCGTTGACGCCACGGGCATATTTCAGCCACCCGGTGAGCCCGACCCAGAGGCCGCCGGTCAGCATGCCGGTCAGCGCCATGGTCGGCAGGGTGACGAGGGGCGAGACGCCGCCGGTGACCAGCGGAATGGCAATCGCCGCCGAGGCGAAACCGCCAAGCACCAGCGCTCCCTCGCCGCCGATCATGGTGAGACCGATGCGGGCCGGAATAGCGAAGGCGAGGCCGGTGAGGATCAGCGGCGCGGCACGCTGCAGCGAGTTCTGGATCGAGAAGGACGAGCCGAAGCCGCCGGTCCAGACCAGCTGGTAGAACTGGATCGGATCCTTGCCGATGACGAGCAGGAACAGCGCGAACAGCAGGGCCGAGACGATCACCGCGCCGGCGGGTATCGCAATCTGTTCGGCAAAGCGCAGCACTTGCAGGTTCGGCCCGGCCGAAGCTGGGATCGCGGCGGTGTCGGCGGTTTGAACGGTCATTGCGCTACTGCTCCGTATTTGCCCAATCCCCCCTCATCCGCCCTTCGGGCACCTTCTCCCACGAGGGGAGAAGGCCCGACTGATGCTTCGGGGATCGCCTTCTCCCTTGATGGGAGAAGGTGGCGAAGCCGGATGAGGGTGGGGCTACACACTCGATGCAGGCGGCTGTCAGGTGATCGACCCCTGCACGCCTTCGAGCAGCCAGTTCATGCCGTCGAGATAGGGGTCGTAGTTGTCGTAGTCCTTGTCGACGACGACGTTGCCGGCATTGTCCTTGAGCGTGCCCTTGTAGATCGGCGCACCTGCCTTCAGCGCCTCGATGGCGCCGTCGGCGGCCTTGATCGCCTCCGGCGTTGCGCCGGCGCCGTAGGGCGTATTGCGCAGCATGTCGTTGTTGTAGCCGCCGACGAGGAAGTTCTGTGGCGTCTCGCCGGCGGCGACGGCGTCGGCATATTGCTTGTAGATCGTCTCCCACTTGTATTCGGCGCCGGTGATGAAGCCCTTCGGCGCCAGCGGCGCCTGGGAGGCGTTGTGGCCGGCGGTCTTGACGCCGCGGCCCTCGGCCGTCTTGATCACGACCTTCGGCGAATCCACGTGGCAGGTGATGACCTCGCAGCCCGCATCGACCAGCGCGTTGGTCGCCTCGGCCTCGCGTACGGGCAGGCTCCACTCGCCGGTGAAGATCACCTGCACCGTGGCGTTGGGGTTCACCGAGCGGGCGCCGAGCAGGACGGAGTTGATGTTGGACAGCACCGACGGAATGGGCTTGGCCGCAACGAAGCCGATCTTGCCGCTCGAGGAGAGGCCGGCGGCAACGCCATCCACGTAGTGGGCCTGGTTGAGGTAGGGGAAGTAGGAGCCGGCATTGGCCGGATCGGCATCCTTGTTCCAGAGCGGCGCCGCGTGGCGGAAGGTGACGTCGGGGTATTTCTTCGCGAGGTCGACGACGAACGGGTTGTAGTAGCCGAACGAGGTGGCGAGGATCAGGTTGGCGCCGTCGATGTTGATCATCGACTCCATCGACTTCGAGACGGCATCCGTCTCGGGCACGTTCTCTTCCTCGACGACGGTGATGCCCGAAACTTTCTTCAGCGCGGCGACCGATACGGCGTGTGCCTGGTTCCAGCCAAAATCGTCCTTGGGGCCGACATAGACGATGCCGAGGATCACGTTGGTCTGCGCCTTGGCCATGCCGAATGGCAGCGCCGATGCCGCGAGGCCGGCGGCCCCGGCCCTGAGCAGCGCGCGCCGCGAAAGAGTGCTTGCTATCATGACGTGGTTTTCCCTGTTTCACGTGCCGGGCGTGCTCTTGTCCGCAACCCCCGGACACGCCCCTGCAGTCAACAGTGCAAACCATGTGCCAAACGCGCGCTGGCCCCGGAATTGTTACTAAGTCGTTGACACCAATAGGTTATGCGATACCGATGACTGTACTGGGCCACGCCGTCAAAACTGGCGACAATGCCTAATCGTCGCACACGCGTTTCCAATATGCGTATTATTTGTGCATGTGCGACGTCATTGCATACAATAGATCGGAGCCGGCATGACAATCCGCCATTGCGTATTCCTCCGCTTTCGCGCCGATGTCGATGAAGCGGAGCGCCAGGCCATCTACGATCAACTGGCGGCGCTCGCCGGTCATCTGCGCATCGACGCCATGAGCTTCGGCCGCAACGTCTCGCCCGAGGGTCTGCACCAGGGTTTCGCCGACGGATTCACCATGGATTTTCCCGATGCCGCGGCACGGGACGCCTACCTTGCCGATACGGCGCACCAGGCAGCCGGCGGCCGCCTCGTCGGGGCACTGGAGGGCGGCGTTGCCGGGCTCCTGGTGTTCGACATTGAAGTCTAGCAACGGCAAAGTTCTCATTTTGTCCCAGCGCAGATTCGATTAGGGTGCGCCGCAAACGCATCAAGGATCCGTCATGGCCGACTACGTCATTGCCCCGCCGCCGCAGGCTGCCATACCCGTCGCTGGGGGTGGGCTGTTTCCCGTGCGCCGCATCTATTGCGTCGGCCGCAACTATGCCGAGCACGCGCGCGAGATGGGGCATGATCCGAACGCGGAACCGCCCTTCTTCTTTTCGAAGCCCGCCGATGCCGTGGTGACCGGCGGCGCTGACGTGCCCTATGCGAGCAAGACCGAGAACCTGCACCACGAGATCGAACTGGTCGCCGCGATCGGCACGGGCGGCAGGGACATCGCCGTCGGCGAGGCCATGCGGCATGTCTGGGGCTACGCGGTCGGCATCGACCTGACCCGGCGCGACCTGCAGGCGTGGGCGAAGAAGGGTGCAAAGCCCTGGGAAGTGGCGAAGGGCTTCGACCATTCGGCGCCGATCGGCACCATGGTGCCGGCCGCCGGCATCGCGACGCCGCTCAAGGGCGCGATCGAGCTCAGCGTCAACGGCGAGACTCGCCAGTCGGCCGATATCTCGGACATGACCTGGGACCTGCCGCATGTCATCGCGGAGCTTTCGAAGTACTTCGAGCTCTTCCCCGGCGACCTGATCATGACCGGCACGCCGGCAGGGGTCGGCCCGGTCGTCGCGGGCGACCGGCTCGAGGGCTCCATCGCCGGCATTGGCACCGTGGAGTGCCGTATCGTCTGATGGAGTGGTCGCCGCAACAGGATGAGGCGCTGCAGGCGGTTTCGGCCTGGCTCAAGGACAAGAACGCCAAGCAGGTGTTCCGGCTGTTCGGCTGGGCCGGGACGGGCAAGTCGACGCTCGCCCGCCATCTCGCGCAGGGCGTGCGCTCGGTGAAATACGCCGCCTTCACCGGCAAGGCGGCCCAAGTGATGCGCAAATACGGTGCGCGTGGTGCCTCGACCATCCACAGCCTCATCTACACGCTGGTGTCCGACAAGGAGGGCGAGCCGCGCTTCGCGCTCGATCCCGAGAGCGAGGCGATCACGGCGGACCTGATCGTGATCGACGAAGTCTCGATGGTCGACGAGGCGCTGGGCCGGGACCTTTTGAGCTTCGGCACCAAGGTGCTGGTGCTGGGCGATCCGTTCCAGCTGCCGCCAGTGCAGGGTACGGGCTTCTTCACCGCCGACGAGCCCGACTACATGCTGACCGAGATCCATCGGCAGGCCTCGGATAACCCGATCATCCGCATGTCCATGGACATCCGCGAGGGCGGCTATCTCGAGCATGGCCGCTACGGCGAAAGCCTCGTAATCCCGCGCGCGGACGTGAACCGCGACGAGGTGATGCTGGCCGACCAGGTGCTGGCCGGGCGCAACAAGACGCGCGTCGCCTATAACGACCGCATCCGCGAGTTGAAGAACCTGCCGAGCCACGAGCCGGTCGCCGGCGACCGGCTGGTTTGCCTCAGGAACAACCCGATCAAGAAGCTGCTCAACGGGCAGATCTGGATGGCAGCCGAGGTGAAGAAGCGGTCGAACGCCCGCTATTCGATGACGCTCGACCCCGACGAAGTCATCGGCACCAAGCCGACGCAGGCCAAGGTCGTCACCCACGCGGCGTTCTTTTCCGGCGAAGAGGATGCGCTCAGCTGGCCGGAACGCCGGCAGTACGACGAGTTCACCTTCGGCTACTGCCTCACCGTCCACAAGGCGCAGGGCAGCCAGTGGGACAATGTCTACCTGTTCGACGAGAGTTTCGTGTTCCGCGAGGACCGGGCCCGCTGGCTCTACACCGCCGTGACGCGCGCCTCGGACCGGATCACCGTCGTCACCTAGCGGCGCTTCCCCTCGATCAGCCGTTCGAACCCGTCGAGTAGCAGGTTGAGGCCGAAGGCGAAGGCGCGGTCGGAGTCGCCGGTGCCATAGAGTTCGCCGACGATGGGACCGACGCGGCTTGCGACCGGATAGGGGCTGAAGTCGATGGCCTCGAGGCCGGGGCTGACGCGGTACCACCACTCGTCGTCGGTCATGCCGGAGAGCTTTTTCACCATCTCGGCGCGGGCGGCGTCGCGCACGGCGCCGTGGACATAGTTGGCGAGCGCGGTCAGGGACTGGTCCATCTCGACCGCATCGAGCCCGAGCCCGTCGAAGGCGCTGAGTGCCGTGTCGTAGGCGGTCATGGTGTTCGGGCCGAGCACCGGCCGGTGGGTCGACAGTTCGAATACCCAGGGGTGACGCAGGTAGAACTGCCGGTAGCCCTGGGCAATGACGGTGACATTGTCGCGCCAGTTCGCCGGATCGAAGACGGGCTTCTCGCCGACATCGGCGGCCGCATCGAGCATCAGGTCGAGCAGCTCGGCCTTGCCGGGGACGTGGGTGTAGAACGACATCGGCGAAATGCCCACCGCCTCGGCCACCCGGCGCGTCGAAACACCCGCCAGTCCTTCGGCATCGGCGATGCGGATGGCGGCGGCGACGATGTCGCCCAGCGCCACCTTCGGTTTCGGGCCGCGCTTCGGCGGCGCCTTGCCGCTCCACAGCAGTTCCAGGGTGCGCAGCGGATCGCCCCGCCCGGAAATCTCTTCGGCCATGCGGCCTCCAAATAACTCTTTACAGTGTACGGGATTCGATCTAGATCAAACTCCGTACACTGCACAACTTAATGCCGGCCGCTCGCAATGTCGAGACGGTGGCGTCGAAATCCACCCTGCTGACACGACATGTCAGTGGGGTCCTCTAGGCATTCATCCGTTCGAGCGAGGAGTGACACAATGATTCATGCCCGAGGACTGAAGCGCAGCTTCAAGACCAAGGAGGGAGTTGTCGAGGCCGTGCGCGGGCTCGACCTCGAGGTGGCGGAAGGCGAGATGGTCGCCTTCCTCGGGCCGAACGGGGCCGGCAAGTCCACTTCGGTTCGCATGCTGACCACCCTGCTTCCGCCAACCGAAGGCGAGGCGCGCATTGCCGGGCACGACGTGACGCGGGACGCGGACGCAGTGCGCCGCCGCATCGGCTATGTCGGCCAGGGGGCGGGCGCCGGCAACTACAACAAGCTGCGCGACGAGCTGCTGACCCAGGGCGCGGCGCAGCGGATGGACAAGGCCGCGGCAGCCAGGCGGGCGGACGAGCTGATCGGCATGCTCGAGCTCACCGGGCTCGAGGCCCGCACCGGCATGAGCCTTTCGGGCGGGCAGAAGCGCCGCGTCGACGTGGCGCTGGGCTTGATGCACAGCCCGGACGTGCTGTTTCTCGACGAACCCTCGACCGGACTCGATCCGCATAGCCGAGCCAATCTCTGGGACCACATCGTGCGGCTGCGGAAGGCGACCGGCATGACGGTGTTCCTCACCACCCATTATCTCGACGAGGCGGACTCGATGGCCGAGCGGGTGATGATCATGGACAACGGCCAGATCATCGCCAACGACACGCCGGAGCGGCTGAAGGCAAATCTCGCCGGCGACCGCATCACCATCGATGCGGACGATGCGACCGTCGCGGCGGAGATTGCCGCCAACCTGCCCGAGGCGCGCGATGTGAGCCGCGATGGCGCCCGGGTCGGCGTGACGGTGAAGGGCGGCGAGGCGGTGCTGCCCGAATTCATCCGGGCGCTCGACGGCCGAGGGGCGCGGGTGCTCGCGGCAAATGTCCGGCGGCCGACGCTGGACGATGTCTTCCTCGGCCTTACCGGCCGCTCGCTGCGGGAGAGCGCCGCATGAAAGGGCCGTTTGCACCGATACGGCGGCGGGCGTCGCTGCCTTCTCCACTTGCGGAAGAAGGCGCCCGAAGGACGGATGAGGGATCCGCCCCAACCCTCCTTGCCGTTCCCCGCTTCGCTCCGATCGCGCAGACCCTGTCTGCATCCCCCTCATCCGGCGCTACGCGCCACCTTCTCCCGCTCAGGGAGCAGGCAGGCCAGTGGCTGGCCGGCGCAATGGAGATCCAATCATGAGCTTTTTTCGCGATGTTTCGACCTCCTTCACCCGGGAGATGAAGCCCACCCTCGCCGATCCGTCGTGGATGGCGTTCGGGCTTGTGCAGCCGGTGCTGTACCTGGCTTTTTTCGTGCCGCTGCTCGATGTGGGCGGCAGCACGGCAGGGGCGCTGCAGTGGTTCGTGCCCGGCATGATCGTCATGCTGACCCTGTTCGGCACGGCCATGGTGGGCTGGAGCCTCACAGAGGAACTGATGTCGGGCGTGCTCGAGCGCTTTCTCGCCACCCCAATGAGCCGGCCGGCGCTGATCTTCGGGCGCTCGCTCAAGGAGATGTTCCCGCTCACCCTGCAGGCGCTGGCGCTGATCGTCCTCGCGTGGCCGTTCGGGCTGCAGCTGCACCCGATCCAGATGCTGTTCGGCCTCGCGTTGCTGGCCCTGTTCGGCGCGGGTGTTGCGGCACTATCCTATGCGCTGGCGATTGCGGCGCGGCACAATACCTCGCTGTTCTACATGGTCAGCCAGTCGGTGGCGCTGCCGCTGATGCTGCTCGGTGGCGTGCTGCTGCCGATCGAGAACGGGCCCAACTGGCTCTACATCGCCAGTCGCTTCAACCCGCTCAGCTATCTGGTCGAAGCCGAGCGGGCCCTGTTCGCCGGCGAGTTCCTCACCATGACCGTGCTGTGGGGCGTGCTGGTCGCACTGGCAACGGCGGCGCTCGGGCTTGGCGTCGGCGCGCGGGCGATCCGCAAGGCGAGCCTCTAGTCGTGATGGGGCGTGGGATTGACCCGCGCCCCATCAGCCTATATTCAACCACTTGGTAAAATAAGGACGCGATGATGAGTTTGTATGGTTCGATCCAGATTCGCGGCGCGCGCGAGAACAACCTCAAGAATGTCTCGCTGGATATCCCTAAGCGGAAGATCACCGTGTTCACCGGCGTTTCGGGGTCGGGAAAGTCGTCGCTGGTGTTCGGCACCATCGCGGCCGAAAGCCAGCGGCTGATCAACGAGACCTATCCGACATTCGTGCAGCAGTTCATGCCGCATTACGGCCAGCCCGATGCCGACCTGCTCGAGAACATCTCGGCCGCCATCATCGTCGACCAGCAGCGGCTCGGTGGCAATTCGCGCTCGACGGTGGCGACGGTGACCGACGCGGCGCAGATGCTGCGCGTGATGTACTCGCGCGTCGCCGAGCCGCGGCTGGGCTCGCCCGGGCTCTATTCCTACAACGATCCGCGCGGCATGTGTCCGGATTGCGAAGGGATCGGGCAGGTCGCGGCAATGGACATGGCGGCGGTGATCGACGAGAGCAAGTCGCTCAACGAGGGCGCGCTGCTGCCCAAGGACTTTACGGTCGATAGCTGGTGGTGGGAGATCTACGCCAATTCCGGCCTTTTCGACATGGACAAGCCGATCGCGAAATACACCGCCGAGGAGCGGGAGAACCTGCTCAACCTCGACGACGGCCGCAAGATCAAGGTTGGCAAGATCGGGCTGACCTATGAGGGCGTGGTCGCCAAGCTGAAGAAGGGACTGGGGTCGAAGGACCCGGAATCGCTGCAGCCGCATGTGCGGCTCGAATACGAGAAGATCTTCACCCGCAGGCAGTGCCCCGCCTGCCACGGTGCGCGGCTCAACGCGGCGGCGCTCGGCAGCAAGGTTGAGGGGCGCAACATCGCCGAGCTGTCGGCCATGCAGGTGTCCGACCTCGCGCCGGTAATCCGGGCGATCGATGCACCCGAGATTCGGCCCATGGTCGAGGCCCTAGCCGCGCGGCTCGAGAACCTCGTCACCATCGGCCTCGGCTACCTCAGCCTCGACCGCGAAAGCTCGACGCTTTCCGGCGGCGAGAGCCAGCGGGTGAAGATGGTGCGGCATCTCGGCTCGTCACTGACCGACATCACCTATGTGTTCGACGAGCCGAGCGTAGGGCTCCATCCGCATGACGTCGGCAGACTGGCCGGGCTGATGACGCAGCTCCGCGACAAGGGCAACACCGTGCTGATCGTCGAGCACAAGCCCGACATGATCGCCATCGGCGACCACATCGTCGACATGGGCCCGTTCGCCGGCTCGAAGGGCGGCGAGATCGTCTACGAGGGTGACTACCAGGGCCTCCTCACCTCGAAGACGCTGACCGGTGAGCACATCACCAGGCACCAGCCGATCAAGACGAGCGTGCGGAAGGGCGACGGCACACTCGAGATCAGCAACGCGACGCTCAACAACCTCAAGGGCGTGTCGGTCTCCATCCCGCGCGGCGTGCTGACGGCGGTGAGCGGCGTCGCCGGGTCGGGCAAGAGCTCGCTGATCCAGGGCAGCCTGCCGGTGGCCTATCCGGACACCATCATCATCGACCAGAACCTCGCGCGCGGCTCGCGCCGGTCGAACACCGCGACCTATACCGGCATACTCGATGCGGTGCGGAAGGCCTTCGCCAAGGCCACCGGCGAGGAAGCCTCGCTCTTCTCCGCCAACTCCAAAGGCGCCTGCCCGGACTGCAACGGGCTGGGCGTGATCTATACCGACCTCGCACATCTCGACCCGATGACCACCGTCTGCGAGACCTGCAACGGCAAACGTTTCACCGACGACGTGCTGCAGCACAAGCTGCGCGGCCGCTCGATCTCTGATGTCTACGAGATGCCGGTGGACGAGGCGGCTGCCTTCTTCACCGAGCCGGCGATCGCCAAGATCCTCAGGGGATTGGTCGATGTCGGGCTCGGTTATCTGACGCTGGGGCAGCCGCTTTCGACGCTCTCCGGCGGCGAGCGGCAGCGGCTGAAGCTCGCCGCGGAACTCGGCAAATCGGGCAACATCTACGTGCTAGACGAGCCGACGACCGGGCTCCACATGAACGATGTGGATACGCTGATCGGGCTCTTCGACCGGCTGGTCGACGCGGGCTCCACCGTCATCGTCATCGAGCACAATCTCGATGTGATCTCGCGCTCCGACTGGGTGATCGACCTCGGACCGGGTGCCGGCCATGACGGCGGCACGGTGGTGTTCGAGGGCACGCCGGCGGAGCTGGTGGAGGCGAAGGGCTCGCTGACCGGCAAGTTCCTCGCGGGCCGCATTCGTTCCTAGCCCTTCAACCACACCGGCGGTGAAAGGGCGGCTCCGGCCGGCCTTCCATCCCCCTTCCGCGCACCCGGCCGAGGGTCTACGGTCGCCGCCGCATGCGTGGAGGGAATCATGGATTACAGATTGCTCGGCCGGTCCGGCCTCAAGGTATCGTCGCTGTCGATCGGCTCGGTGACGTTCGGCAATGACGGCTCGTGGGGCGAAACCGAACTCAAGGACGCGCAGCACCAGATCGACCTCTGCCTCGATCACGGGGTCAACCTGATCGACACCGCCAACGTCTACAATGCGGGCAAGTCCGAAAGCATGATCGGCGAAGCCCTCGTCGATGGGCGTCGCGACCGGCTGCTGATCTCCACCAAGGTGCGCTTTTCCACCGGCCAGGGGCCGAACGACCGCGGCCTCAGCCGCTGGCACATCATTCGCGAATGCGAGAACTCGCTCAAGCGGCTGAAGACCGATGTCATCGACATCTATCACGTGCATGAGTGGGACGGGCAGACGCCGCTCGAGGAGACGGTCGAGGCGCTCGATACGCTGGTGAAGCAGGGCAAGATCCGCTACGCCGCCTCGTCGAACTTTTCGGCCTGGCACCTGATGAAGGCGCTCTCCATCGCCGATGCAGCGCACTACCAGCGTTTCGTTGCCCAGCAGATCCACTACACGCTCTACTCGCGCGAAGCCGAGTTCGAACTGGTGCCGCTCGGGCTCGACCAGGGCGTGGGCATCCTCGTCTGGTCGCCGCTGGCCGGCGGCTGGCTCTCGGGCAAGTACACCCGCAACACCAGGCCCGACAGCGGTCGGCAGGTGACGGGCTTCAGGGAGCCGCCGATCTACGATGCGGGCCGGCTCTGGGACATCGTCGATGTCATCAACGAGGTGGCTGCGGAGCATGGCGTCTCTGGCGCGCAGGTGTCGCTCGCCTGGCTGCTGCAAAGGCCCTTGGTAGCCTCGGTGATCATCGGCGGTCGCAGCACGGCGCAGTTCGAGGACAACCTGAAGGCCGCCGAACTGAAGCTTACAGCCGACCAGGTCGCCCGCCTCGACAAGGTGAGCCAGCCGAACCTCATCTACCCCTACTGGCACCAGAGCTTCACCGCGCAGGACCGGCTCGGGGCGGCCGACCTCGCGCTGCACAAGCCGTATATGGACTGACGCGAAGCGGCAGCGCGACCCTGGGCGGTGGCGCTGCCGCAACACCCTCTTGTGACACAGCTTA
The DNA here is from genome assembly GCA_023393475.1 of Pseudomonadota bacterium. Lineage (GTDB taxonomy): Bacteria > Pseudomonadota > Alphaproteobacteria > Rhizobiales > Devosiaceae > Devosia_A. The sequence continues at coordinate 57,898 of JAEWLC010000110.1, forward strand.
AGCCCACATAAACCGGCCACATTTACCCTCGATAGCCGATGGGGACCGCGCTGGCCGGGGGCCCGGGTTTTTTCCGGGTTGGCTTGGGATGGCGAGACGGTCGGATCGCCCCATGGCGTCCGAATTGCCCCTAGGGACAACGCCGGACACGCCATGCGCAAGAAGAACGCCGGGGCCCTGTTTATGGACTTTCAGATTTCACCGGACGACCGTGTCGGAGCGACGCCGAAAAAGGGCTCGCGTTCGCCGCGCAGTGCGCCCGCCAAGGCGGCCCGCGGTGCCCGTGTGGAGCCAGGTTTCGACGACAGCGCCGTCTATGTCGATGACGAGCGCAGCGCCCGTGCGCCCAAGGGCAAGCAGCCGCGCGGCAAGGCCACCAAGGCCAGGTCCGGCCGCGGCCGCCGGCGCGAGAAGAAGCCGCTGACGCTGTTCGGCGTCATCTGGAAGCTGTTCTCGTGGCTGTTCATCCTCGGCATCTGGGCCGGCGTCGCTGCGGCCGGCATCATCATCTACTACGCCGTGCAGCTCCCTTCGTCCGAAACCTGGAAGGTGCCGGACCGGGCTGCCAATATCCGCATCGTTGCCGCCAACGGCCAGCTGATTTCGAACCGCGGCAAGTCCGGCGGCGAGGCGGTGAACCTGCGCGAGCTGCCCTACTACGTGCCGGCGGCGTTCGTCGCCATCGAAGACCGGCGCTTCTACGACCATTTTGGCGTCGACGTGGTCGGCCTCGCGTCGGTGGCGTTCGAGTCGATCCAGGCGGGCGAGGTTACCCGCGGTGCCTCGACCATCACCCAGCAGGTGGCCAAGAACCTGTTCCTCACGCCCGACCAGACGCTGGGCCGCAAGGTGCAGGAAGCGCTGCTCGCCGTCTGGCTCGAGCAGAACTACTCGAAGGACGACATCCTCGATCTCTACCTCAACCGCATGTATTTCGGCCACGAGCGCTACGGCATCGAGGCGGCGGCTCAATTCTATTTCGGCAAGTCTGCGCGCAACCTGTCGCTGAGCGAAGCCGCCATCCTGGCCGGTTCGCTGCAGGCCCCCTCGCGGCTCAATCCGCGCGGCGATACGGCCCGGGTGCAGGCGCGCCAGCAGCTCGTGCTGAACGCCATGGCCAAAGAAGGCTACATCAACGCCAACGAGGCCAAGGCCGCGGCGATCGATCCGAGCCAGACCATCCGGACCAAGGTGACGGGCGGCGAATCCTATGTCGCCGACTGGGTCGAGAGCCTGATGACGGCCTATCTGGGCGACGTGAAGGAGGACGTGATCGTCCACACCACGATCAACTGGGACCTGCAGAAGGAAGCCGAGTTCGTGGTCAAGGAAGCGGTGGCCAATTCCGGCAAGGAGAAGGGCTTCACCCAGGGCGCCATGGTCGCCATGGACGTCGATGGTTCGGTTCGAGCCCTCGTCGGCGGCGTCGACTACCAGAAGAGCCAGTTCAACCGCGCCGTCACCGCGCGCCGGCAGCCTGGCTCGGCCTTCAAGCCCTTCGTTTACCTCGCCGGCATGGAAAAGGGCTACACGCCTGACACCGTCGCCAATGACGGTCCGATCGACATCAATGGCTGGCAGCCGCAGAACGCCGACGGCAAGTATGGTGGCGAGATGACGCTGCGCACCGCGCTGGCGCTGTCGCGCAACACGGTCTCGGCGTTGCTCGCCAACGATGTCGGGCCCGACAAGGTGGTCGAGGCCGCGATGCGGATGGGCATTTCCTCGCCGCTGCAGGCAGTGCCCTCGATCGCGCTCGGCACGCAGGAAGTCTCGCTGCTCGAGCTCACTGCGGCCTATGCGCCCTTCGCCAATGGCGGCATCGGCGTCATCGCCAATGTCATCACCCGCATCGAAACGGCCGACGGCAAGGTGCTGTACGACGCCGTGGCGGCCGGTCCGGGCCGGGTGATCGAGCCCAATATCGTGGCCGAGATGAACGACATGCTGCACGCCGCCGTCGAGATCGGCACCGGCAAGCGGGCCCAGCTCAACGGCTGGCCGATGGCCGGCAAGACCGGCACCTCGCAGAAGGCCCGCGACGCGCTGTTCGTCGGCTACACCTCGCGCATGGTGGCCGGTGTCTGGCTCGGCAACGACGACGACGTCGGCACCAAACTCTCGGGCGGCAACGTGCCGGTCGATATCTGGAGCCAGTTCATGACCAAGGCCCATGAGGGCATTCCGGTGGCCGAACTGCCGGGCGGAGCGAGCGAGGCGGGGCTGAACCAGGCGCAACTGCAGCCGATGGAACAGCCGCCGGTCGAGCGGCCGAAGCGGACGCTGGTCGACCTCTTGGGCGACATTTTCGGCGGGGACTGACCCCGACTGGAGGGCACATGCGAAGCCTGACAGGGGCCGCTCTCGCCGCAACGCTGTTGCTCTCCACCATGCCCGGCGCGCTGGCCTACACGGCCGTCGCGGTGTCCGACAGCCGGGCCTATGGCTACTGCAACAACATGCAGTCGCTCGGCGAAGCCGGTGACTGCGCCATGCGCTACTGCCAGCAGAGTGCCACCGATCCGCAGACCTGCGTCGTGGGATTCCAGAGCGAGCCGACAGGCAATTATGCGCTGGCCATCGGCGATGGCGGCTGGGGCGCGGCGATGGGCCAGAGCCAGGCCGAGGCGGATCGCGATGCGCTCGGCTATTGCGGGCAGCCGGGCTGCGTCGTCGTCGCGCGCTGGACCGAGGGGATCGTCAGGGGCGAATAAGCCCCTAGTCCGCCAACCCGTATCCCATCAGCACCTTGCCATGGGCCTTGAGCCAGGCCTTGCCCTTTTCCATGTCCGGCAGGGCGTGCGACACGCTGCGCCAGAAGCTCGGCGAATGGTTCATGTGGACGAGGTGGGCGACTTCGTGGGCGGCCACGTAGTCGAGGACGAAGGGCGGCGCGAGGATCAGGCGCCAGTTGTAGTTGAGTTTGCCCGACGAGGAGCAGGAGCCCCAGCGCGTCGACTGGCTGCGCATGGCCACCGACTTGACCTCGACCCCGAGCGTGGCGGCATGGACATCGGAACGCTCGGCGAGGTCGCGCTGCGCCTCCGCCTTCAGCCATTCGGTCAGCCGGCGCGGTATATGCGCCGCTTCGCCCGGAACCAGCAGCGACAGTTCGCCATCGATCTCGGAAACCTCCACCCTGCCGCGCAGGCGTCCGGTGGCATGGATGCGGTGCGGCACGCCGCGCAGCGGCACCATTTCCCCATCCGCAAAGGCGGTGCTCGGCGCGCTGCGCTTGACCCGCGCCGCCAGCCAGCCGCGATGGCGCTCGAGGAATGCCTCGGCCTCGGGCCAGCGCCCGGTACGGGGCAGGGTCAGCACCGGGTTGCCGTGATGCGGAACCGTCAGCCGGTAGCTGCGGGCGCGCTCGCTCACCTTGACGGAGATCTCGACCGGCTTGCCGTCGAGGACCAGCGACGTGGTCGCCGGAACCTTGGGAGAGCGGGACGGGAAAAGGAAGTTCATGGGCCGATCATCGCCGATTCGAGCCAAATCCCGACGACAAAAAAAGCGCCCCCGAAGGAGCGCCCAGTCGTCAGGAGGAGGGTTGGCAGAACTAGACGTTCTGCCCGTTGTTGTCGGAGCCGCCATAGTTCGGGCGGTTGCCGTTGCGGTCGCGCATGAAGCGGTCGAACTCTTCGCGATCCTTGGCCATACGGAGATTGCGCATGTACTCGTGGAAGGCGTTGACCTCTTCATCGAGCCGGCGGCGCTCCTCTTCGAGCCGGCGCAGCTGCTCGGTGCGGTAGTCGTCGAAGGCGGCATTGCCGCTCGAGTGGTGGAAGCCGCCGCGGAAACCGTGGCCGCGCGAGCCGCAGTTCTTCTCGGCCCAGTTGCGGGAACGGTTGACGAACCCCTGGGCCTTCTCGGCGGAACCACCGAACATCTCGCCCCACAGGATGTAGGCGAGGGCAGCGAGGCCGAGCGGCCACCACACGACAAAGCCCAGCACCATCAAGGCGATGGTGAGCGGGCCCCATTGCGGCTTGATAATCGCAGTATTCATTGGGCTTCTCCCTTAGGGAACTTTCAGTCACGAACAGCAGCGATGTGGTCCATCCCGTGGGGGTATCAAGCGTTCGCTCACGCATTTTTGCCCTTGAAATGGCGTGCTAGACTTCCCAAGCGGGCGGCAGGGGCTGCCCGGAAAGGACATCTTCATGGCATTGGGAGACTTCCCGGCGGCAATCATGCCGGGGGCAATTCTACCGGGGACCTGGCGGCCCCTGCGGCTCGGCACGCTGGTCGGGTTGCGCTGGCTCGCCATCGCCGGGCAGACGATCGGGGTGCTGTTCGTCGCTTTCGGCCTCAGCTTCCCGCTGCCGCTGGCCCAGTGCCTGGCGCTGATCGGACTCTCGGTGCTGCTCAACCTGTGGCTGCTGCTGCGGCTTGGCGAAGGCTATCGCCCGACGGCGACAGTGGCGACGGTGCATCTCGCCTGGGACCTCTGCCAGCTCGCGGCACTGCTGGCCCTGACCGGCGGGCTGCAGAATCCGTTCTCGCTGCTGCTGCTCGCGCCAGTGTCGGTATCGGCCACCACCCTGCCCCAGCGCGCGACCACGGTATTGGCGATGCTGGCCATCGTCCTCGCCTCCCTGCTCTCGGTGTTCCACCTCGATCTGCCCTGGGCGCCGGACGAGAAGCTGGTGTTCGATCGGGTCTATGTCATCGGCATCTGGGTCTCGATCGTCTGCGGCACCACCTTCATCGCCGCCTATACCAACCGCGTTGCCCACGAGGCGCGCCAGCTCGCCGACGCGCTGGCGGCCACGGAACTGGCCCTGTCGCGCCACGAGCAGCTGAGCGCGCTCGACGGGCTGGCGGCGGCGGCGGCGCACGAGCTGGGCACGCCGCTCTCGACCATCGCGCTCGTGGCGCGCGAGATGCGGGACGAACTGCCGGCCGGAGACGTGCGCGAGGACGCCGAGCTGATCATGTCGCAGGCGGCGCGCTGCCGAACCATCCTCGGCAAGCTCCGCAGCCTCCGCGATACGCCGGGCGACCCGTTCGCCGCCGTGCCGGTCAGCGCGCTCCTCGCCGAAGTGATCAAGCCGCTCGAGGGCAACGGCAAGACCATCTCGATCCGCACCGACAAGTCCGGCGGTCCGGACCCGGTGATCAAGCGCAATGCGGGCCTGCTCTACGGGCTCGGCAACCTGATCGAGAATGCGGCGCAGTTCGCGCGACAGGCCGTGCTGGTCGATGCCAGCTGGGACAAGTCGGCGCTGACGGTGACCATCACCGACGACGGCCCAGGCTTTCCCGCCGAGCTGATCGCGCGGCTGGGCGAGCCCTATCTCACGACGCGCCCGCGCGACCCCGAGAGCGCGGAGCCGGGCGGGCTGGGGCTCGGCATCTTCATCTCCAAGACCCTGCTCGAGCGCACCGGTGCCAAGATCCGGTTCGAGAACGAAGCGGACGACGGACATGCCCGCGTGCGGCTGGTCTGGCCGCGCGCCGCAATCGAGGGCGCGTAAGCGTTGGTCGACTCTCGATGAGTTGCGTTGCCATTTGCTGCCTATATTTTGACCTTTGGGCCAAAAGCCCCTACATGAGGCGCCGATGAGCACAGTCGATGAACTCCTCGCCGGCGACCGCAGCCTGCTGCTGGTCGATGATGACAAGACCTTCCTCACCCGGCTCGAACGGGCGATGCAGAAGCGTGGCTTCGAGGTCCGCATCGCGGATACCGTGGCCGGCGGGCTCGCTGCCGTGTCGGAGATGGCGCCCGCCTACGCGGTGGTGGATCTGCGTCTCGAGGACGGCAACGGGCTCGACGTGGTCGCGGCCCTGCACCAGAAGCGCGAGGACGCGCGCGCGGTCGTGCTCACCGGCTATGGCAACATCGCGACTGCCGTGACGGCGGTGAAGCTCGGCGCGGTGGACTATCTCTCCAAGCCGGCCGACGCCGAGGACGTGATCAACGCTCTCCTCGCCAACAGCGACCGGCCGCCGGAGCCGCCCGAGAACCCGATGTCGGCCGACCGGGTGCGCTGGGAACACATCCAGCGGGTGTACGAACTCTGCGATCGCAACGTCTCCGAGACGGCGCGCCGGCTCAACATGCACAGGCGCACCCTGCAGCGCATTCTCGCCAAGCGCGCGCCAAAATAGCCCTTACATAATCGGCACATAACCTACGCCCCGGGAGGCCAGCATGACCGTCACGCTTTACTTTCATGGTGCGGCGGGGACCGTGACCGGGTCGTGCTATCGCGTCGTGCATCCGGGCGGGCAGTTCCTCGTCGACTGCGGCATGTTCCAGGGCAACAAGACTGTCCGCGACCTCAACTACAATCCGCTGCCGTTCGATCCGAAGCGGATCGACTTCCTGCTGCTGACGCATGCCCATATCGACCATGCGGGGCTGCTGCCCAAGCTCGCGAAGTTCGGCTATCGCAAGCCGATCTGGGGCACCGAGCCGACCAACAGCCTGCTCGAGTACCTGCTCCCCGACGCAGCGGGCATCCAGGAGAGCGAGGCCGATCGCGAGACGCGCAAGCGCAGCCGCCGCGCCGAAGAACCGTTCCAGCCGCTCTACACGATGGAAGATGCCGAGGAGGTGCTGAAGCTCCGCAAAGGCGTCAACTACGAGCAGTGGATCGAGCCGGGTCCGGGGGTGCGCGCGCGCTACTGGAATGCCGGCCATATCCTCGGCTCGGCCTCGATCGAGGTCGAGGTGCAGGACGGGAACGGCAAGCCGATCCGGATCCTGTTCTCCGGCGATCTCGGCCCCGACATCAAGGTGTTCTGGGAGGCGCCGGACGCTCCGGCGGGCTACGACTACATCCTCTCGGAATCGACCTATGGCGGACGCGAGCGCGAGGACTACACCCTGAAGCAGCGCCAGGAATCGCTGAAGACCGAGATCAACGGCGCGCTTGCCCGCGGCGGTAACCTGGTGATCCCGACCTTTGCGGTGGAGCGCAGCCAGGAGCTGCTGCACGACATCGGCTACCTGATCAAGACCGGTGAGATCGACCCGCGCCTCGTCTTCCTCGACAGTCCGCTGGCGAGCAAGGTCACCGGCGTCTATCGCAAATACGCATCGATGTTCGACGACGTGGAGCTGAGCGCGAGCGAACTGTTCAGCGACAGCCGCTTCCGCATCGTCGAGGCGGTCGAGGAGAGCAAGGCGATCAACTCGATCCGCGGCGGGGCGATCATCATGTCGGCCTCCGGCATGGCCGATGCGGGGCGCATCAAGCATCACCTCAGGAACAACCTGCCGCGCGCCAATGCGACGGTGCTGTTCGTCGGCTACCAGGCGCCCGGCACGCTGGGACAGATCATCCAGTCGGGCGCCAAGGAAGTGCGTATCCACGCCGAACTGGTGCCGGTGCGGGCGCAGGTCCGCAGCCTCGGCAACTACTCGGCGCATGCCGACCATTCCGAGCTGGTGAGCTGGGTGACCAAGCGCCTGCCGGCGCATGGCGCGATCTTCCTGACCCACGGCGAGGACGAGGAGCGCGCCGCGCTCAAAGCCGCGCTGATGCATGACGACGGGCTGGCCTCGGACCAGATCATCGCGCCGCTGCTCGACGATGCGTTCGAACTGCGCGCCGAGGGCATTGCCGGCGTCGAGCGGCCGGCGCAGCGGCGCGTCGACCTCACGCAGGTCACCTCCGACTGGCACAATGCCTATGCGAGCTTCATCATCGACCTCAGCCACCAGCTGCAGTCGGCTCCGAACGACGCGCAGCGCGTCGCCGTGATGGACGCGCTCAAGGCAACGCTCGCCGGAACCGGCCCGGTGACGCCGCCCCTGCCGATGAAGACGCAGGCCGGCTCCGCCCCGGTGCTGCACGGGGAGCCGGGCGGGGAGTAGCTCCTCCTCCGGCCGTCGCCCACAGAGCGACCATCACCACTCGGTGTCATCCCACAAGGGTGACAGCCGGTGGGTGGGCGGCTGCCGAGCACCATCCTCTCGTCACGGAAAGTTCCCGCCGTCCGGGTCCATCAGCGTATGCACCCGATCCGCGCCGAGCCGGGCCAGCTTCAGCAGCATGGCCTTGCGCCGCGCCGGGGGGAGCGGCGTCTCCGATCCCATCCTCAGGATCGCGGCATCGTGGCCGTCGCCGACCATCAGGCCCTCGTCCGCCGGGAAGATATCCGGGTCGAGCTCGGGGGGCTTGGCGAAGAGGAAGCGGTCGCAGAATTCCTTGTAGTTGGGCCACTTGCGGTCGACCTGGAAGTCGACCAGCGAGGACTTGATCTCGACGATCCAGACCTCGCCCTTGGGCCCTACCGCCAGCACATCGGCGCGGCGGCCGTTGGCGAGCGGGACTTCGGCATAGCAGCAGAAATCATGCGCGTTGCGCAGGAACCGCATGACGCCGCGCTGGACGCGCAGCGCCGTCGGCGATTGCCGCAGATCGACGATCTGCGGCAGCTCAGCCATTTGGGCTCAGCGGCTCGGGCTCGGACAGCACCGGGACGGGACGGGCCGACAGCGCTCCCACGGCGAGGAGCGCGGCGAGGATCAACGGCACTCCGACGAAATAGGACATGCGGATGCCGAAGGCCTCGGCAACGAAGCCGAGCAGCGGCGGCCCGAGGAAGAAGACGACAAAGGTCATCTGGCCAAGCGAGGCGACGTTGACCGAGGCCGGCCGGTCGGTGCGCTGCGCCGCGGCCGACACCGCAATCGGGTAAACCGACGAGCAGCCGAGGCCCATCAGCATGAAGCCGAACAGCGCCACATAGGGATGCGGGGCGAAGCCGACGGTGAGGAGGCCAATGGCTGCGATGGCGAGCAGACAGCCAGCAACGATGCGCGGGCTGTAGCGCTCGACCACCGGGTCCATGAACAGGCGGGCGAGCGCCATGAACAGTGAGAAGATGGTGATCGATAGCCCGCCGATGAACGGCTCCACGGCGAAGACGTCGCGCATGTAGATGGCCGACCAGTCAATGCCGGCACCCTCGACGAGCAGCGGCGCCGCGCCGATGAGGCAGAGCGGCAGGAGGCCGATGGTGGGGAAGGCGACGAGCGGCATCTTGCCCTCGTGGCTGTCGACGCGCTTGGGCGCATTCTCGATCTTGGAGAAGACGATGACGCCGAAGACTACCACCGCCACGAGCGCAACGAAGGTGTGAACGTGCGGCGAGATGCCGGCCTGGCGGACGCCGGCGGCGATGAAGGCGGTGACGAAGAAGCCGAGGCTCCACATGCCGTGCGCCCGGCTCATGATGCGGGTGCCCAACTGCGCCTCGTGCCGGTCGGTCTCGAGGTTGACGTTGATCTCAAGTGCACCAGCGAAGAGGCCGGCAGCGAAGAAGACCGGCAGCAGCAGCGTGGCCGTGGGCACCCAGGGGACGATGGCATACATCACCGAGGCACCGAAGACGGTGACGAAGGCCGACTTGCGGGCCCCAAGCCTTTCGATGAGCGGACTCGCAAAGGTCAGGCCGATGAGCGAGCCGATGGCCATGGCGATCAGCACGAGCCCGAGCTGACCTTCGGTGAGATCCAGCGACTTCTGCAGGTCGGGCAGGCGCGACAGCAGGGCGCCCATGGACAGCGCGAACACGAAGAACACGCCGTAGATGCGCTGGTGGGGCTTCAGTTGGAACATAGGTCAGTCAATCTCGTGCGGAAGAGGTTTCTTGCCGAGTGCACCGGCAAAAATCAGGCTCAGGATAACGAGCGGGATGCCAATGCCGAAGGACCAGCGGATGCCGAAGTGCTCGGCAATATAGCCCAGAAGCGGCGGCCCAAGGAGAAAGGCAACGAACGAGGTCTGCGCCAGCGAGGCGACGTTGATCGCCGCCGGGCGATCGGTGCGCTGCGCAGCCGCCGACATGGCGAGCGGGAAGATGGCCGAGGTGCCGACGCCGGCAAGGCCGAAGCCGAGCAGCGCCATCCAGTCCGAGGTGGCAAAGAAGATCAGCAGCGTGCCGACCAGCAGGATCGACAGCAGCACGCGCGAGACGACCGTCGGGCTGTAGCGCTCGACGAAGGGGTCGATGAAGAAGCGCGTCACCGCCTGCGTCAGGGCGCCGAGCGCCACGGCGAAGCCGGCGAGGAACGGCGTCACCTGGAATTCGTCGCGCATGTAGATGGCCGACCAGTCGATGCCGGCACCTTCCATGATCATTGCCGACAGGGTGACGATGACGAGGATCATGATGGCGAGGGTGGGCGTCGCCAAGCCCTTGGTGTCGTCGCTCGAGCCGCCGGTGCGGTGCGGCGCCGGCTCGAAGCGGCCAAGCAGCAGCGCGACCCCGATGACGACCACCGGGATCATCAGCAGCAGGTGCGTGTGGACCTCGAGCCCGGTCTGGGCGATGGCGGCCGAGATGATGCCGGCGGAGAAGAAGCCGAAGCTCCAGAAGGCGTGCGCGCGGTTCATGATGCGATGGCCGAGCGCATGCTCGGTGCGATCGGCCTCGAGGTTGAGGATGATCTCGATGCCGCCGATGACGAGGCCGACCGGCAGCAGCAGCAGGAAGAACATCAGCGGCCCGGTGGCGAAGCTGGCGATCGCATAGAACAGCGACAGCAGCGGAATGAGCGTCAGGATGGAGCGGCGGTAGCCGAACTTTTCGAGCCACGGCGCAGCGAGGCTGAGCGAGATCAGCGTGCCGGCCGCGGCGCCGATCAGGCCGAAGCCGAGCGCGCCTTCCTCGACGCCCATGGCCCGCTGGATATCGGGCAGGCGCGGCGGCAGGCTGCCCATGCAGAACGAGTAAATGAAGAAGCCGCCATAGACGCGCTGCTGCGGCGGCAGATCGATACCGAATCTCATGGGCAAGGGAACTCGCAAGGGAAGGCGCCGGACCCTAATAAAATCGGTTCAATCCAGCAAGGCAGGCGCGGTGTTTCAGCCGAAAAGCGGGATATTTGTCACGGCGACACGCCTGTGCGCTACACCGCCACCTGCATTTCGTCGCGCATGACGCTGACGCCGGCCATGGCGGTGCGGATGATCTCGAGCCGTCGGTACTGGCCGCCGGCGCGCGTATGCGACTTGCGGGCGCCGCGGTCGGGGCCGAGATAGTCGGCGGTCTCGAAATAGACCTGGGTGCGATCGACGAGCCGATCGAGCCGCTGGGATACCCGGGCCTGGCTGAACGGCAGGGTGATGACATCGTCAAAGCCCATCTCGACGCAGGTGCGGATGGCGTCGAGCGACGGGCTTTCGGAGAAATAGACCATCGGGCAGAAGCGGATGCGGCGCCCGGGCGAGAAGCGGATGGCATCGGCGGCGGCCTTGAGATCGCGCACGTCGTCGACCGCCGCGAACAGGAAGAACAGCAGCGGCAGGTGCTGCGCCTGCGCCTCGGCAGCCGCGAGCGAAGTATAGGCATGCACGCTGGCGAAGCCGAGCCCGCGGGCCAGATCGGCCAGCGCCGCCCCTGGCCCGTCATGCGGTCCCACAACGAAAGCGCTGGCGCGCATCGCCCATTCCTTCGCCTGCATTCGGGCGCGCATTGTCGGTGGCGGGGATTGCCGGGCGGTTAAGGCTGGCGCCGTTCGCCGCGAAACAGCGGCGCATGCTCCTGCATCAGCGCGACGATGCGGTCGGCGACGCGCCGGACCTCCGGACGATGCCGGTCGTCGTGATGCGTCACCAGCCATTGCTCCTGCATCAGTTCCTCGATCGGCTGGGCGACGCGGACGAGGCGCGGATCGCTGTCGGCGGCAAAGCACGGAAAGACGCTGAGACCCGCGCCGGCCGCGACCAGTTCGGCCACGGTCTGCGGATTGTTGCCGCGCACGCCGACCCGGTCGCCGTGATGGGCCATCAGCCAGCGCGCGCTGGCGAGATTGGCGGCATCGCCGACGACGCCGACGAACATGCCGGCCTCGACGCCATTGATCAGGTTGCGCCCGGCATAGAGTGCGTGTGCAACCTTGCCGATCTGGCGGCCGGCGAGGAAGGGCTCGGTGGGACGTGCCGCGCGGAGGCCGATATCGGCGGCGCGGCGGCCGATGTCCACCTTCTCGTTGGCGGTGACCAACTCGATGCGGATGCCGTCATCAACATGCCAGAGCGCCCCGATGTGCCTCGAGATGAAGGCCGAGGTCCAGGTGCCGGCCGAGATGCGGATGATCTTTTCGCCGATATTGCCCTCGCGCCAGCGGCTGACGGCGAGCATGGCCTGTTCGACCTCCTCGGCGTGGCGCAGCAGTTCTTCCCCGGCGCGGGTCAACTCGTAGCCGGTCTGGCGGCGGATGAAGAGCGGCTCGCCAATGTGATGCTCGAGTGCGGTGACGCGCCGGCCGAGCGTTGCGGCACTGAGGCCTGTCGTCACCGTCGCGGGCGAGAGGCCCCCAAGCCGGGCCACGTCGAGAAACAGTCGCAGATCGTCCCAGGCAAACGCGTCATCCGCCATTTTTCATCTCTGCAAAGCCCGTTGCGATCTTGCTTGTATCGGTTCAAGGCCCCGATGGGCAAGTATGGCGTCACGGAAGAGGCATACGAAGCGGCATGAGCCGCCGCCTCGCCCGACACACAGCAGAGCCGCCAGAAATTCAGCCCCTACGCCGAGGCGTGCGAGGCATGGCGGTGCTTTGCACGGATGAAGGAGATGCGAAATGCTCGAGAAACTGCATCAGTGGCTGCGCCTGCAGGTCGACGCCGACCGGCTCCACGCCCTGGACAACCGGCTGCTCGCCGACATGGGCTTCGAGCGCGAGCATATCGAGCTCAGCGTCACGACCGGCGTGAAGGTGACGTCCCGGTTGCTGGCGGACCTCCGCGACGGGGCCGAGGCGCCCGCAGAAGATGGCGACGACAACTATGCCTGCCGCCCGTCATTCGGCCACTACGCCGCTGCCGGTCGGTAGGGCGCCCGACACCGCCGGCTGCGCCCAACGTTCGCCGGGCGGCACTGGCCCTCTCCGGTGTCGGGGAGGGCCAGCCATTTTCTAGACGATGCCGCCACCACCCGCGGCGACAGCCGGGCGGACGGCCGCGACCTTCTGGCGGTAGCCGGCGGCGCGGTAGGTGGCGATCGGATCGATGGCGCCGTCGGCGTTGAGCCGGGCCTTGGCGAGGATCGGTTCGACATCGGTACGGAAGGCGAGCTTCAGCGTCTCCGACGCCATCAAGGCGTCGTCGGCCTGCTGGTAGCCTTCGAGTGCCTTGCGGTCGACGAGCAGGGCCAGCGCATAGGCGCGGCGGACCTCGTTGGCCGAGCGGATCAGCGACTCGATCGGATCGGTGACGTTGTGGCTCTGGTCGAGCATGTGGGCCGGCGCGAAGCCCTTGGCCTTTCGCAGTTCGGCATCGACCAGCTCGTTGAAGACGAGGAACAGCCGGTAGGGGTCGATCGAGCCGGTATCGAGGTCGTCGTCGCCGTACTTGCTGTCGTTGAAGTGGAAGCCACCGAGCTTGCCGAACTGGATCAGGCGGGCGACGATCATCTCGATGTTGACGTTGGGCGCGTGGTGGCCGAGGTCGACGAGGCAGTAGGCTTTCTCGCCGAGTTCGGTGGCGATCAGGTAGTTGGTGCCCCAGTCTTGCACGACCGTCGAATAGAAGGCCGGCTCGTACATCTTGTGCTCGGTGAAGAGCTTCCAGTCGGCCGGAAGGTCGGCGTAGATGTCCTTCATGGCGTCGAGATAGTACTCGAACACCTTGGTGAAGTTGACCTGGCCGGGGAAGTTCGAGCCGTCGCCAATCCACACGGTCAGCGCCTTCGAACCGATGGTCTGGCCGATCTCGATGCATTCGAGATTGTGCTCGATGGCCTGCTGGCGCGTCTCCTTGGCATAATTCGCGAGCGAGCCGTACTTGTAGGAGTGCTTCTGGCCGACGGCGTCGGAGAAGGTGTTCGAGTTCATCGCGTCGAAGCCGAGGCCGAAGCGGCTGGCGGCCTGCTTCAGCCGGTTCGGATCGGCCTTGTCCCACGGAATATGCAGCGAGACGTTGGGGGTGGCGCGGGTGAGCTGGTTGATGACCGAGCAGTCCTCGATCTTGTCGAAGATATCGCGCGGCTCGCCGGTACCGGGAAATTTCGCAAAGCGCGTGCCGCCCGAACCGACGCCCCAGGAGGGAACGGCGACGGTGTAGGCCGAGACCTTTTTCAGCACGGCGTCGATGTCGATGCCGCGGCGGGCAAGCTGCTCGCCCAGATGGGCGTAGTCGGCATCCAGCGCCTTGCGCGCCTTGTCGTTGGTCTGGTCGACCACGGACTGGTCGATGAGTTGATCGGTCATGGGTTCTCCTCCCCCTTATGCATGTTGCCCCACCCTCATCCGGCCTGTCGGCCACCTTCTCCCATCTAGGGAGAAGGCCACCCCGCAGGCTCCTCAGTCGGGCCTTCTCCCCTCGTGGGAGAGGGTGCCCGAAGGGCGGATGATGGGGCTCTGGTCAGCGCGTAAAACTCTGCGCGTTGCCGGCGTCGACGTTGATGATGTTGCCGGTGGATTTGGCCGACATGTCGGAGGCGAAGAAGTAGATCGCCTCGGCGATGTCCTCGGGGAACACCGAGCGCTTCAGCATGGAGCGCTGGCGGTACATGTCCTCGAGGCCTTCCTTGTCGGTCTTGTAGGTCGAGGCGCGCTGCTCGAGCCACTCGCCGGCCCATATCTTCGAGCCGCGCAGCACCGCATCGGGGTTCACCACGTTGACACGGATCTGCTCGGCTGCGCCTTCGAGTGCGAGGCAGCGGGCAAGGTGGATTTCGGCCGCCTTGGCGGTGCAGTAGGCAGCCGCGTTGGGCGACGCCGCGAGGCCGTTCTTCGATGCCACGAACACCACGTTGCCACCGATCTTCTGCTGGCGGAACAGCCGGAAGGCTTCGCGCGAGACGAGGAAGTAGCCGGTGGACAGGATGTCCATGTTCTTGTTCCACAGCTCGAGCGAGGTTTCCTCGATCGGCGCAGACGAGGCGATGCCGGCGTTGGAGACGAGGATGTCGAGGCCGCCGAACTCCACCACAGTCTCGGCAAAGCCGGCGATGACCACCGCTTCCTGGGTGACGTTGAGCTTCACCGGACGCACGGAATCGGCCCCGAACACTTTGCCGAGCTCGGCATTGGCTTCGGCGAGGGCCGTCTCGTCGATATCGGCCAGCACCACGCAGGCGCCTTCGCGCAGCAGGCGCACCGCGGTGGCCTTGCCGATGCCGCCGGCGCCGCCGGTGACGAGGGCGATCTGGCCGGCCAGCGATTTCGGCTTCGGCATGCGGGCGAGCTTGGCTTCTTCGAGCAGCCAGTACTCGATATCGAAGGCCTCCTGCTCGGGCAGGCCCTGGTATTCCGAGACGGTCGAGGATCCACGCATCACGTTGATGGCGTTGACGTAGAACTCACCCGAGATGCGGGCCGTCGCCTTGTCCTTGGCGAAGGTGAACATGCCGACGCCGGGCATCAGGTAGACGACGGCGTTGGGGTCGCGCACGGCGGGCGAATTGTCGTGCTTGCAGCGGTCGTAATAGGCCTGGTAGTCGACGCGATAGGCGGCGACGTCATCGGCCAGCTTGCCGATGACCGCATCGACGTCCGGGGTGGCCGGATCGAAGTCGATCACCAGCGGCCGGATTTTCGTGCGCAGGAAATGGTCGGGGCACGAGGTGCCGAGCGCCGCCAGCGGACGCAGGTTCCTCGAGTTGACGAACTCCAGCACGGCCGGGCTGTCGTCGAAATGGCCAAGCTTGTGGCTGTCCTCGGAGATCAGCCCGCGTATCCGGGGCATGAGCTTCGCGGCAACGGCGCGGCGCTCTGCGGCATCAAGCGACTTCACGGCTTCGCCACCGAAGATGGTCTTGCCGGCCGTCTCCTTCTCGAACCACTCGATCGCCTGGTTGATGACGCCGATGGTGGTCTCGTAGCACTCCTTGGGCGTGTCGCCCCAGGTGAAGAGGCCGTGCGACTCGAGGACCAGCCCCTTGGCGTCCGGGTTCTCCTCGCAGAACTTGCCCAGCCACAGGCCGAGCTCGAAGCCCGGCTTCTTCCATGGCAGCCAGCCGATGGTATCGCCGAAGATCTGCTTGGTGAGCTCTTTGCTGTTCTTTGATGCCGCAATGGCGATGATCGCATCCGGGTGCATGTGATCGACATAGGGGTGGTTCACATAGGCATGGAGCGGCGTATCGATCGAGGCGGCGCGGGGGTTGAGGTTGAAGGTGGCGTGCGGGAGGTAGCCGACCATCTCGTCTTCGAACGCGACACCGCGATAGAGCTTCTTCAGCCCACGCAGCTTGTCCATGTAGAGCGTCGAAAAGCCGTCGAGCTTGATCGAGGCCGAGTCGCCGCCCGAGCCCTTGACCCACAGGACCTCGACTTCTTCGCCGGTCAGCGGATCCTTCTGCCAGATCTTGGACGAGGTATTGCCGCCGCCATAGTTGGTGACGCGCTTGTCGGAGCCGAGGATGTTGGAGCGATAGACGAGCCGCTCGGACTCGGTCATCCCGGCGGCCTTGGCATCGTCCCAAAGGTTCTGAAGGCGCGCGGGCGCTGTGCTGGACATGGGCTCCCTCCCGGTAGTCGTATTGCCGCTTGTTGGAGACGGGACTAGCGCCGGGCGCCTCCTACTGTCAATCAGAAACCATCAGAAAGCGTCAAAAGTCGGATGCATCTGCCGTAACCTGATTGACACTGAGTGTTTTTGGTGAAAATGACTCACCACAGGGAGATGACATGCACGAAACTGAACGCCATAGGGTCATTCTGGCCGCCGTGCAGGCACGGCCGCTGGCGACCGTCGCCGAGCTGGTGGACATCACCGGCACGTCGGAGGCGACGATCCGGCGCGACATCGCCGCCCTGCATGTGCAGAACCGCCTGCGCCGGGTGCGCGGCGGCGCCGAGGCGATCAACCCGCCCGAGCAGGGCGGCCTGATCGGGCGGCCCTTCTCGGTCAACGAAACGATCAATATCGCTGCCAAACGCGCAATCGCGCGCGCCGCCGCCGAGCTGTGCAAGGATGGCGAGCCCATCATCATCAACGGCGGCACCACCACCTACCAGATGGTGCACTACCTGACGGGCCGTCGACTCTCGGTGTTCACCAACAGCTTCGGCATCGCCGAATTCCTGATCCACAACTCGCGCAACTCGGTCGTCATCCCCGGCGGCACGATCTATCGCGAGCAGAACGTGATCCTCTCGCCCTTCGGCGGCGTGGTCGCCTCGCATTTCTACGCCAAGCGCATGTTCATCGGCTGCCAGGGCCTCGGCCAGCACGGGCTGATGGAAGCCGACCCGATGGTCGTGCAATCCGAACTGGCGCTGATCAACCAGGCCGAGGAACTCGTCGTCCTCGCCGACTCCTCGAAATTCAACGCGCGTTCGAGCCTCATCCTGTGCGGGCTCGATCGAATCCATTCCGTCATCACCGACAGCGGCATCCGCGACGAGGATCGCACCATGCTGGAGAAGGCGGGGGTAGAGCTGACCGTGGTGGATGCCGCGGAGCAGAAATCCCAATCGGTCGCGTGACCGGCTGGCAATGGAAGCGCCCTCGGGAAAAGTCGCAGACTTTTCCGGGTTCGAGAGCGCGACGAGACGGCGACTACATAACCGCTCTGGGAGGAACCAAATGAGCCTATTGAAGAAACTGGCCGTCGCGACGGCCCTGACTGCCGTGATGTTCGCCGCCCCGGCGATCGCCCAGACCAAGATCGCGCTGGTCGTGAAGTCGCTGGGCAACGGCTTCTTCGATGCCGCCAACAAGGGCGCGCAGGAAGCTGCCGCCGAGCTCGGCGACGTCGAGGTGATCTACACCGGCCCGACCACGGCTACCGCCGAAGGCCAGATCGAGATCATCAACTCGCTGATCGCACAGAACGTCAACGCCATCGCGATTTCGGCCAACGATCCCGACGCCCTCGTTCCCGCCCTCAAGAAGGCGATGGAACGCGGCATCACCGTGATCAGCTGGGACTCGGGTGTCGCGCCGGAAGGCCGCCAGGTTCACCTGAACCCGTCGGACACCAACCTGATCGGCGAAACCATCCTGAAGCTCGCCGACGACTACCTGCCGGAAGGCGGCGACGTCGCCATCCTGTCGGCGTCCTCGACCGCCACGAACCAGAACGCCTGGATCGAAGCGGCCAAGAAGGTGCAGCCGGAGAAGTTCCCCAAGCTGAACATCGTGGCGACCGTCTATGGCGACGATGACTCGGTGAAATCCACCAACGAGGCCAAGGGCCTGATCTCGACCTATCCGAACCTCAAGGCGATCATCGCGCCGACCACGGTCGGCGTCGTGGCCGCCGCGCAGGTCGTCACCGACGACAACCTGATCGGCAAGATCAACGTCACCGGCCTCGCGCTGCCGTCCGAGTTCAAGAAGTTCATCGACAACGGTGCCTCGCAGGCCGTGGCGCTGTGGAACCCGATCGACCTCGGCTACTCGGCAGTGCAGATCTCGTACCAGCTGGCCAACAAGAAGGTCGAAGCCGCTCCGGGCGCCAAGATCTCGATCGGCCGGGTCGGCGAGATCACGCTCGACGACACCAACAGCGCCGCCATGGCCGCGCCGTTCCGCTTCGACAAGAGCAACATCGAAGAGTTCTCGAAGATCTATTGATCTCCAGCACTCAATCG
>JAEWLC010000002.1 GCA_023393475.1 Pseudomonadota bacterium
CCCCCATGAAGGGGGAGGTGAAGGGTCGAGTTGCTGTCTTCGATCGTGCCTCAACACCGGTCGGCACCTCCCCCTTCATGGGGGAGGATGGGAGGGGGCCGTCTGCCAATGTCTGGCGGCTTGCCCAACCGCTCCCGTCAGGCGATACCCATCGCATGACACTGCCCGTTTCCGCCCGCCCAGCCGTCCAGTCCCTGCAACCCTCGCTTATCCGCGATGTCGCCAACGCCGCGATGGGCCGCACCGACGTGCTCCCCTTCTGGTTTGGCGAATCCGACCAGCCGACACCCCGGTTCATACGCGACGCGGCGATGGCCTCGCTCGGCGAGGGCGAGACCTTCTACTCGCAGAATCTCGGTCGGCCCTACCTCCGCGAAGCGATCGCGACCTACCTCAGCACCCTCCACGGCACCCCGGTCGATGCCGGCCGCATCGCCGCCGTCGGTTCCGGCGTCTCGGGCCTGATGCTCGCCGCCCAGATGGTGGTCTCGCCCGGTGACCGCGTCGTCGCCGTCACCCCGCTCTGGCCCAATATCGTCGAGATTCCGAAAATCCTCGGCGCCACCGTCGAGCGCGTTCCCCTCACCGTCGCCACCGGCAAGTGGTCGCTCGACCTCGATCGCCTCCTCGCCGCGCTAACGCCCGATACAGGCATGGTGATCGTCAACTCGCCCAACAACCCGACCGGCTGGACCATCGAGGAAGACGAGGTCGACGCCATCCTCGCGCACTGCCGCAATCACGGCATCTGGATCCTCAGCGACGATGTCTACGAGCGGTTGGTGCATGACCCGGCGCGCAAGTCCGCGCCGTCCTTCCTCCGCCGCTACCAGAAGGGCGATCGCATCATCTCGGTCAACAGCTTCTCGAAAGCCTGGTCGATGACCGGCTGGCGCATCGGCTGGCTCGCGACCCCGGAGTCGCTGACCGACGACCTGAGCAAGATCATCGAATACAACACCTCCTGCATCCTCGAGCCTATCCAGCGCGCCGCCACTGCCGCGGTCACGCAGGGCGAGCCCGAAGTGGCAAAACTCCGCGCCCGGCTCACGGCAACCCGGAACCTCCTCGTTGGCGAACTCGGCGCCATGCCCGGCGTCATCGTCCCCGAGGCCGGCGGCGCGATGTATGTGTTCTTCCGCATCGAGGGCCAGGACGACACGCTGGCGCTGGCGAAACGCCTCGTCGAGGACGCCGGCCTAGGCCTCGCCCCCGGCGGCGCCTTCGGTCCGGAAGGCAATGGCTGGCTCCGCTGGTGCCACGCCACCACGCCTGAAAAGCTGCGGGATGGGGTGGGGCGGCTCAAGGCGTTTCTGGGCTGAACCCAGCTTCCAGCACCCACCAGCTGTCATCCCTGCGAAGGCAGGGATCCATCCTTCAGCCCAGCGCAAGCGGAGAGTTGGCCCCCTGCCTTCGCAGGGGTGACAACCTGAGTGGTGGCACTCGAAGTACCCTCCACCGTTTCACGTGAATCCGCCTCAGCTGGCGTTCATGTGCCCGAACTGCGCCCCGTGCAGCCGCGCATAGGCGCCGCCCTGTGCGATCAGTTCGTCGTGGTTGCCCTGCTCGACGATCCCCTCGGCGCCCACCACCACTATACGGTCGGCATTGCGGATGGTCGCGAGGCGATGCGCCACCACGAGCGTCGTCCGGCCCTCGGACAGCGCCGCCAGCGCCTGCTGGATGGCGTATTCGGTCGCCGTGTCGAGCGCCGAGGTCGCCTCGTCGAGGATGAGGATCGGCGGGTTCTTGAGGAAGATCCGCGCGATGGCGAGGCGCTGCTTCTGCCCGCCCGAGAGCTTTACGCCGCGCTCGCCGGCCAACGTATCGAGCCCATCCGGAAGCGCAGCGACGAACTCGTCGAGCGAGGCGCGCCGCAGCGCATCCCAGATTTCCTCGTCGGTAGCGCCGAGCCGGCCATACGCGACGTTCTCGCGGATGGTCGAGCCGAACAGGAACACATCCTGCTGCACGATGCCGATGTGCTCACGCAGCGAGGCCTGCGTCATGTCGCGGATATCGGTGCCATCGATGGTGATGGCGCCGCCGGTAACATCGTAGAAGCGCGGCAGCAGCGAGCAGATCGTCGTCTTGCCCGCCCCCGAGGGGCCGACAAAGGCGATGGTCTCGCCGGCCCTGATCGAGAGGTTCAGGCCGTCGAGCACCTTGCCGTGCTCGGAATAGGCAAAGCTCACGTCCTTGTACGCGATGTCGCCCTTCAGCCCCGCCACAACCCGGGCGCCCGGGCGGTCGGCGATGTCGGGCTCGGTATCGATCAGGTTGGTGAAGCGGCGGAAGCCGGCGATGCCTTTGGGGTAGCTCTCGAGCACCGAGGTGATCTTGTCGATCGGGCGGAAGAAGACGTTGACCAGCAGCAGGAAGCCGACGAAGCCGCCGTAGCTGAGCTCACCCTTGATGACGAACCAGGTGCCGGCCACCATGACGATCAGCTGCACGAGGCGCGTCGAGAGGTAGCTCAGGGCGATCGAGGCGGTCATGTAGGCATAGGCGTTGAGCTTGGTCGCCTTGTAGTTCTCGTTGTTCTCGGCAAACAGCCCGCGCTCGTAGTCCTCGTTGGCGAAGGCCTTCACCACGCGGATGCCACCGACGCTTTCCTGCACGCGCACGTTGAAATCGCCGACGCGGCGGAAAAGGCTCTGCCAGTTGAGCGTCATCTTGGCGCCGTAGCGCGACACCAGCCAGGTCATGAACGGCACGATCACGGTGGTCAGCAGCGCCAGCTGCCAATGCACCATGAACATCAGGATGAAGGCCCCGATGAAGGTCATGATGGCGATGAACAGGTCCTCGGGGCCGTGGTGGGCGACCTCGCCCACTTCCTCGAGGTCCTTGGTCACATGGGTGATCAGCTGGCCGGACTTGGTGTTGTCGAAATAGGCAAAGCTCAGCTTCTGGATATGGTCGAAGGCCTGCCGCCGCATCTCGGTCTCGATCGAGATGCCGAGCGCATGGCCCCAGTAGTTGACGATCGCCTGCAGCCCGGTGTTCAGCACATAGACGCCGAGCAGCGCCGCCGCCGCCATGCCGATCAGTCCCCAGTTCTGTCCGGGCAGCAGCTGGTCGATGAAGAGCTGCACGGCGAGCGGAAAGCCGAGTTCGAGCAGGCCGGCCAGCACGGCGCAGCCGAAATCGAGGAAGAACAGGTGCTTGTAGGGGGTGTAGTAGGAAAAGAAGCGGCGCAGCATCAAAGACCTGTCCGGCACGATCGCGAAGGCCGCCTGCATAGGCGGATGACCCGCGCCTGTCCATGCCGAAGGTCGCAGCAGGTCGATTGGCCGCCGCAGCAGACGGGAGTATCGTCGTGTCCGGGGAGGCAGGGCAATGGACACCGCTGCGGTTTCCGAAATCGTCCTACAGGACGCCAATGCGCTCTCGGACCTGATCCGCACGAGGCAGGTCTCCGCCGTCGAGGTGATGACCGCCTATCTCGACCACATCGACCGCTTCAATCCACGGGTCAACGCCATTGTCTCGATGCCGCCGCGCGAGAGCCTCCTGGCCGAGGCGGCCGAACGCGACGAGCAACTGGCACGGGGTGAGTACCTCGGCTGGATGCATGGCTTCCCGCAGGCCGTGAAGGACAACCTGCCGGTCCGGGGGCTGCCCTTTACCCGCGGCTCGTCACTGTTTCGGGATTTCGTGGCCCCCGCCGACGCGATCGCGGTCGAACGCCTCCGGGGAGCGGGCGCCATCATGATCGGCAAGACCAACGCGCCCGAGTTTGCACTGGGATGCCAGACCCACAACCGGGTGTTCGGCACCACGCTCAATCCCCACGATCCCGCGAAGACGGCCGGCGGTTCGAGTGGTGGCGCGGGCGCCGCCGTGGCGCTGCGCATGTTGCCGCTGGCGATCGGCACCGACCATACGGGCAGCCTCCGTAACCCGGCGGCGTTCAACAACCTGTTCGCGCTCCGGCCCGGGCATGGCCGCGTCCCGGTGGAAGCGCCGGACCCGTTCACCCTGTGGATGAGCCAGATCGGCCCGCTGGCGCGTACCGTACCCGACCTCGCGCGGCTTCTCGTCCTCGTGTCCGGCTACGACTCGCGGGTGCCCCTCTCCCTTCGCGATGATCCGGCGCCTCTCGCCGCGCCGCTGACGGGCGAGGTCGCCGGCAAGCGGATCGCCTGGGGTGGAGACCTCCTCGCGCGCATCCTGCCGTTCGAGCCGGGTGTACTCGAACTGTGCCGCGCCGCAACTGCCCGCTTTGCCGAGCTCGGTGCCGTCGTCGAGGAGGCGGTGCCCGATTTTCCGATCGAGCAGCTCTTTGCCAGCTGGCAGAAGTTGCGCGCCTCGCAGGTGGGCGCAACCCTCATCGACATTGCCCGCGATCCTCTTCGCCGCGCACAACTGAGCGAGGAGGCCCAGTTCGAGCTCGAGCTTTTCGAGCGGCTCGGCGTCGCCGACCTTGCGCTTGCGGCCAGTGTCCGCGGCGCGTGGTACCAGGCCGTACGACGCTTCTTCGAGCAATACGACTATTTCGTACTGCCGTCGGCCCAGGTCTTTCCATTCGACGCCCAGACCCACTGGCCGCCCGAGATCGCCGGCCGGACCATGGACAGCTACTACCGGTGGATGGAAGCGATGATCCCGGTCACCATGGCGGGCTGCCCGGCGATCGCGGTGCCGGCCGGCTTCAACGCCGCGGGCCTGCCGATGGGGCTGCAGATAATGGCCCGCAACAACGCCGAGCGCGATTGCCTCGAACTTGCCTATGCCTATGACGAGGCCACCCGCTGGGTCGCGCGCTGCCCGCCACCGATGTTGGCCTAGCGGCGGCGCCGAATCAGTTCGTTGCTCAGCCAGGCGAGGTCTTCGGGCGCCAGTTTGCCGATGTCGCGGGCGAGCCGATTGGCGAGTTCGGTTGCCTCGGCCGGCATGCCGGCGGTGTCGATGCTCACCTTGGGATCGCTCATCTCGGCGAGCCGCTGCAATTCCTCGGCATCGTCCCAGATGATGTTGAAATAGGCGATGATCTTCTGCAGCAGCGTGAAGGTCGGCTTGCCGCGACGGCCATGCTCGAGGGCGCTGAGATAGGCGCTCGAGACGCCGAGCGCCGCGGCCATCTGCTTCAGCGTGACGCCGCGCTCGTCGCGCATCGCCCTCAGCTTTTCTCCCAGTGGCGTCATCGGTAGTCACGCTCCCGGCGCAGGCGCACGTAGAAGGCCCCATCGCCGCCATGGCCCTGGGCGGCGACGTCCCAGCCGGCGACCAGCGGGGCGAGGTTGGGTTCGGTCAGCCAGACCGGCAGCATGGCGCGGAGCACGCCGCGCTCGATGATCACCGCCGCATCGTCGCCGAGCTTTTTCAGCCCCTTGCCGGTGATGACGAGGAGCGTGCGGTCACCGCGCGCGGCGCGGGCATGGATGAAGCGGGTGAGTGCCGCGTGGGCCTCGACCTGGCGCATGCCATGCAGGTCGATGGTGCCGTCGATCTCCTCGCGGCCGTGCTGCAGGCGCTGCTTCAGGTTGGGCTCGATGCCGGCGCGGGGCTTTTTTCCCGGCCGGCCGTCGGATTGGTATGACGGCATAACGGGCACGAGCCGCGGCGCCCTCGGTCGGGGCGGTTGCGGCGCACTCGGCAACGGCAGGGGCTCGGACTCGAGGTTCACGATCGGACGCTGGGGCCGGAGCGGTGACACGGTCTGGCGCACCTCGAGCCATAGGTGCCAGTCGGGGAGCTGGCCCTTCCCGTCAGACCGGCGCTTGGCCATGGCATGCCGCCCCCGCCGCCAGGCCTACTCGAGCTGGCTGGTGGCGACGAGCTTCCAGTTGGGGTCGCGCGACCTGGGGCTGCGCGCAAATGTCCATTCGTCGGCGATGGACTGGACCTGGTCGGCATTGCCCTCGATCAGGGCGCCGTCCTTGTCGCGGGTGGCCGAAACCACTTCGGCGTGGAAGCGGATGGTGACGCTGGCCTGGCGCTTGTCGCCTTCGGCATCGGAAATCTCGACCTTGGGCAGGCCGACAAAGGTAAAGTCGACCGTGCGTCCGGCCGCCTCGCGATCCCGGATCACCTTCTCGAAGCCGTCGTAGACGTCCTTTTCGAGCAGGTTCTTCAGCGTCTGGCGGTCGCCGGATGCAAAGGCGGTGACGATCATCTCGTAGGCGGACTTGGCGCCTTCGAGGAAGCTCTTGGGCGAGAAGGTCGAATCGACCTCGGAGATGGCCTTGAGGCCCGTGGCGACCTGTTCGTCGCCATGGGCGAGGAGCGTGATCTCGGCCTCGAGCTTGCGCTGCTGGCGCTCGGCGTCTTCGTTGGTTTCCGGGGTGGGACGCGGCCGCATCTGGACGACGTTCTCCTCACCCGGCTTCGCCGCCGCGGCCTCGCGCTGGCGCTGGGCCTGCGTCCGCTCGTTGCCGGTGCGGGTGCCCAGCACCTGGCGCAGGCGATAGAGCACCACGATGGCAAGGCCGATCACGATGAGCGTGGGAATGTCGAAGAATTCATCCATCGGGCACTGGTCTCGCGGCGAAGAAATGGGTTGCGGCCATGGGCGGCTGCGCAATGTCACCTATATATAGGGAAAGGCTCAGCCGGAAACCAGTTCACTTCGCCCGGCACGCCTTTGTGACGCATAGCTTTCGACAGGGTTAGCCATTTGGGCCGCGTGCTGTTTCTGGCATTTCTGCTGATCCCGCTCATCGAGATCGCGACTTTCATCGTGATCGGCAACGCGATCGGGCTGTGGCCGACCCTGCTCGGCGTCGTCATCATGGCCGTGGCCGGATCGCTCCTGCTGCGCTACCAGGGCATCTCGATCGTCAACGACATCCGCGCCACCATGGGGCGGGGCGAACTGCCGGCGCGGTCCCTCGCCGACGGCATGATGATCGGCTTTGCCGGGGTGCTGTTGCTGACCCCGGGCTATTTCACCGACCTCATCGGCCTGCTGCTGCTCATTCCGCCGGTCCGAACCGCGCTCTATTCCTGGCTGCGGTCACGGGTGAAGGTCGTCGCCACCGCGACCAGCGCCAGCTACGGGTACGAGCCGCGCCGGGTCGAGGACGACACGATCGAGCTCGATTCCGACGAGTGGCGGCCGCGCTGAGCGCTCGCGCGCTTGTGAGAGTGGGGCAAAAGTGCTAGCCAGCCCGCCGACTGAACGCACGAGGACCATCTAGATATGGCTGACGAGACCCCGGCCGGCGCGGCCAATGCCCCGACCAATGCTGCGACGCCCCCCAGCTACAGCCTCGTGGGCCAGTATACCCGCGACCTGAGCTTCGAAAGCCCCGGCGCGCCGGGTTCGGTGCTGCTCGGCGGCGCCAATCCCAAGTTCGACCTCGGCATCAATGTCGGCGTCAAGAAGCAGGCCGAGGATCTCTACGCGGTCGAGCTCAACATCAAGGCCAAGGCCGAGCGCGACGCCAACGTGCTGTTCAATGTCGAGCTCGTCTATGGCGGCGTGTTCCGGGTGAAGAACGTCACCGAACAGCAGCTTCCGGGCCTGCTCATGGTCGAATGCCCGCGCATGATCTTCCCGTTCGCCCGCCACGTCTTGGCGACCGTCGTCCAGCTCGGCGGCTTCCCGCCGCTGATGATGGAACCGGTGGACTTCACCGCGCTCTACCTGCAGAACCTCAAGGCCATGCAGGCCCAGCAGGCTCCGTCGACGACGAACTGAGCCGACCGGGCAGTGCAATCGAATTGAGATCCCCGCGCAAGCGGGGATTTTCTTTTGAGGGTGGATGCAGAGGTTCGTATCCGTGCGAAGGCAGGGTCCCACACTCGGTGGTGAGTGGGAGGGATCGCCCTTGATGCAGGGGCCCCTACTCGGCCGCTACCGAGACTTCCGAGTATTTCACCCAGATGGCGTCGGCACCCAGCGTGCCGACCATTACAGCGTGCGCCTTGAGTTCGGCATCGCTGAGCCTCGGCGCCAGCGGCGCCCGCCCCGTCTTGGCGCCCGTCGTCCAGCTC
>JAEWLC010000010.1 GCA_023393475.1 Pseudomonadota bacterium
CACCGGATCGCGCGAGGCCTTACGCGCGGCCTCGCGGTTATAATCGGCGAGCCAACGATCGGCCGGATTGGTGCTGTTGATATCGACACCGAGCGCATCATCGGGAAACCGTGAGCCTGCGGCAAAAGCGAGATCCTGATCGGTCGGCAACACCCAGACCTCGCCGGTGCGCGCACTCAGCCAGCCGGCATAGGCGATGGCATCGTCATAGCTGACGCCGGTCGCCGGTGTTGTGGTGGCATCGTGAGGCGCAAAGCCCGGCTCGGCCGCCGGACAGACCCCGTCGGCCACACAGCGGCCGTAGTCCGCAGCTGTCACCTGATATTTCATGATGGTGAGCGGGCGACGCATGGTGACGCTCTTCACCGGCCCATCGACGGCAAAGCCGTTGCGGAAGAACTCGCCGCTGTCACGATAACCGAAGCTGCGCGGCGCGATCTCCACCGTCATCGGCTCGTCCAACACGGGGCCGGTAGCGGCCGATCCGACAAGATCGGCCTTGATCGCGAGCGTGCCGGCAAGAGCCACCAGCAGCAGGGCGGGAAGCGCAAGCGATTTCAGGGGAATGCCGGGTTTCGATGTCAGCGCAGCCATGAAGGCCTCCTTACGCCTCACCCGGACGATCGTTAGACGTCCGGGACTGGCGCCGATTGGTATGGGGATCGCAGCCTTGCGATCCGCAAGCGCGCCCGTCCCAAGAACGGGCGCGCCTTTGTCGGGTGGCGTCAGGCGCCGCTGGGCGGTGTGACCGAGGTCATCAGGTCGTCGTTCCAGTCGCCGGTGACGGCGAAGTGGCCGGCGGCACCCAGTTCGAAGGCCTCGATGAGATTGTGGTTCACATAGGCGTAGATGCCGGGCTGCTGGAAGGTGTAGTAGGCCGCCCCCGCCGTGCCGCCCGGAATGAACCAGGTTTCCTGGTCGACGTCAGGCGGGTTGTGGAACTTGCCGGTCTGCCAGACATAGTCGCCATGGCCGCCGATCAGGTGCGGGCGGGTGTCCCGGTTAGCCTGCGAATGCACGATGAGGATGGTCTCACCGACATTTGCCTGCATCGCCTTCTCGCCAGTCAACGCGCCGACGGCACCGTTGAAGACCACATGCGACGGGGTCAGCGTGCGCATTACCTGCAGCATGTCGTCGTAGCCCTCACCGGCCGACTCGTAGGTCTTGAAGTTGCCCTCGGCATCCTTGGGCACGTAGAAGTCCTGCTCGCCGACATAGAAGATGCGGTCGTAGCTCAGCGGCTTGCCGGCGCCATCCTTTAGGCCGTCGCGCGGCAGCACCATGATGGCGCCGTTCATGCCCGACACGACGTGCCAGGGGATCATCGGGCCGCCCGGCGCGCAGTGGTAGACGAAGACGCCCGGCCGTGTTGCCTTGAAGCGCAGTTTCACCTGCTCACCGGGGCTCACCAGCGTCAACCCTCCACCGCCAAGCCCGCCCGTTGCCGAGTGGAAGTCGATGTTGTGCTGCATCTCGTTGGTATCGGGATTGATGAGGGTCAGCTCGACATAGTCGTCCTGGTGCACGACCATCAGCGGGCCCGGAACCGAGCCGTTGAAGGTCATCGCCTGTACGGTCGTGCCGTACTCGTCGATCACGAGGGCTTTCTCTTCGATGGTGAGGGTGAATTCGACCACCTTCGGGCCGCCGACGGCGACCTGCTCGTGCGGGTGGACGAAGGGCGGCACCGGCAGATCCACGCGGACGCGGGGCAGGGCCGACAGGTCGGGAACCGGCCCGGTCGTGACACCCGCGTCCTCTGCGCCGGCCGGCACCGAGGCAAGTACTGCCCCCAGTACGCCGGCAAAGGCTGCTGCACCCAAAAGGGTCCTGCGCGACACTTCTACTTTGTCATGACCGTTCATTTGCGGTTCTCCACGGTTCGACGGGCGTTTCTGTGCCCGTTTCGCCATTGGACTACGCCTCGGCCGTCTGTAGTTCTTTGCTTCCGCGCAAATAGGGGTGCGACCTTTTGTAAGTCCTCGGTCAGTAGTTGTTTGAGCCGGATCAAAGAGAACGTCTGGGCGATCGGACAAACGGAGGCAGACGGAGCGCGAACAACCGCGCCCTGCTTACGGAGAACAAAGATGCGTATCGTGCCCCTGCTTGCGACAACGGCCCTGCTTGCGTTTGCGGCCCAGCCCGCGCTCGCCGCCAATTTCGAAGTTCACATGCTGAACAAGGGAGCAGAAGGCGCGATGGTCTTCGAGCCTGCGCTCGTCCGCGTTGCGGTGGGCGACACGGTCACGTTCGTGCCTACCGACAAGGGGCACAATGCCGAGACGATAACGAACGTGCTGCCGGCGGGAGCCGAGCCCTTCAAGGGCGACATGGGCAAGGAAGTCGTGGTCACCTTCACTGTTCCGGGCGCTTACGGCATCAAGTGTGCCCCGCACCTGGGCATGGGCATGGTGGGGTTGGTCGTGGTCGGTGACGAGCCGGTGGACGGCGAGGCGACCAAGGCGGCTGCGAAGCTCCCCAAGAAGGCCCAGGTGCGTTTCGACGCCGCAGTCGATCAACTGGCCCAGTAGAACGGGGCAGGGGGCCGCCAACCTGCTGGCGGGATTCGTGGGTCAACGGCGCCTTGATCTCGGTCAAGGCGCCTGCCCGCAAGCCGTTGCATGGTGCCTCAAACAGGAGCCATGCACATGCAGGCGCAGATCACCCGGGCCAGCGTAGATGGAATGCCGCTCTTCGAGCCGCTGGCGCCCGAAGCGATCGACGAGATTCTCCGCCTGGCGGCTTCGCGCCGCTTTCCGGCCGGCGCCCGCGTCTTCGAGCAGGGCGAGACGGCAACCCAGTTCTACGTGCTGCTGCACGGGCGCCTGCGGGTTACCCAGGTCACCAGCGAAGGCCAGCAGGTGGTGGTTCGCATGGTCAATCCGGGTGACCTGTTCGGCATCGCCAAGGCATTGCAGCGCCTCGACTATCCCGGCACCGCAACGGCAGTCGCCGACAGCGTCGTTCTCTGCTGGCCGATGAAGCTGTGGAGCGAGTTCGTCACGCGCTACCCCATGCTGGCAGTCGGCGCGATGCAGGCAATCGGCAGCCGCTTCCTCGAAGCCCAGCAGCGACTGCAGGAGCTATCGACCGAAGAGGTCGAGCGGCGCGTCGCTCACGCGGTTCTTCGCCTCGCCAACCAATCGGGCCGCAAGGAGAAGGATGGCATTCGCATCGACTTCCCGATCTCCAAGCAGGACATCGCCGAGATGACCGGCACGACGCTCCATACCGTCTCGCGAATCCTGACGGCGTGGGAAGCCGCTGGGCTGGTGGAGGGTGGTCGGCAGAAGCTGCTGGTGCGGGACCCGCACGGGCTATTGCTGCTTGCCGACGGGCTCAACCCCGGCCACCTCTAGCCGGCGGCTCTCGATTTCGTCGATCAGGCTGGCAAACAACAGGCCATGCTCCTCCGCTGCGTCGACCAGGGTGTGGAACGGCGCGATCGGACAGCCCACGCAATGCATGCGGCGATCGAGGAACACCCTGATCGTCGGCGGCCATCGGGACATGATTTCTGCAACGCTGAGATCAACCAAATCCATGTGCATCGCCGGACCTCCGTCTGATACCGGCGAGGTTAGGACAGGAAGGCGTGGACCTTCCTTGCGCACCGACAAAGAGCGCGTCGGTAGGGGATGCCAGAAGAGCCTCGAACGCCCCGGAGGCCGCAGATGATCACCGAACCCCTGGTAAAGTCCCACAAGCCCGTGCCGCGAGGCATCGCGCGGAGTGGCCCGGCCATCCTTTCCTACGGCTTTCGCACGTTCTTCCTTGGCGCGGGAGTGTTCGCGATCGCTGCCATGCTTCTCTGGATCGGCGCCATCGCCTTCGGCTGGGAAGTGGGCGGTGACTACGGCATGGTCCAGTGGCACGCGCACGAGATGCTGTTCGGCTACACAAGCGCGGCGCTTGCCGGCTTCATGCTCACTGCCATTCCCAACTGGACGGGCCGGTTGCCCGTATCCGGCCCGCAACTGCTCGGGCTGGTACTGCTGTGGCTGGCCGGCCGCGTGGCGATGGCTCTGCCGGGGCTGCTCGGCGTGCCGGGGTCCGCGGTGGTGGACTCGCTGTTCCTTCCCGTCCTGGCCGTCGTTGCCGGCATCGAGATCTTTGCGGGCAAGAACTGGAAGAACCTGAAGATACTCGCGGGCCTGACTGCCCTTTCGCTGGCCAATATCGGCTTTCACCTCTCGGTGGTGCTGGGCGGCACGGCGATGGAGGCTTCGCGCGCCGGCGTAGCCATCTACATCATGCTGATCGTCGTCGTGGGCGGCCGCATCGTGCCGAGCTTCACGCGCAACTGGCTGGTCAAAGCCGGGGCCTCGCGGCTGCCAGCGCCATTCGGCCGGTTTGACGTCGCCGCCATAGCGTGGCTGCTGCTGGCGCTGGTGCTTTGGGTGGCGTTGCCGGCGAGCCCGCTCACCGCACTCGCGGCACTGGTGGCCGCCGGCCTACATGGGGGACGGCTGTTCCGCTGGCGCGGTTGGGCGGTGGTCGAAGAGCCGCTGCTGCTCGCGCTGCATGTGGGCTACCTGTTCGTGCCGCTCGGCATGCTGGCGGTCGCGCTCTCGGCCCAGGGCTGGATCGCTGGCGCGTCGGCCTTGCACGTGCTGACGGTCGGCGCCATCGGCCTCATGACACTGGCCGTGATGACCCGCGCCAGCCTGGGACACACGGGCCGCCCCCTCAAGGCGACCCTCGTTACCTCGCTCGCCTACCTGGCACTGGCTCTCTCGGCCGTACTGCGACCGTTCGCCGAACTGCTGCAGTCGCAATATCACCTGCTGCTCGAACTGAGCGGCGCGTGTTGGCTGATCGCATTCGGCCTGTTCGTCGTCGAGTTCGCCCCGATCCTGCTGACCCGCACGGCCAAGCCGCGCTGAACCCCTGCCTCTACTGCGAGACCGGCAGCAGTTCGCCCTGCATTTCCGGCGCCACTTTCCAGCCGGGATCGACGCCGGTCATGTCCGGCAGCTGGTGGGCGATACCCTTGTGGCAGTCGATGCAGGTCGCCTCGCCCGAGAGCAAGAAGCGGGTGTGGATCTCTGCCGCACGTGGGTTCTGTCGCGAGAAGTCCATGGCGACTTCGGAGTGGCAGTTGCGGCATTCCAGGCTGTCATTGGCCTTGAGGCGGGCCCACTCGTGCTGGGCCAGCTCGAGCCGCATCTCGAGGAACTCGCTGCGCGTGTCGATGGTGCCGAAGATCTTGCCCCAGACCTCCTTGGAGGCCTGCATCTTCCGGGCGATCTTGTCGGTCCAGTTGTGCGGCACATGGCAATCGGGACAGGTGGCCCGCACGCCCGAGCGGTTGGAGAAGTGGATAGTCGTGCTGAGCTCCTCGTAGACGTTGTTCCGCATCTCGTGGCACGAAATGCAGAAGCTCTCGGTGTTTGTGATCTCGAGGCCGGTGTTGAACGCACCCCAGAAGATCACCCCGCCCATGAAGCCGCCGAGGGTCAGCACCCCAAGGCCAAGCGTCTTCGATGGCGTCGTCAGGATGCCCCAGGCCCAGAGCAGGACCGACTTGATGAAGCGCCAGATTGTCTTGAAGAAGCGCCCGATCATTCAGACCCCGCGAGGTGTGCGCCCAACTCGAGCATGTCCTTGAAGGTATTCGGCACGAGCGGGGCCACGTCGGCCTGCGGTACGTGGCAGGCGGTGCAGAAGTACCGCCGCGGGGACACGTCGGCGAGCATCTGGCCTTCCCGGGTCATGAAGTGCGTGACGCTTATCATGGGCGCTCCTGAACCCTGGACGAACTCCCGCTTGTGGCAGGAGAGGCAGCGGTTGGTGTTGACCGAGAGCTGGTAGCCCTCGATGGAGTGCGGAATGACTGGAGGCTGCTCCGGATAGGCCCGCATCCGCCGGACGTCGTCGGTCACCCAATGCGGTATCGGCTTCACCTCGCCTTGCACCATCGGATCGGGATAGCCGTTCAAGGCCGGCACGAACTGCGCGAAGACGGCCGTGCCGAACAGGATCGCGGCAAAGAACAGCGCACTTGCGAGCAGGCGGCTGAGGCTCAGGCCACCGGAATGATCTTGACCGCGCATTTCTTGTAATCCGTCTGCTTGGAGATTGGATCGGTTGCGTCGAGCGTCACCTTGTTGATGAGTTGCCTCGCATCGAACCACGGCACGAAGATCACCCCTGCGGGCATCCGGTTACGTCCCTGCGTCTCGACCCGGGACCGGATCTCGCCACGCCGCGAGACGATGCGAACTTCGGCCCCCTGGTTGATGCCCCGCTGCCGGGCGTCGGCCGCATTCATGAACACCTTCGCTCCCGGAAAGGCCTTGAACAGCTCGGGCACGCGCATCGTCATCGAGCCCGAATGCCAGTGCTCGAGCACGCGCCCGGTGACGAGCCAGAGATCGAACTCGTCGTCAGGTGACTCGGCTGGCGGCTCGTATGGAACGGCGAGGATCACCGCCCGCTTGTCCGGCCGCCCGTAGAACTCGACGCCCGCACCGGGAGTGACGAACGGGTCGAACCCTTCGCGATACCGCCACAGCGTCTCCTTGCCCTCGACGAACGGCCAGCGCAGGCCGCGCTGCTCGTGCAGGAGGTCGAACGGGGCGAGGTCGTGGCCGTGGCCGCGGCCGAACTCGGCATACTCCTCGAACAGGCCCTTCTGGACGTTGAAGCCGAAGGCCTCCGCCTCACGGTTCTCGTAGTCAGGATCGATGGTGTCGGTACCGAAGGCATCGACCTTGCCGTTCCGGTAGAGGACATCGAACAAGGTCTTGCCCCGGAACTCCGGGTTGGCGTCGAGGATCTCGGCCGGCCACACTTCGTCGGTCGTGAAGCGCTTCGAGAACTCCATGAGCTGCCAGAGGTCCGAGCGGGCGTCGCCCGGCGCGTTGACCAGCTGGCGCCACACCTGCGTGCGCCGCTCGGCATTGCCGTAGGCGCCTTCCTTTTCCACCCACATGGCCGCGGGGAGGATGATGTCGGCGCTGACGGCGGTCGCGGTGGGGTAGGCGTCCGAGACGACGATCAGGTTGTCGGGGTTGCGGTAGCCCGGGTGGGTTTCGTTGCTGTTGTTTGGCGCTGCCTGCAGGTTGTTGTTGACCTGGATCCAGTAGAAGTTGAGGTCGCCATCGTGCAGGCGCCGATCCTGCTCCACGGCATGGTAGCCGGGCTTCTCGGGTATCAGCCCGTGCGGCACCTGCCAGAGTTCCTCGGTATGGGCCCGGTGCTCGGGGTTGGTCACCACGAGATCGGCCGGGAGCCGGTGGGCGAACGTGCCGACCTCGCGAGCTGTGCCGCAGGCGGAAGGCTGCCCGGTAAGGGAGAACGGGCTGTTGCCCGGTTCGGAGATTTTCCCGGTCAGCAGGTGGATGTTGTAGACCATCTGGTTCGCCCAGACGCCGCGCACGTGCTGGTTGAACCCCATTGTCCAAAGCGACATCACCTTGGTCTTTGGGTCGGCGTAGAGTTCTGCCAGCTCCTCTAGGAAGCGCGGCTCGACGCCGGATATCTCGGCCGCCTTTTCCAGCGTGTAGTCGGCGACGAAGGCCTTGAACGCCTCGAAGTCGATGGGCTCCATCTTGCCGGCGTCGGCCGCGCCGGTGGCGGCCTGTTCGAGCGGGTGCTCGGGACGCAGGCCATAGCCGATGTCGGTCTGCCCGCGCATGAACGTAGTGTGGTCGCGCACGAAGGCTTCGTTCACCCGGCCGGTGGTGATGATGTGGTTAGCGATGAAGTTTAGGATCGCGAGGTCGGTACCGGGCTTGAAGATGATCGGGATATCCGCAAGGTCCATGCTGCGATGCGTGAAGGTGGACAGCACCGCGCAGCGCACATGTGGATTGCTGAGCCGCCGATCGGCCACGCGCGTCCACAGGATGGGGTGCATCTCCGCCATGTTCGAGCCCCACAGCACGAACGCGTCGGCATGCTCGAAGTCGTCGTAGACGCCCATCGGCTCGTCCATGCCGAAGGTGCGCATGAACGCAAATGCGGCCGAAGCCATGCAGTGGCGGGCGTTGGGATCGAGGTTGTTGGAGCGGAAGCCGGCGCGCATCAGCTTGGTGGCAGCATAGCCCTCAAAGATGGTCCACTGGCCCGAGCCGAACATGCCGATGCCGGTCGGGCCCTTCTCCTTGAGTACCGCCTTGACCTTGGCAGCCATGACGTCGAAGGCCTCGTCCCAGCTGACGGGCTCGAACTCGCCATTCTTGTCAAAGACGCCGCCAGTCTTGCGCATCAGCGGCGTCGTGAGCCGGTCCTCTCCGTACATGATCTTGGAGAGGAAGTAGCCCTTGACGCAGTTCAGCCCGCGGTTGACCTCGGCCAGCATGTCGCCATGCGTAGCGACGACGTGTCCATCCTTGACGCCGACCATCACGCCGCAGCCGGTGCCGCAGAAGCGGCAGGGGGCCTTGGACCACTTGATCTCGAGCGCGTTTCTGCCGCCCACAACCGGCTGCGCCGCTGCGGGAAGGCTGACGCCAGCGACAGCCGCAGCGATGGCTGCGGCCTGACCCTTCAGCAGGTCACGCCGGGTTATCTCCGATATCGTCACCTGTGAACTCCTCCGCCTGCTCAAAAACCATGTTGGCGCTGATAACGCCGTCCATCAGTGAGATCGTTGTCAGCAATGAACCAAGTTCGCCCGACGTGCTCCCCTCGAGCACGACGACCAGTCTGCTGTCGTTTCCGCCATGCACCTCGACGCCCTCAATAGCGTCAAGTTCGGCAGCCAGTGCCTCGATGCGCTGCGGCAGGGCAACCACCACGGCACTCGAGACGTAGTGCTCCCGGCGAGCAATTTCCCCCACCAAGACGTTGCGCCTGCTGAATGTTTCGCTCAATGCCCAACTCCCGGCGGTCCGGGCGGCCCGAACACGAGCTGCCACATCCACACTACGAAGCCGAAGCCCCCCACCACGCCCACGGCAACAATCGGCCATATGCCGAAGGCCAGCACGAAGAAGATGATCAGTTCGCGCCAACGTGGGTTACGTTCGCGCTTGGGACCACTCTCGACGTCCTGAGTCATCTAGTTGCTCCGGAGGGCGTTTCGTCCAGCCTAGCCAAATACAGAGCAAGATCAAGCGCGGGTTTGATCTAGATCAAATGTCGAGTCGATAACATGATAATTGTTGTCATAATTATGGCGAGGCGCGCGAAAATGTAGTTCGCGGCGGACTGGATTCGGCCGCTATTCGCTTGCCAGTTGCCTGATCTCGGTCAGGGTGGCCTCGGACATGGCGATGCCGTTTGCCTCGCTGTCGCGGCGGTTGGCGTAGCGGCGGTCGCCGGGGAGGCGGGACTGGCCGGCCGAATGGATCTCGTCGATCAGCACTTCGAGGCGGTTAGCGAAGGCGTTCACTGCACCGCGCCTGGGGTCGATGAGGATGTAGGTCTGGCCGCCATGCGGCGTGGCCGCACCGGGATAGGCGCTCCAGTCGATCTCGAAGGAGTAGTCGCTACCGGCGAGGGCTGCGCCCATGATCTCCATCATCATGGCGATCGACGAACCCTTGTGCCCCCCGAACGGTAGCAGCGCACCGCCTTCGAGCACGGCGTTGGGGTCGGTTGTGGGGTTGCCGTCGCGATCGACGCCGGTGCCGGGCGGCAGCTGCCGGCCCTCGCGGCGGGCGATCTGCACGTCGCCATTGGCCATGGCGCTCGAGGCCTGGTCGAACACCAACGGATTGCTTCCCTCGCGCGGCGCGGCGAAGCCGCACGGGTTCGTGCCGTAGACCTTGCGGTGGCCGCCATGCGGCACCACCGACGCCATGGAGTTGACCATGGCGAGGGCGAGGAAACCCTCGCGGGCGAAGGGCTCGATATCGGGCCAGACGGCGCTGAAATGATGCGCCTTGCGGACCGTGAGGATGGCGATGCCGTTGGCCCGCGCCTTGGCCATGAGCGGCTCGGCCGCCATGGCGAGCACCGGCAGCGAGAAGCCGTTGCGGCCGTCGGCCCGCAGCATGCCGGGGGCGACATCCTCGAGGGTGGGAACGGCCTTGCCGTCGACCCAGCCGGAATCGAGCGAGCCGAGATTGCCCTTGATGCGGAAGACACCGTGGCTATGCGCGCCGTCGCGCTCGGCCCCGGCCATGTTCTCGGCCAGCAATGTCGCGACGAGGTCGGAGCAGCGGTGCCTGAGGAAGATCGCTTTGAGCAGGCTTACGAGCTCTTCGTTGGAGACTCGGGTCTTCATAGAATCCTCGGCCAGGTGTCGGAGAGCCGGTAACCGTGCGGCCACGGGTCGGCAGGGTCGAGCATTTCGGTGCGCGTGCCGGTGATCCAGGCGCGGCCGGAAATCGAGGCGATGATCGCCGGCCGGCCGCCCAGTGTAGCGTCCGCTTCGATGCGACCGAGGAACTCCGAGCCGATGATCGAACGAGCTAGATAGCGGTCACCGACCTGCATCTCGCCTTTGGCGCGGAGCACCGCCATGCGGGCGGAGGCGCCGGTGCCGGTGGGCGACCGGTCGATCTTGCCGGGGCGGATGGCGACGGCGTTGGCCGCGGTCAGCGAGCCATCGCGGCGCTCGATCGGTGCCGCGATCTGGCAGAAGGAATAGTGCGTCCAGTCCGGATTTGTCGGGTGCGAGAAGCCGAGCTGCTCGTCGGCTGCGCGGGTGATGCGGACGCCGGCCTCGGCGAGGTCGCGGGCCTCGTCAGGGGTTATGCTGAAGCCGAGCGCACGGGCGTCAGCGATGACGAAGCTGTCGCCGCCATAGGCGGTGTCGACGATCAGCGTGCCGATGCCCTCGACCTCGAGCGTAGCACCCAGCCGGTCGGCGAAGCTCGGGACGTTCGTGACGGTGATCCGCTCCGCCTTGCCGTTGCGGCACTGCGCGACGACCTCGACGATGCCGCCGGGCGCCTCTAGCACCAGTCGGGTTTCCGGCTCCGTCATGGGGATGATGCCGGTATCGAGCAGGACGGTTGCGACGCAGATCGAGTTCGAGCCCGACATCGGCGGGGTATCCTCGGGCTCCATGATGATGAAGCCCATCTGTGCGCGCGGGTCCTTGGGCGGCACCAGCAGGTTCACATGGCGGAAGACGCCGCCGCGCGGTTCGTTGAGGACGAAATTGCGCAACGACTGGTCGCGGGCGATGAAGCGGGATTGCTCCCACAGCGTCTCGCCCGGTGGCGGCGCCACCCCGCCGACGATGACATCGCCGACCTCGCCCTCGGCGTGGCAGCCGACGATCTGGATGGCGCGGGAACTCCTCACTCGATGACCTGAACCGTTTGGCCCAGCACGTCCCATTTCGGCGTGATGCCGAGGCCCGGCGCATCGCTGGCGGTCATGAAGCCGTTCTCGCGCTTCGGTGCGCCATCGGCGATGGAGACGGTGACGTAGGAGTTGAAGTCGGTCGCGGTGAAGCAGAACTTTTCCGGCGTCGAGCGGGCGAGGTGGGCGATGGTGGCGGTGACGATGTCGCCGCCCCAGGTGTCCTCGATGGTCATGGGGATGCCGGAGGCGACACAGAGGTCGCGCATCTGACGCGCCTTGGTCAGCCCGCCGACCTTGCTGATCTTGAGGTTGATGACGTCGAACGCGTCCTCGGCGATGCCCTTCACCAGGTCGGCCACGGTGCCGATATTCTCGTCGAGGACGAAGGGCAGGGTGGTGCGCCGCCGGATCGATACGCTTTCCTCGTAGGTCATGCAGGGCTGCTCGATATAAACGTCGAGGTCGCTTACCGCGTTCACCACACGGGCGGCATCCGCCATGGTCCAGCCGGTATTGGCATCGGCGACGAGGATGTCCGTGTCCTCGAGGATTTCCCTGCAGGCACGAATGCGCCTGATGTCGTCGGCGGGGTCGCCGCCGACCTTGAGCTGGAACTTGGTGTAGCCCTCGGCCCGGTAGCCGGCGATCTTCTGGGCCATGACCCCGGAATCTTCCTGGCTGATGGCGCGATAGAGCGCGACCTTGTCCTGCTCGGCGCCGCCCAGCAGCTTGTAGACCGGCAGGCCCGCGACCTTGCCGAGTATATCCCAGCAGGCGATGTCGATCGGCGCCTTCACATAGGGGTGGCCGCGCAACACCGTATCCATGTGGTGGTTGAGCGGCCAGAGATCGGTGGGATCGAACCCGATCAGCTTTGGCCCGATCTCCTCGATGCCGGCGCGCACGCCCTTGGCGTAGGATGGCAGGTAGGCCGAACCGAGGGGGCAGCACTCGGCATGGCCGGTGATGCCGGCATCGGTTTCAACCGCCACTACGGTCGAGTCGAAGACCTCCATGAAGTTGCCGCCAGACCAGTTGTAGCGGCCCTCCTTGAGCGGGAGATCGACCTGATAGACCTTGATGGCGGTTATCTTCATGTCATCACACCAGTGAGAAGCCGTGGGCGAAGGGGTCGCGGTCGTCGATGTAGATGGTGTTGAGCCCGGTCTGGCGGGCCCAGCCGGCGATCGAGGGCACGATGCCGTCGTAGTTGCCGACTTTCACTGCCTTCTCGACGCGGCCGTTGAACACCGAGCCGATGATCGACTCGTGGTTGAAGGCGTCGCCGACCTTGAGTTTGCCGCGGCCGTACCACTGCGCCATGCGGGCGGAAGTACCCGTGCCGCAGGGCGAGCGGTCGATCGCCTTGTCGCCATAGAACACCGCGTTGCGAGCGGTGTTGGCGGGGTTGGTGGGCTTGCCAGTCCACAGGATGTGAGTGCAGCCGCGGATGTTCTCGTTCTCGGGGTGGATGAACTCGTAGCGCTCGTTCATCGCCGTGCGCAGCGCCGGGCTCCAGCGCAGCAGGTCGCCCACCGTAACGTCGGCGATGTCGGTGAAGTTCTCCTGCGGGTCGACGATGCAGTAGAAGTTGCCGCCATAGGCGACATCGACCTTGAGCTTGCCGAGGCCGGGGGCATCGATTTCGAGGTCGGTCGAGTGGAGGAAGCTCGCGACGTTGGTGAGGCGGACCTTGTCCACGTACTCGCCGTCCATCGTGTACTCGGCGACCACCTTGCCGGCGGGAACGTCGAGATTGACGATGCCCGGAGTCTTCGGGGTCATCAGCCCGTTCTCGATCGCCATCGTCACGGTGCCGATGGTGCCGTGGCCACACATGTAGAGGCAGCCCGAGGTCTCGATGAACAGGATGGCGATATCGCAATCCTCGCGCGTCGGCGGATAGAGGATCGAGCCGCTCATCACGTCGTGGCCGCGCGGCTCGAACATCAGGCCCTTTCGGATCCAGTCATGGTTGGCGAGAAAATCGGCCCGCCGCTGCATCATCGAGTTGCCCTTGAGAAGCGGACCGCCGCCGGCAACCAGGCGAACCGGGTTGCCGCAGGTGTGGCCGTCGATGCAGGTGAAGATGTGCCGGGACATGGGCTGGTCGTTCCTAGAAGCGTTGCGGCGAGAAGGGCGTAAGGTCGAGCGAGGGCGTGGCGCCGGTCAGCAGTTCGGTGACCAGCCTGCCGGTGGCGGCCGATTGCGTCAGGCCCAGATGCCCGTGCCCGAAGGCATAGACGATATTGCGAGAGCGGCGCGAGTACCCAATGGCGGGAAGGCTGTCGGGCAGGGAAGGGCGGAAGCCCATCCATTGCTTGCCACCCTCGGTGACGAGCCCGGGCATGAAGGCTGCTGCCTTCTTGAGCATGGCGTCGGCGCGCTTGAAATTCGGCGCGAGCTTGAGCCCGCCGAGTTCTACCGCCCCGCCGATACGGATGCCGCTGGCGAGCGGGGTGACGACGAAACCATGGCCGCCGAAGACGAGCTGGCGCTTGAGATCGAAGCTGTAGCCGGGGAGGGTGGTATTGTAGCCGCGCTCGGTTTCGAGCGGAATGTCGTCGCCGAGCGGCGATGTCAGCCGTTTCGACCAGGCGCCACCGGCTACCACGACCTGCCTGGCGCTAAGCGCGGAGCCGTCGGCGAACTCGACGACCACGCCATCGTCCTGCGGCCGCAGCTGTACGGCCTCCGCCTTGCGGAAGCTTGCGCCGCGATCGGTGGCCGCCTTGCCCACCGCCACGGCATAGTCATAGGGGTCGCTGACCGTCTGCCACTTCGGGATGAAGGTGGCGCAGGTGATCCGCGGCGACAGCCCCGGCTGCAGGTCCGCCAGTTCGGCCCCGCGGACATGGCGGAACTCAATGCCCTCGGCCGCCTTCGCGGCATCGTCGCGGGCCGTCTTTCGAAGTTCGTCTTCGCTCTCGTGGAGCTCGAGGACGCCGTCACGGCGGATCATCCCTTCGAGCCCCGCGCCGGCGATCAGTGCCTCGGCCTCGGCGCGGGCCAGCCGCATCATGGCGCTCTGAGCCTTGAGGCTCGCCACGACGCGGTCCGGCCAGCCGGCGCGCCAGAATCGTACCAGCCAGGGCGTGATCTGCGGCAGGTATTCGGGCCGGATGGTGAGCGGCCCCAGGGGGTCGCTCAGCCATCGTGGCAGCTTCTGCAACACGCCCGACGTCGCCAGCGGGATCACGTCGGAGAAGGCGAAGGCCCCGGCATTGCCGCGGCTCGTCTCCTCCCCCATGCCCTTGCGGTCGATCAGGACGACGCTCCGCCCCGCCTCCTGCAGCTTGTAGGCGGTGGAGAGGCCGATGATGCCGGCGCCGATAATGGCGACGTCGATGGTGGTCGTTTCAGTCAAGTCAGGCGGCTTTCGCGAACTTCGGACGGGTTGCGAGCGCCTGGTTGACTATGTCCTCGATCTTCTTGCGCTCTTCGCCGACCAGCGTCAGGCGCGGCGCGCGGACCCATTCCTTGCCTTCGCCGGTCATGTGGTTGACCAGCTTGATGTACTGCACGAGCTTGGTTGCCACATCGAGATGCAGCAGCGGCATGAACCAGCGATAGAGCGCCAGCGCCTCGTCGACGCGGCCGGCCTTCGCAAGGCGATACATCTCGACGCTTTCGCGCGGGAAGGAATTGGTGAGGCCCGACACCCAGCCGACTGCGCCGAACAGCACGTTCTCGAGCATGAGGTCGTCGACGCCGCAGACGATGTCGTAGCGGTCGCCGACGAGGTTGATCATGTCGGTGATGCGGCGGCTGTCGTGGCTCGATTCCTTGACCGCGACGATGTTCTTCTCGTCGGCGAGGGCTGCGAAGGACTCGGGCAACAGGTCGAGCTTATAGGCCGGACGGTTGTTGTAAATCATGATCGGCAGCTCGGTGTTGCGGGCGAGCGTGCGGAAGTGGTGTTCGCCCTCGCGCGCGTCCTGCTGGTAGACCATGGTCGGCAGCGCCATGATGCCATGCGCCCCGGCGCCCTGCAGCCGCTTCGCGGTGGCGATGGCGAGGTCGGTCGTGTACTCGGCGACGCCGGCGATGATCGGCGCACGGCCATTGACCGTCTGCACCGCGTTGCGCACCACCGCTTCCTTCTCGTCGAGCGACAGTGAGGAGTTCTCGCCGAGCGTGCCGAGCATCACGAAGCCA
The DNA here is from genome assembly GCA_023393475.1 of Pseudomonadota bacterium. Lineage (GTDB taxonomy): Bacteria > Pseudomonadota > Alphaproteobacteria > Rhizobiales > Devosiaceae > Devosia_A. Next base: position 15,373 of record JAEWLC010000010.1, read on the forward strand.
TTCACGCCGGCAGCGAGGCAGCTCTCAATATGGCGGGAGGTCGCTTCGTGGTCGAGCGCGCCGTCCTGCTTCATTTCGGTCATCAGTGCGGGGATCACGCCGCGGAAAATCATGGTCATTTGTCAGTCCTGTATTTGGGGGGAGAGGGGTCAGCTGCCGAGATAGGCCTGCACGATCGACGGATCAGCGCTGAGTTTTCGTGCTTCGCCCTCGAGGCGGATGACCCCGCTTTCGAGAACGTAGCCATAGTGGGCAAGCTTGAGCGCGAGCCGGGCATTCTGCTCGACGAGGAGGATCGTCGTGCCGGTCTCGTTGAGCCTTTTGATGATCCTCATCGTCTCCAGAACCAACTTGGGCGCGAGGCCCATGGAAGGTTCATCGAGCAGCAGGATCTTGGGGCCGTGCATGAGCGCGCGACCGATGGCGAGCATCTGCTGCTCGCCGCCCGACAGCAATGAGCCATCGGAGCCGGCGCGCGTCCTGAGGATCGGGAACTGCTCGAAGACCTGGTCCAGCCGGTCCTTGCGCAGCGTCGCATCCTTCACGGTGAAGGCGCCGAGTTCGAGGTTCTCGCGCACGCTTAGGCCGCGCAGCACGTGCCGGCCTTCGGGGACATGCACGACGCCAAGGCGAGCGATCTGATGCGCTGCGATGGCGGTGATGTCCTCACCTTCGAACAACACCCGGCCGGACTTGGCCCGGACGAGTCCGGAAATCGTCTTCAGCGTCGTGGTCTTGCCGGCACCGTTGGCGCCGAGCAGCGTCACGATCTGCCCGCGCTTCACCTCGAGGTCGATGCCCTTCACGGCATCGATCTTGCCATAGGCGCTGGCGATGCCTTCGAGCTTGAGGATCACATCAGAGGTCAAGGGCATCCTCCTCGACACCGAGATAGGCCTCGATCACCTTCTGGTTGGACTGGATCTCCCTGGGCGCGCCCTCGGCGATCATCACGCCGTGGTCGAGGACGCTGATGCGTTCCGAGATGCGCATCACGAGCCCGGTGTCGTGCTCGATCAGCAGCACGGCGATGCCGCGCTCGTCCCGAATTCGCCCGATGAGGCCGATCAGTTCCTCCTTCTCGCTCGAGGTGAGGCCGGCGGCCGGCTCGTCGAGCAGCAACAGCTTGGGCTCGGTCGCCAGTGCCCGGGCGATCTCGACCCGGCGCTGCCAGCCATAGGGCAGGGTAGTCGCCTCGCGATCCCAGCCCTCGTTGATGCCGACAAAGCGCAGGCAGTCCTCGGCGAAGGTGCGGATCGCCGCCTCTTCACGGCGCTGTCCGGGGAGGCGCAGGATGGCGTCGATCACCCCGGCGCTGGTGCGGCTATGCTGGCCCGACATGACGTTCTCGAGCACGCTCATCTCACGGAACAGCCGCACGTTCTGGAACGTCCGGGCGATGCCGAGCTGGGTCACCTGATGCGGCTTCATCCGCAGCGTCTCGGTGCCGTTCATGCGGACCGAACCCTGTTGCGGCTTGTAGAAGCCGGTGATGCAGTTGAAGAGCGAGGTCTTGCCCGCGCCATTCGGTCCGATGAGGCTGACGATGGCGCCCGCCGGGACGCTGAAGTCGACGGAGTCGAGCACCTTCGATCCGGAGAAGCTGAGGCTGACGCCCTTTAGCTCGAGGAGGCTCATCGCTGCTTGCTCCTTGCCGGCCAGATGCCACTGGGGCGGAACAGCATGATCAGCAGCAGGCCTACGGCGAAGATCAGCAGCCGGAGGTCGCCGAAATCGCGCAGCAGTTCGGGTGCGAGGATCACGATGAAGGCGCCGAGGATGACGCCGGGGATCTTGCCCATGCCGCCGAGGATCACCGCCATCAGGATCAGCACCGATTGGCGGAACGAGAAGCTCTCGGGCGAGATGGCGCCGAGGTTGGCCGCAAAGAACGCGCCGCCGATCGAGCCGTAGATGGCGCCCACGATATAGGCCGCGAGCTTGACCTTAACCCGGTCGATGCCCATCGCCTCGGCCGCATCCTCGTCGTGGCGGACATAGAGCCAGGCCCGGCCGAGCCGCGAGTTGGCAAGACGCACGGATGCGATGACGCCGAGGATCACCAGCACACAGAAGACGTAGTAGAAATCGAGCGGCGTGCGGATGTGCCAGCCGAACAGCCACGGGGAGTCGATGCCGATCAACCCGCTGGCGCCACCCGTCTCGCGCAGGTTGCGGGCCGTGATCCTGACGATCTCGCCGAACCCGAGCGTGACGATGGCGAGGTAGTCCGACCGCAGCCGCAGGGTGGGGGCTCCGATGAGGACACCGGCGACGATCGCGAGAAGGATCGCCAGCGGCAGCGCCAGCCAGAAATTGAGCCCGAAATGGAGGGTGGTGATGCCGACGGTGTAGGCACCGACGGCAAAGAACGCCGCGAAGCCGAGATCGAGCAGGCCGGCGTAGCCGACGACGATGTTCAGCCCCAGTGCCAGCAGCACGTAGAGCAGCGCGTTGGTGAGGATCACCGTGCCGTAGGAACCGAACAGGTAAGGCGCGACCGCCATGGCGACGAGGATGACGCCGATCGCCGTCCACCGCTTGGCGGGACTGTCGAGCAGGTCGCCAAGTCCGCCCCAGGCACTTGGTCGTTCGGGGAACTGGGCCATCACATGCGCTCCTGCTCAGGCTTGCCGAGCAAGCCGGTGGGCTTGAACACGAGGACGAGGATCAGCACGGAGAAGGAGAAGACGTCCTTCCACTCGCTGCCCACTCCCGGCAATTGCGTGCCGAAGCTCTCCAACAGGCCAAGGATCAGGCCGCCCAGCATGGCGCCGGGTATCGAGCCGATGCCCCCGATCACCGCCGCGGTGAACGCCTTGAGGCCGATCAGAAACCCCATGAAGTACCAGAGGGAGCCGTAGTAGGCGCCGGCCATCGTGCCGGCCGCCGCGGCGAGCGCGGACCCGAGGAAGAACGTGATCGCGATGACCGCGTTCACGTTGATCCCCATCAGCCGCGCCATGTCCTTGTCGACGGCAACGGCGCGCATGGCGCGGCCATACTGCGTGCGTGACACGAACAGTTCGAGCGAGAGCATAAGCGCGCCGGCAACGCCGACGAGGACCATCTGGTTGTAGCTGATGAAGAGGTTGCCCAGTCGCACGCCGCCAAAGCCGAGTGCCGCACCGAAAGGAACATACTGTCCCTTGGTCAGCGTGAGCATGCCGTTCTGCAGCACCAGCGACACGGCGAGAGCGGTAATCAGGATGGACAGGCGTGGCGCCGACAGCATCGGCGCATAGGCAACGCGTTCGATGATGACGCCGAGAAAGCCGACGGCGATCATGGCCACGACCATCGACACAGCGACCCCGAGCCAGCCGGGTCCGACGAACGGGGCGAGGAACGAGAGCACCAGGAAGCCGGCAAAGCCACCGACCATGTAGAGCTCGCCATGGGCGAAGTTCAGCAGCTTCACCACGCCGAACACCATGGTGTACCCCAGCGCGACGAGCGCATAGAACGAGCCGAGCACGATGCCGTTCAGCAACTGGTTCGTGAAGATGTCGAAGATGGTCACCGGCCGTCCGCCCCTTCAGCCAATTTCACCAGGGTGGACCGGCACCGGAGCGCCGATCCATGGATTGCGTTGATGGGTTACTGAGCCAGCGCCCAGCCGCCGCCCTTGCCCTCGAGCACCACGAAGTTCGAGCGGGCGAGGGTCTTTTCGGGCGTGAACGAGATCGGTCCCGAGATCGTGTCGGTGAAGTCGGCGCCCTGCAGCGTCTCGATCACCTTGGCGGAGTCGGTCGTGCCGGCCGTGGTGATGGCCCAGGCGAGCAGCTTCATCGCGTCGTAGCTGAGCGTCGAGTAGGGACCCGGCGCTGCGCCGAACTGCTTCTGGTAGGCTTCGGCGAATGCCTTGGCTTCCGGCAGGAACTCGGCGGTCGGGTTGGAGAAGGCGATCACGCCCTCAGCGGCCGGGCCGGCGATCTTGAACAGTTCCGGCGAGTTGGAGCCGTCGCCCACCGCGATCAGTCCCTGGTAGCCACGCTCGCGCAGCTGCCGGATCAGGAGGCCGCCATCGGCATAGTAGGCAGTCCAGAATACCGCATCAGGATTGGCAGCGGTGATGGCGGTCACGACGGCCGAGTAATCCTGCTCACCCTTGTTGGTGACTTCGAAGTTGGTGACGGTGTTACCGGCCGCTTCCCAGTTCTTCTTGGTCAGGTCGGCGAGGTCCTGCGAGTAGGCGTCGCCCTGGTTGATGATGGCGATCGACTTGACGCCCTTGGTGTTGAAGTACTCGATCGCCTTGGCCACCTGGTCGTTGCCGGTCGAGTTGATCATGAACGCATTGCCCGGGTTCTCCGGGATCAGCTTGGTCGAGTTGGCAGCGGGAATGATTAGCGGGATCTTCGCGTCGCCGTAAATCTTGAGCGTCGGCACCGTTGCGCCCGAGCAGTAGCCGCCGACGACGCCGACGACACCCGAAGCGGCGAGCTTGCTCGCGGCGTTTACCGCCAGCTGGGCATCGCAGCCGTCATCGCCGATGGTCGAGGCCAGTTGCTTGCCCAGCACGCCACCGGCAGCATTGATTTCGCCGATGGCCAAGTTCACGGCATTTGCCATATCCTGGCCATAGGTGGCTTCCGAGCCAGTGGTCGGTACCATGATGCCGATGGTGAGCGTGTCCTGCGCGATGGCGGGCATGCCAAGCATGATGGCAAGTGCAAGCCCGGTTGCGGTTTTCATGACATTACGCATGTCGTTCCGTCTCCCTTTCCTCAGATGCATCCCTGCATGCACCTTGTCGACAGAATGCCGTCGCGTTAACAACTCGTCAATACACGGAGCGAACGGAGCCGGATCATGGATGGGTCGTCGCGCGGAAAGTCAGAAGCATCGCCGCGCATTCGAGGCTCTGGCGTCCAGAAAGTCTACGAATCGCTGAAGACCTCGATCGTCGAACTGACGCTCGATCCGGGCGCGCCGCTAGATGAAGTGACGCTGGCCGAAGCCTTCGGAATGTCTCGAACCCCGGTACGCGAAGCGCTCGTCCGCCTCTCTGCCGAGGGGCTGGTCACCCAGTTGCCGAACCGGAACACGATTGTCGCGCCGATCGATTTCGGCGCGCTGCCAGTCTATTTCGAAGCGCTGACGCTGATGTACCGGGTGACCACACGGCTTGCTGCAAGTGCACGGACCCAGGCGCACCTCGATACCATGCGTCGCTACCAGGCCGCATACACCAAGGCCGTGCGCGAAGAAGACGTGCTCGGCATGATCGGCCACAACCGCGACTTCCACGCCACGATCGCCGAGGCAGGCGGCAATCCCTACTTCACCGGCCTCTTTGTCCGCCTTCTCGACGAAGGGCGCCGCATTCTCAGGCTCTACTACTACAAGAGCTTCAACGATCACCTGCCGCGCAAATATGTCGACGAACACGATGCGATCGTTGCGGCCATCGAGTCCCAGGATGCCGATCTCTGCGATCGGCTGGCGGCGGAGCATGCCAACCAGATCGTCGCCCAGATCCAGCGCTACATCGCCATCGACCGCACAAAGGCCCTGGCGCTGGCGCACCCCGACTAGCTCGCTCGGGCGGTGCTTCGATCTGCCGTACCGAAGAACGGTGCCATCAGCCCGTCGATGCGGCGGTAGGCGACGACATCCCTGTCGGCGTCCGGATTTCGGGCTTCCTCGGCGGCCATTTGCCCGACCAGTCGTTCCCAGCTCATCGGAAGGATGCGAGGCTTGGGGCGATCGATGATCGCGGCGGCAAAGCCGAGGCTGTCGAGGAGCCCGGCGAGGTCCTGCACCGACCTGCCGCCGGCAGCCAGCATGGCCGGCGAGACCTCGACGACGAGGACGACCTCGCGAGGGTAGGCCTCAAGCAGCGCCATGGCTCCGTTGAGCACGTCGATCTCGCTGCCCTGGACGTCGATCTTGATGACCAACGGGCGCTCGCCTGCCAGCCCGCCATAGGTGTCGAGGCGCGTGACCTCCACTGTCGCCGAACCATGCCGCGTCGAAAGCGGCAGCAGGCTGTTGTCGCCTCGGTTGTGTGCGTCGAGATGAAGCGTGGCGGTGGCGGCCCTGTCGGACAGGGCGACCTCGTTCACCGTCACGTTGTCGAGCCGGTTCACGACGAGATTGGCCCTGAGCTTTGCCGCATGGGCCGGATCGGGCTCGAAGCTGTGGACGTGGCCTCGACCGGCGAGAGCATGCGCCGCGACCAGCGTGTACCATCCGATATTGGCCCCGATATCGATGAAATCCGCCGGTTCGGTCAGCAATTGCCGCACGACGGCAGTGCTGTTGGGTTCCCACCGGCCCCAATCCTCGATCGACCTCGAGACGCAGGCGTCCGACCGGCCGTGTGTCTCCATGCGGAAGCGCGGCAGGCCGGGAAGGTCGATGTTCACCAATGGAGCCTTGCCGCGGAGCCTGCGGATCAGGTTACTCATCGGCGTGGATGATCTCGAGATCCGGCAGGCCCCAGCATTGGACGCCCATGTCGGCCGCCATGATGCCTAGGCCCTCGGTCTCGATCTCACCTTTGCGCCAGATCGGATGCCTGGCGCGCATCTTGGTGCTCTCGACACCATAGGGGTAAGCGGGAAAGATCAGCCCGTCCCTGTGCACGTCGGCGCGGACCAGCAGCATCGTGCCCCCGACGGCATCGAGCCGTATGGCGCCGCTGCCCCTGTGGTCAGACAATGTCGTCGCCCCGCCTTCGGTCCAGTTGTTGGCATCGAAGGTCTTGCCCCCCGGCTTCTTCACGCAGTTCGGCACCACGATGTCGAAGCCCGTTGCCAGCAGTTGTCGAAGCACGTCGGGCGGATAGTCGATGACGTCGACATCGATCCACAGCACCCAATCCTCGTCGTCGAGGGCGTGGAACAGCAGATGGTTGCGGGCGCGCGCCAGAACCGCTCGCCGCATGAGCTGCATGGGAGGCGCCCAACGGGGGACCCCGGGCGGAATCGAGAAGCCGAAATCGCGCTTGAAAAGCTCCGTCCGCCGCGTCCGGTCGCGAAGCCGCGGCAGCAGCGAAGCGGCCGTTTCGTAGCTATCGTCAGTGCTGTCGCCTTCGAGCAGCCCCACCGACAGATGCTCGCGCGGCCAGTCGAGGCGCTCGATCAATTCCACGTAGCGCGGCAAATGATGCGAGGCGCCCTTTACCGGCGTCAGAATCAACACGTTTTGGCTAGGAAAAGCGGCGGTCGACATGGTTGCTCCGGGCGGCGCGATCAAATCTAATGACCGCTGGAGGCGCAAGCCGCGATTGGCCAAACGTCCCTAGATATTTGTCAGGTTTTTCAATGAGCCAAGAGGCGGAAGCCGCAAGCGCGCGGATCAGGCGGCTGGCGGCCGAAATCCGGTCCGGCGGCCAGCCGGTGCGGGCCGCAGAAGGCAGTGGCCGCGGACTCGTGGTGGTGGCCGGCGGGTCGCGCATTTTCACCAATGCCTACGTGCTGCTGCACATGCTCCGGCACGCTCTCGGATCGTCCCTGCCGGTGGAGCTATGGTATTTCGGCCAGTCCGAGATTTCTCCCGCCATGGCCGCCGCCGTCGAGCCGCTCGACGTGCGCTTGGTCGATGCCACGCCGCTTATCGCGGCGTCTGGCGTAAATATCCGTGATGGTTGGCAGTTGAAGGCGTTCGCGCTGGTCCACAGCCGGTTTGCCGAGGTGCTCTTGCTTGATGCCGACCAGGTGCCTGTCAGCGATCCAGAGGCCTGCTTCGACTGGCCGCAATATGCCGAGACCGGCGCGGTCTTCTGGCCCGACATACTCGATCTGCGCCCCGACAACCCGATCTGGTCGCTGCTCGGGCTCGAAGGCCGGCGAACCGTGTCGTTCGAGAGCGGGCAACTGCTTGTCGACCGCAGGCGCCACGCCCCAGCACTCGCTGCCGCACTGCAGCTCAACGTGGCGGCCGATGACGTCTACCAGCTGATCTATGGCGACAAGGATACGTTCCTTCTCGCCTGGGAAATGCTGGGCGCGCCTTATGCTCTCGTGCCGCACCGACCTTATGCAGACGACTACATGCTCGTGCAGCGTGATTTTGCCGGCAGCGCGCTGTTCCAGCACCGCACCAACGCCAAGTGGCAATACGCGGGCGACCAGCGAAAGCTCTCCGGCTTCCGCTATGAGCCGGAGTGCCTCGCTGCTCTGGCCGAACTCCAGCGGCGCTGGAGTGGCCAGGTGTTCACGCCGCCGGATCGCGGAGCCGAGGCACGGGAAATCGAGCAGCAGCTGATCGGGTCGCGGTCGTTCGTGCTCGAAGTGGTGGACGAACCGCCTTTCACCGTCACGTTGCAGCCGCATGGCGAGATCGGCGAGGGCCGCGCGGCGGACCGCCGCCACTGGTGGGTGGAAGTCGAAGCCGGCAAGCCCCGGCTGATTTTCGCTGCAGGGGACCAGCAGTGTTATGTCCTCGATCGTGGGGACGACCACATCTGGCTTGGCCGCCGGCTTCGCTTGCCGGCAGGAGAAGTGTCCCTGATACCCGCAGGGTCAGTTACTCCCGTATCGCGGGCTGACCGCCCCGGTCTCGTCGATGACCTGCTGCGCGCCGGCGGAGTCTATGGCGGGGCAGGTGAGCCGGGCCAGCCTCTGGCAGATGCACTGGCGCTCCTGGCCGAAGTCGTACCCGGCGTCCGCGCCCGCATCGAGCACCTGGCCCGGACGCAATCGGATGCGGTCATCGCTGACCGGCTGCAGGCGCTTGCCGCCGGGCTCGGAGAACGGAGCGCGATGCCTGCGGTCGTTCGAAGCCCGGCGTTCCAGACCGGCTACATCCGTTCCGAGATGCCCGGATGACGGCCCGACCACGGGCCCTGCATATCGCGCCGATCATGCCGGCCCGCTCCGGCAACGGCCTCGCCATGCGGCAGGGCATGTTCCTCGAGGCGCTGAGCCGCGAGTTCGATACGCATCTGGCTGTCCTTCCCGTCGCCGGCAGGCAAGACAGCTCGCCGGAGCTGCCGGACGTACTCGGCGTGAAGACGACGGTTATTCCCGTGGCTGGACGCCAGGATACGCATTTCGCGCTCCTTTCCCGGCTGGCCGATCGGACGGGCCGCCTTGCGGCTTTCCGCTCCTTTGGCCGCAGTTCGCTGGCGGCGCATCTCAGCGTGCCGGTGCTCGCCGAGCTGGGCGGGGCCGTCGGCGCGGACACCTATGACCTAGTCCATATCGGCCGCTCGTATCTCGCCGACGCGCTGCCGGTCGTCCGGGCGGGCCGCGCGACGATGGATCTCGACGAGGACGAATGGACCTCCTATCGCGAGGTCGCGGCAACCTTCGAGACATCCGATCCGGATGCCGCCGGCTGGGCACGGGCCGAGGCCGACGCAATGGCTGCGCTGATCTCGAAGTCGGCACCCGGCATCGCCCGCCACTTTATTTCCAGCGAGCGCGACGGCGAGTGGATGGCGACCCGGCAACCGGGCCTGTCGCCAGAGGTCATCGAGAATGCCGTACCGCTTCCGGAGGCACCCGAGCGACGGGACGACGGTGGGACGCTGCTGTTCGTCGGCTCGTTCGGCTACGCCCCCAATGTCGATGCGGCAGGCTGGATGGTGCGCGAGATCTGGCCGATCGTCCGCGAGCGGGCAGGGCGCGGCGTCAAGCTTGTGCTGGTCGGCAGGGATTCCGGCCGCGTGACCGATCTCGGAACCGAGCCCGACGTGGAACTCCGGGGTGAAGTCGAGGACATCGCCCAAGCCTACGCAACGGCGACCCTGTTCGTCGCTCCCCTGCGGGCCGGCGCGGGAACACGGCTGAAGCTCCTCGAGGCGACGGCGCACCGCGTCCCTATCGTCACCACCAGCCTTGGCGCGCGAGGTCTTGCCTTCGCCCCCGGCCGCGACATGCTCGTCGCCGACGACCCGGAGGCCTTTGCGGATGCCATTGTTGGGGCGCTGCAGGACGTCCGCGCCAGCGCCGAGCGTGCGGAGTCCGCCCACAGGGCTGTGAGGGCCCGCTACGATCGCGCTCTAGTGGTTGACCGGCTAGCTTGCCGTCTGCGGGACATTGCAGCTACATGACGCCCCGAACTTGGGAGACGCCTAAATGACCGAAATCACACCCGATACGCTGTTCCGTGCCGTCGAGGGCATTGAGGTCAACCGCGTCCCTGATGGGGCCATGGTCTACCAGAACGAGAGCGAGCGGGTGCACTTCCTCAACCCGACGGCGCTCGTCGTCTATGAGCTGTGCGGCCTCAACAAGACGACTGCCGAGATCGAGGCCTTCCTGGCCGATGCCTTTGGCCTCGCCACGTCGCCGACCGAGGCGGTCCACGAGTGCCTCGTGTCCCTGCTGGACGAAGGACTCGTCGTTTGCGCCCCATCATCTGCCGCACCCTGAGGCGGGAGTTCCGGCTTTACCCGCCGACCGCCGAAGTCGGGGCAGAACTGGCTTTCGTTGCCGCTGAGCCGGAGTTGCCAGGCCTGTCGCTCGAGCCCGTCGACATTCCGATCCGCATGCGTGACGGCTTCCTTGTCGCCTCCGCGCCGGGCGGCGAGATCATCGAGGGCACGGCGGGCCACCTCATCAATGCTCTGCACAGGATCGTCCTTGCCGACCTTACGGAAGGCGATCCGGACACTCCCTTCATCCACGGCGCGAGCGTGATCGTCGCAGGGCGGCGCGTACTCCTCGTCGGCCACAAGGGCTGCGGCAAGAGTACGTTCTCGCTGCACCTGGCGATGGCTGGGCACGACATCGAAGGCGATGAGCACCTCATGATCCGCGAAAACGAGGTGATCGCGCGGCCGCGCTCGCTACGGGTCAAGCAGGGCAGTCTGGGGATCGTCGCAGGGCTTCCCTCCTCCATCCACGACGCGCCACGGATCATCAATTGGGACGGCACGTTGATCCGTGCGGTCAGCCCGGCGATATGCGGCAGGCCATGGGTGATTCGAGCCGGCAGGCTCGACGCGGTGGTGTTCCTCGTCGCCAACCACGGCGGCCGCTCGGCGGCACGGCGCATCGGCGGCAACGACGCTTTCGGGCGCCTCATGGGTGAAGTCATGTTGCCGCGGACGGGAATTGCCGCTGCTACCGGCCGTATGCGGCGGCTTGCGCTCGGAATTCCGGCCTACCAACTGTTGCTCGGAGACCTCGCTACTGCCGAATGGCACCTGCAGAATATCGCAAGCACGTTGACGTGACCGCCGTTACCGGCGAAGATTCCGCATTGGGATTGTTTAGGGGATTACCTTGTCAGAAAAGAACGAGAGCGAGCGTCTCGAGCAGGCGCTGGAGACAGTCGATCAGGGTCGCCGCGATGCGTTGCGCAAGCTTGTGACCACTACCGCCTTTGCGGCTCCCGTGGTGGTGTCCTTCGCCATCAACGGACTGACCGTCAGCCCGGCACTGGCCGCTGGCAACGTTTCGTGACCTTCACGGCAGGCGCTGGTCCTCGGATCAGTGCTTGCATGATCGTAAAGAACGAGCAGCCGTTTCTCGACGGCTGTTTGTTGTCTTTGAAGGGCCTGGTCGACGAGATCGTTATCGTCGACACGGGTTCCACCGACGCGTCCATTGATATTGCCACGAGGCACGGCGCGCGCGTGCTTGAGCACGCTTGGCACGATGACTTTGCCGCGGCACGCAATGTCGGCCTCGAAGCTGCTTCCGGCGACTGGATTCTCTATATCGACGCCGACGAGCGCCTGGCCGACACCACACATGAGGCCCTAAGGGCCGGTCTTTCCTCCCCGGATGTTGTCGCCGCACGGCCGTTGTTTCGCGTCGCCAGCAATCGCACGCTCTACCGCGAATACCGCCTGTTCCGGAACGATCCACGGATACGTTTCAAGGGCGCGATCCACGAGACCATGCGCCCCGACCTCGATGCGATCCAGAGAGAGACCGGCGCCCGCATCATCGACGTGGCGGCGACGCTCATCCATCTCGGCTACGACGGCGATATGGAGGCAAAGTACCGTCGCAACCTGCCATTGCTGCAGGCCGCCGTCCTGCGCGATCCTGACCGGGTCTACTACTGGAACGATCTGGCCTATACGCTCGCCGGGCTCGGCGAGATCGACGAAGCCATCGCCATTTCGGATGAGGGGCTTGCCCGCGCCGAGCCGACGGATCGCTCTAGCCGGGTTCTCCGGAGCATGCTGGTGCACACCAATGCCCGCCTCCGGGCCCAGCGAGGAGAAGACGTTCGTGACCTGGTTGAAGCCGGTCTCGCGCTCTATCCCGCCAATTGGTCGTTGCGCTTCGTTCGTGCGCGGGCGCTCATCGATGCTGGCCAGCCCGAGGCGGCGCTTGCAGACCTGGAGGCGCTGGCGGGGCAGGACGCCGCAATGCTCTGCGATGACCATCTGGGCCATGATCAGCGCATCTTCGGCTGCTACGCGCACGACCTCACGGGTGTTGCCCTGCTGCGCCTGGGCGATCGTGCTGGCGCTGCCGCCGCCTTCACGCGTGCCTCGGTGGCCGCACCGGATGTACAGGAATATCGCGTCAAGGCGCTGGCCCTCGGGGGCAGTGCGGCTACGGCAGGATCGTCGGCCGCTTGATGAAGCTCAGCGGCACGGTGAGGCGCCGGTAGATGCGCCTGATCATGCTCTGTCCGCCCGCCGCCCGCCGCATACGAGCGGGCTGCAACGCCGCCCGCAGTTCGGGGCCGATGCCGCTGCGGAGCCCACCGCTGCGCATGTCCGCCCACCAGGTTACGGCGTCCGGGACAAGGGTCAGTGGTGCAACAACCGGCATGCCGAAGAGGTCGGCGGCCGCCGCGATCCATAGGTCCAGGATGGCCAGCAGCCGGGGGTGGAGCGACGCCCGGGTGACGAGCGCGGTTCGATCCTCCGCATTCAGATGCATCACCTCGGCGGCAAACTCGTAGAGGCCCTTGGGTTCGATGGTTGCGTGCTTCACGGCTCGGTGCCCGACGTGATGATGCACCATGCCATGCAGGACGCTAAGGTGGGGCGGCAGGATGCTGGCCCCGGTGGGGCAGGGGACAGCGGCGGCGAGCATCTCGGCCGTAGACAGAAATTGCTCCACCCGCGACGGTCCACCGCGCCGGTGGATCTCGATCCATCCGGGCATGTCGTCGCGATAGAGTTCGTAGAGGTGGTGGTGGATGATCCGCGACCGGGGCACCGCTGAGGGCCGGTACCCGAGCGCGAGCACAATCTCCTGCGCTTCGGCCGCCCGCGATGACGCAACGAGAAGGTCCAGGTCGCGCAAGTATCGCCAGTCCGGCCAGCCGGTGACGATCGAGCGCCCCCCTTTGAGGGCCACCGGCACGATGCCGGCACGACCGAGCGCGGCCACGATCTCGGCCAGCCGCTCGCCGAGCACGCCACGGCGCGCGACGTGATCGGCTTCGCGCTTCTCGAGCGCTGCCGTAACCGTCATCCGCCCGTCGGGCAGTGTCAGGGCGGGAATCGCAGGGGTAAGACCCAGTCTCGCGACCTGCCGCACCAGCACCGAACCAAGCCGGACCTCGTCGGCATAGGCGAAGAACTCATCCCACCCGACCTTGGCGATGCGCCGGCTGAGTTCATCCGCTCGTGCGGAGTCCGCATCGAACCGCAGGCAGACGGCAAGGAGGGCACGCATATCTGCCGGCATGACAGTGCTCACTGGATCTGCACTTTCGTGGCCGGCTTGCCGGCCAGCCGCCGTGCCATCCGGGTGGTACGTGCCGATAGTGCGGCCTTCAACCCGAAGGGCAGGCTTGGCAGGCCGCGGCTCCGTCTTCCCCGCATCCTGTCCACCGTCTCGAGGAGCCTGATCCAGGGGGGCGTCGCAACCGCTTCGAGTTTCTCACGCAGCGTGGCGGGCAGGGGCTCCTGCCTCCAGGCGAAGTAGGCTTCGTATTCCTCGGGGGTTTCCATCAGGTGCCGGAGGTAGTCCGCCAGCCCCGCTGGGCCGCCATGCGCCTCGGCGTCGATATAGGAGTGCGGCGGCGCAAACTCGGCAGCGTTCGGCGCGCCGCGATAGACCGGAACCGTCCCCACCAATAGCGGGTCGAACAGCTTCTCCGTGATATAGTCGGGCGCCCGGGAGTTTTCGAGCGAGAGGCAGAAGCTGTAGCGCGCGATGGTATCGAGCTTGCTCGGCCGTCCCGTGTCGTTGGCAAGGTTCCGGGTGCGGAGCACGCGGCCGTAGGAATCGACCGGAATCTGTCGCATCACGGCGCCGGCGAACGCGTTGCGTCCGCACTCGTCGATCAACGCCGACTGAAACATGACGAGCGAGGCAGGTTCGGTCTTCTGCCGTGGCGCCAACTCTTGCGCCGCCTGCCATTGCGACAGGCCGGGCAGGTAGGGCCACCAGATATCGGCCGACCGCTCATAGGTGAGCCTCAGGTCGAAATGGCGCAGGAAATCGGGATCGGACATGCGCGGGTAGTTGACCGTGCTCTCCAACGACCACAGCGCCCATAGCTGGCCGGGATATTTCGGCGTGTCGTGCAGCTGGCTCGCGCGCCAGTCCGGCACATGGAATACGACGGCATCGGCCTCGGCGATCCTGCTCGCATCGGCCGTGAAATGGCTGCGCAGTGCTTCGGGCACGCCTTCTAGGGATACCGGTCCCCGGAAGTAGGGGGTGCGTAGCAGTATCAAGGGAGCAGAATCGGTCAAACCAGTGCTCGTCCTTCGGTGCGGCCCCGCGCCCCGTCGTCGGGCGATGCCGCTATCTCGAGAACGGAACAGACGCGGTCAATACCTGGCCGGAGTTGTTGAACTCGACCTCGAAGTTCACGGTGATCGAGTCACCGATCAGGTTGATCTGCGAGCCGATGCGAACGTCGTTGCCGCCCCGGTCGACCTGCTTTTCCGTAAGGTCGAAGCTGATCGTGTCACCCTTCTGGCGCCCGACGGCGGTCCCGGTGAAGCCGGCATTCGAACTCATCACGGCCTGGTAGCGCCGCGCGACGTCGTCAAATGCGATCGTGCCGTTCACCGAGAGGTTCATGCTGACGAGCGTGCAGCGTCCGGCATAGTTGATCTTGGACTGGTTGCCCTTGGAGATGGCGAGACGGCAACGGAAGGGTTCGGGTGCTTCTCCCCCGACCAGCGCCCCCTGACCGCGCCAATCGCCCATATAGGACATCAGCAGGTCCAGTTCAGCCGGCGCAGCCGTCGCCGGAGATGCGAGTGGAGCTGCCAGGACGACCGTCAGCAGCGCTGCCCTAGTGATGCCGTTCCACATACCATTCCGCTCCGAATGCCCACGGTGTCCCCGGAGTATAGGGAAACCGCACAGTTCCACTTTGACTTGCCGCATTGGCAATGTCAGACCTCGCAATGTCCGTCGAGTCTTGACACGACGACTCTTCTTCCTCGTTTCCCTCTGTCCGGCAAGTCCCTCGGATGATGCGTACTGAAAATTCTGCCGGTGAGGGCCTCTCCCCACAAGATACTCCGATTGTATCGGTTGTGGGCGTCGACTACACGCTCGATATCGCGGGGCGCCCGCTTCAGATCCTCAAGCATGTCGGTCTCGAGGTCGCACCGGCCCAGGTCGCCGCAATCGTCGGCCCCTCGGGCAGCGGCAAGACCTCGCTGCTGATGTTGCTCGCCGGGCTGGAGCGCCCCACCGGAGGAGACGTCGTCGTCGCGGGTCAGCGCCTCAACGATCTCAGCGAGGACGAACTGGCGCTGTTCAGGCGAAATAACCTCGGCATCGTCTTTCAGAGCTTCCATCTGATCCCATCCCTGTCTGCGCTCGACAATGTCGGCCTGGCGCTTGAGATCGCTTCTCCTGGCCTCAGCCTCGCGGAAACCCGATCGGCTGCCGCGGCCGCGCTGACCGCCGTGGGGCTTGGCGACCGGCTGGGACACCGCCCCTCGGCACTGTCCGGCGGCGAACAGCAGCGCGTCGGGCTCGCACGGGCAATGATTACCGAACCCAAGCTGCTGCTTGCGGACGAACCGACCGGAAACCTCGACCAGGCCTCGGGAGCCGTGGTGGTCGACCTGATGTTCGATCTTGCCCGCCGGCGAAGGACCGCGGTTGTGCTGGTCACCCATGACCAAAGCCTCGCTGCACGCGCCGACCGCGTTTTCTCGATGACCCGGGGAGAGCTGGTCGAGACGACCGGAGTGCGCGGTTGATGGGTGGCCTGCTGAAGGCGGTTCGCATCGGCCTCCTGGACATGCGCGGCGACTTCCGCCGCTTCGCGCTGCTCATTGCCTGCCTCGCGGTCGGTACCGCCCTCATCGCAGGGGTCAGTTCGGTGGGAGCGAGCATCAGGCAGGCGGTCGAACAGGACGCGGCGCTGCTGATGGGCGGCGACGTCGAGGTCTCGCGCACCGATCGTGTGGCAACCGCGGACGAACTGGCCCGGCTCCAGAGCTTCGGCAAGGTTGCCAACGTCGTCGATACCAACGTGCGCGCGAAGGTCGACGATCGCGATGCCTTCGTCGACCTGATCTCTGTGGGCCCCGAGTATCCACTTCTCGGGCGGGTCGCCAGTCCGGCGCTCGCGGGCGGCGGTTCGGCATTCGAACTGCTCTCCTTCCGCGACGGGCGGTTCGGCGCGCTCGTAAGCCCGGTGATGCTCGACCAGCTCGGCATCGGCGTGGGTGACGACGTTCAGCTCGGCGGCACCCCGATCGAGGTGCGTGGGGTTCTGGACGGGCTGCCCGATGGGGCCATCCGCGGCTTCCGCCTCGGCTTGCCGGCTGTCATCTCGACTGAGGCACTGGCGGTGCTGTCCGACCGTACCTCGCCGCTGCCGGGGCTTGGTTCCTATTTCCGCTACAAGGTTCTGCTCGACCAGCTCGAGCCCGAACCCGGCAAGGCCGCAATCGAAGCGGTCTTCGCCGAAGCGGGCTGGACGGTGCGCTCGGCCCGCGACGGGCTGGGCCCGATGGTGCACTACTACGACCTGTTCATGCGTTTCCTCGTGATTGTCGGCCTCGCTTCGCTGCTGATTGGTGGCGTCAGCGTGTGGACCAGTATCTCGGCCTATGTCGCGGAACGCTCCAACGTCATCGCCGTGCTCCGCAGCATGGGCGCCACGCGGACGAGGGTGTTCATCCACTTCTTCACGCAGGTGGCCGCGCTGGCCGCGATCGGCGTGTCCATCGGGCTAGCCGTGGGCGCGGGCATTGCACTCCTTGCCGTGCCGATAGTCGGTGGTGCCGTGGGCATAACCCTGCCGCCGGGCCTCCACGCCGGACCGCTGCTGATGGCGGCAGGAGTCGGGGCTCTGACGGCCTTTGCCTTTTCCTACCTTCCGCTGCAGCAGGCGCAGGGCATCCGGCCCGTGACGCTGTTCCGCGCCAAGGGGCTGGCGGCGCCGCCGATTGACTGGGGCTCCTTGCTCCGCTCCTTCGAGATCGTGCCGCTGCTGCTGGCGGTCGTCGCCTTCATCTGGCTGTCTATCCTGATGACCGGCGATCTGGTGCTGGTTGCGGCATTCACCGTAGTGAGCGCCGTGGCGGTTCTTCTCTTCCGGCTCGCCATCGCGGGGGTACGCAAGCTGCTCGCTCATGTGCCCGAGCCATCCAACAACATGTTCCGCTATGCCTTGCGCGGCATTACCGGCCATGGTTCGAACGCACCCTCGATCGTCGTTTCGGTCGGCATGGCGCTTTCCATGCTCGTCATGGTGCTGGTGCTCGAGGTGAACCTGCGCAACGAGTATCTCGGCGCCTCCGTCTTCGACGCCCCTACCGTCGTGGCATCGGACCTGTTCGACGACGAAGTCGCCTCCCTGCAGGCGATGCAGGACGAAGGCGGGGAAGTTCGCACGTTCACCGCCACGCCCATGCTGCGGGGTGAACTGACGAGGATCAACGACCAGCCGGTCACCGCGCAGCGCGCTCGCGGATCCGAGGCACTGTTCCTGCTGTCGGGCGAGGTGCCCATCACCTATCGGGAGCAGCTGCCGTCGAGCTCGAAGGTGGTCGAGGGACGCTGGTGGGCAGCTGGCTACGAAGGCGCGCCCCTCCTGTCGCTGCATGAGAGCCTTCGGTCGGGGCTGGGCGTGAACCTTGGCGACCGGCTGACCTTCAACGTCTTTGGCGATGAGATCACTGCCGAGGTCAGCAACTTTCGCGAGTACTCCTGGCAGGGCGGCATGGACTTCCTCGCGACGTTCTCGCCGGGCGTCCTCGAGAACTACCCCTCGACGCTGCTCGCCGCGGTGACCGCACCGCCGGGCCTCGAGCAGGCGCTCGAGCGCAAGCTCGCGACCGCACTTCCGGACGTGCGTTTCATCGCTATCGGCGAGACCCTAGGAATGATCACAGCAGCGCTGGGTCAGCTATCGCTTGCCGCCTCGCTGGTGGGCGGCCTTACCGTCGGCAACGGCTTGCTTGTGCTGCTCGGCAGCCTGGCGGCCGGCCAGCAGCAGCGCCAGGCCGATGCCGTCATAAATCGGGTGCTTGGCGCGACGGGGCTTGAGGTCGTCACCGTGACGATCCTGCAGTATGCTCTGCTTGCTGCCTTTGCCGCCGTGCTGGCGACGCTGATCGGTATTGCCCTGGCGTACGTGCTGACGGCAGTGCTGCTCGACGTCGAGTTCTCAGCCAACCCGCTGACCGTCGTGGCCGTGAACGTCGGTGCGGTTCTGCTGACCGGTCTCCTCGGCGCCGCGGCGATCCGTAGAGCCTTCTCGCCGCGGCTGGCCCTGCTGATCAGGGCAATGAGCTAGCCCTCGAGCTCCAGCATCTGCGCCACGTTGTGCCGATGCACGGGCTCGTAGGCGGGGTAGTAGTCGATGGCTCCGGTCGCGAGGGCCTCGCGCGCGAACATCTGCAGGTCCTGTTGTCCCAGCCCTGGCTCGTCGGGGATTCGCTGGAGCTTTTCGACGTAGAGCCGCGTCGCCTCGATGAACTCGCGCGGATAACCGCCGGCCGCGATGCGTTCTGGCGAGCCGTGATTGGGCAGGATCTTCTCGAACTTCCATGTCGACAGACGCTCGAGGTCGGAGAGGTGGAAGGCCAGCCGCTCGGGCTCAGTGACGTAGGTGCAAGTGTCCTCAAGGGTGTCGCCCGCGAAAAACAGCCCCTGCGCCGGCAGCAGCATGACGGTCTCGTCGTAGCTGTGGATGTCGAGCTGACGTAGTTCCACGACGGTAGAGCCGACCTTCAGCCGCATCTGGTTCTCGAAGACGCGGTTAGGGGGAATGATCGGCTTGATCGGCGGGTCGTTCGTTTCGAGCCACTCGCGATTGGCCTCGAGGGCGGCGATGGTCAGGGCATTGCCGATTATCTCGCAATCGGCGAAGGCCTCGTTCCCTGCGACATGGTCGGTGTGCCAGTGGCTCTGCACCACCCTCATGCGGGTGACGCCCATGTCGGTGAGCGTCTTGCGGATCATCCGGGCATGCGTAAGCGACATATGCGTGTCGTAGACCAGCGCCTCGTCGCCCTCGACGATGGCATAGGAAGCGGTGCCCAGTGTGAAGGCGCCGTCATCGAGCCAGTTCGGCTCCGGCGAGTGGGCGCGGACGCCGGGAATGCGGCCGTCGTAAAAGGCCAGCACGTTGGGATAGGGGCGCAACACCTTCATGGTGGAGCCCAGTTCGAACGTCATCCGCGTCACTCCACTCACGGCATTTCCACACGCTTCTCGCCGGCCTCGATGCGGAAGGGCAGGACGTTCTGAGGCGGGGGGAGGGGGCAGACGGCGTGTTCGGTGAAGGCGCAGGGCGGGTTGATGGCCTTGTTGAAGTCGAGGACGATAGTGTTCCCGGTTACGTCCTCGCCATAGACGAAGCGGCAGGCGCCATAGGTCGAGTCCTTTGACGTCAGATCGCGGATGACGAACTGCGGAGCTTCGGGCGTGCCGTGGGTGGCTATAAGCTCGTAGGTCTGGCCCTCGTGAGTGAACACCGCCTTGTGGGTGGCCACCACGTCGGTTGGGATGTTGTGCGAGGTGTTGACGGTCAGCTCCTGCTCGAACGGCACCCAGTCGGCAACGATGCGCCAGGACGGCTGGGTGGGGAAATACTCGATGCCGGGGAACCGGGCCGGTGCATCCGACGCCTTGTCGCGGACGCGCAGGGCATTCTCGCCGTTCATCGTCGTCACTTCGAGCAGCAGGTTACCGACGTCGAACTGCGGCGGCTTGTACTTGTTGAGCTCGAGGCGCTTCGGCTGGCCGCCCTCCGCGGGGGCAAAGGTGACGCCGGTTTCGTCCTCGGTGATGGTGCCGACCTGGGCGGGCCCTGCCGAAAGCACTATGTCGTTGTCTGCGGCGCTGCCGACCGTGGCCGATCCGGGTTCGAGCCAGTATCGCCCGATGATGTTGAGCCAGCCATTCGCCGCCTTGAGGTTGGTCAGGCGGCGCACCTTCCAGGCGTCGAGCGAGGCGGAATAGTCGGTCTGGGTCGTCATGGATCAGTCCTTGGATCGGTCAGGCGGGCATGCGGGGGACGCTGGAGAGAAGCGCCTGCGTGTAGGGATGTTGGGGCGTATCGAGGATTTTGCGAGTGGGGCCGGCTTCGACTACGCGGCCCTTCTCGAGGATGACGATCTCGTCGCAAAGGGCCGCAACGACGCCGAGGTCGTGCGAGACAAATACCAAGGTCATGTCAGCAGCAAGCCGTTTCAGCAGTTCGACGATGCGGATGCGGGTCGAGAGATCGAGGGCGCTGACCGCCTCATCGGCGAGCAGCAGGCGCGGGCGGGCCACGATGGCGCGGGCGATGGCGATGCGCTGGCGCTGGCCGCCGCTGAACTGGTGCGGATAGCGGGCGGCATGCTCGGGCGATAGCCCGACCTGCGCCAGCAGATCCGCGACACGGGCGCGCCATTGCGATTTCGGCAGGATGTCCGGATGGATCACCCAGGCCTCGGAGATCAGTTGAAAGACCGTCATGCGCGGGTTCAGCGACTGCGTCGGGTCCTGGAACACCATCTGC